>NZ_QURH01001031.1 GCF_003428695.1 Actinomadura logoneensis
CGCGGCGGCCTCGCCCGCGCGCTCGGCGCCGGCGAGCAGGGCGACGAGGCCGCGCAGCGCGAGGTCCGGGTCGGGGGTGGCGCCCAGGTCGTCCAGGAGCTCGGCGGTGACGGCGGGACCGGCCTCGGCGAGCAGGCGTTCGGCTCCGGCCGGGTCACCGAAGCCCAGCCGGGCCAGCCTGGTCGGCAGCGAGGGTGAGGGACGGCGGTCGTGCGCGCTCGGCGTGCTCACCCGACCACCGTAATCCGCCGGGGCCGTCCGGGCACGGAGAGCGATACGAGATCACGAAACGGCCACGGCGCGAACCCGGATCGATCTTGGGCCGACTCACCCACGGGGGGACGCGCGGCCGTCCCCCTGATCCCCGCGAGCCCCGCTGTGCCGCTCCCCCGTCCACCTCCCCCGCTTTCAGGAGTTTCCGCGTATGAGAAGGCGCACCCTGGCCGGGATCGGTTCCTTGGCGGCGGGAGCCGTGGCGGCGGGATCCGCCGTGGCCCTCACCCTGACGGACGAGCCCCGGGTCTCCGCGGCGCAGGTCACGGGCGCCACGACGGGCAGGTCCGCCAAGCCCGGCGACTTCGACGGCGACCACCGCGCCGACCTCGTCGTCAAGCGGTACCGGCCGGGCGGGACCGGGCAGATCAGCGTTCTGTACGGCGGGAAGGGCGGCCTCGGCGCGCCCGTGACGTTCTCCAAGGAGACGCCGGGCGTCCCGGGCCAGGGTTCGGCCTCCGACCGGTTCGGCGACTCGCTCGCCGTCGGCGACCTCGACGGCGACGGCTTCGCCGAGGTGGTCGCCGGGGCCGCCGGGACCAGGCTCGGCAAGACCGAGAGGGCGGGTGCGGTCACCGTCCTCTACGGGACGCGCAAGGGCCTCACCGCCAAGGGCGCGCGGTCGGTCGACCTCTCCCTCGCGGGGGCTCCGGCCCGTCCGCAGAAGCACGAGCTGTTCGGCAGTTCCGTCCTCGTCCAGGACCTGAACGGCGACGGGACGGGCGACCTGGTCATCGCGGGGTACGGCCGCACGTACCCCGACCTGCCGTCCTCCATCGGAGCGGTCTACTACTTCCCGGGCGGGAAGGGCGGGCCGCTGCTCAAGGGCGCGTTCGCGATCACCCCGAGGACGTTGAACGTCAAGGGGTTCTGGCGGATCGCCGAGACGCTCATGCCGTGACCCGGCCCTGAGACGGCCCTGAGACGGCCTGAGACGGCGACGGCCGGACCCCCGCGCGGGCTCCCGGCCGTCGTCCGCGCGCCGTGCCGGGCGGACGCCCACAGGACGCGCGGACGCCCACAGGACGCGCGGACGCCTACAGGACGGGCATCAGGCGGCGGCGTTCGAACTCGGTGACCTGCCGCCGGTACTCCTCCCACTCCTGGCGCTTGTTGCGCAGGAAGAAGTCGAAGACGTGCTCGCCGAGGACGTCCGCCATCAGCTCGCTGCGCTCCATCGCGCGGATCGCCTCGTCCAGGCTCTGCGGCAGCGGCTCGATGCCCATCGCGCGGCGCTCGGCCGAGGTCAGCGCCCACACGTCGTCCTCGGCGCCCGGCGGGAGCTCGTAGCCCTCCTCGATGCCCTTCAGGCCCGCGCCGAGGATCGCCGCGAACGCCAGGTAGGGGTTGGCGGCGGTGTCCAGGGAGCGGAACTCGATGCGGGTCGAGTGGCCCTTGGCGGGCTTGTACATGGGGACGCGGATCAGCGCGGACCGGTTGTTGTGGCCCCAGCAGATGTAGGACGGCGCCTCGCCGCCCGCGCCCGCCGAGAACCCGACGCCGCCCCACAGCCGCTTGTAGGAGTTCACCCACTGGTTGCAGACGGCGGTGATCTCGGCGGAGTGCCGCAGGACGCCCGCGATGAACGCGCGCCCGACCTTGGAGAGCTGGAACTCGGCGCCCGGCTCGTAGAAGGCGTTCTTGTCGCCCTCGAACAGCGACATGTGGGTGTGCATGCCGGAGCCGGGGTGGTCGGTGAACGGCTTGGGCATGAACGAGGCGTACACGCCCTGCTCCAGCGCGACCTCCTTCATGACCAGGCGGAACGTCATGATGTTGTCGGCGGTGGTGAGGGCGTCGGCGTACCGCAGGTCGATCTCCTGCTGGCCGGGGGCGCCCTCGTGGTGGCTGAACTCCACCGAGATGCCCATCGACTCCAGCATCATGATCGCGTTGCGCCGGAAGTCGTGCGCGGCGCTGTGCGGGGTGTGGTCGAAGTAGCCGCCCTGGTCGACCGGCTCGGGCTCCCGGCCGTCCTCGGGGCGGTTCTGCAGCAGGAAGAACTCGATCTCGGGGTGGGTGTAGAAGGTGAACCCGAGGTCGGCGGCGCGGGCCAGCGCCCGCTTGAGCACGAACCGCGGGTCGGCGAAGCTCGGCGTGCCGTCCGGCATGAGGATGTCGCA
Source organism: Actinomadura logoneensis (assembly GCF_003428695.1). GTDB lineage: Bacteria > Actinomycetota > Actinomycetes > Streptosporangiales > Streptosporangiaceae > Spirillospora > Spirillospora logoneensis. Next base: position 2,397 of record NZ_QURH01001031.1, read on the forward strand.
GAACATGCGGGCGGCGCCGGGCGTCTCGCTGCGCCATGGCAGCACCTGGAAGGTGGACGGGTCGGGCTTGGCGATCATGTCGGCCTCGTAGACCCGGGCGAACCCCTCGATCGCCGACCCGTCGAAGCCGATGCCCTCCCCGAACGCGCCCTCCAGCTCGGCCGGCGCGACGGCGACGGACTTCAGGAAGCCGAGCACGTCGGTGAACCACAGCCGGACGAAGCGGATGTCCCGCTCCTCCAGCGTGCGCAGCACGAACTCCTGCTGACGGTCCAAAGCCCTCTCCCTCGTGCGACGCCGTCCCCGGCAGGCGGTGTGTGACGCCGGGTCCGGCACTTGCAGTATGACCAACCGCTGTTACCGCGACGTTACGTCGCGATGCCCGTCCCGGCGGCGGCGTATCCAGCGGAAACGCCGCTTATGCGAGCAGTCGCGGGCGTCACGGACATGGCACCCCGTGTCGCCCACTCTGTCACACGGCGGACACCCCGGGCGCAGCAGCGTCTTCACACCCCAGGCTTACCCTGGTTTACCTGACGCTTACCCCCGGCCCCCGGCCGACGCGCAGGTCGGGGGCCGTTTCGCGGCGATTCATTCGGAGTGCCGGTTCCTCCCGAGCCCCAGGGGGCGGCCCTTCGGCGCCGAGTCGTCGGCGCCGGTCCCCAGGGTGTGGTCCAGCCCGTCCACCTCGCCGACGCGGGCGGCGGCCGGATCCAGGACGCGCGCCAGGAACGTCCGGGTGCGCTCGTGCTCCGGGCTCGCGATCACCCGGTCCGGCGGGCCCTGCTCCACCACGACGCCGCCGTCCATGAACACCACCCGGTCGGCGACCTCGCGGGCGAAGCTCATCTCGTGCGTGACCACGACCATGGTCATGCCCTCGTCGGCCAGCGCGCGCATGACGCCGAGGACGTCCCCGACCAGCTCCGGGTCGAGCGCCGAGGTCGGCTCGTCGAACAGCATGACGGCCGGGTCCATGGCGAGCGCGCGGGCGATCGCCACGCGCTGCTGCTGGCCCCCGGACAGCTTCTCCGGGTAGGCGCCCACCTTGTCGGCCAGGCCGACGCGCTCCAGGTTCCGGCGGGCGACCCGCTCCGCCTCGGCCTTGTCCCGCCCGAGCACCTTGCGCTGCGCGACGGTCACGTTCCCGAGGACGTCCAGGTGCGGGAACAGGTTGAACGACTGGAACACCATGCCGATGCGGCGGCGCGCCGCGTCGATGTCCACGTCCGGGTCGGTGAGCTCGACCCCGTCCACCGAGACCGTCCCGGCGGACGGCTCCTCCAGCAGGTTCACGCAGCGCAGCAGGGTGGACTTGCCCGAGCCGGACGGCCCGATCACGCACACCACCTCGCCGGACTCGATGCTCAGGTCGATGCCGCGCAGCACCTCCAGCGACCCGAACGTCTTGTGCAGGCCCCGGATCTCGATCGCGCTCATCGCCGCCCCCGCTTCTGCCGTGCCTCCAGCCGCCGGGCCAGGTAGCCGAGCGGGATCGTGACCAGCAGGTAGCACAGCCCCGCGACCAGGATCGGCGTGGTGTTGCCCTGCTGGCTGGCCAGGTCCCGGCCGAACTTGGTGAGCTCCCGCTGGGTGAGGGACACGCCGATGAACAGCGCCAGCGACGAGTCCTTGAACAGCAGCACCAGCTCGTTGGTCAGCGGCGGGATGACCACCCGGAACGCCTGCGGGACGACGATCGTCCGCATCGCCCGGGACTGCGACATGCCGAGCGAGCGCGCCGCCTCGGTCTGGCCGCGCGGCACCGCCTCGATGCCCGCCCGGATCGTCTCGGCCATGTAGGCCGCCGACACCAGGCCGAGCGCGACGGCCGCCTGCCCGTACACACCGCCCGGCAGCGAGGCGCCCGGGAACGCGAGCGGGATGCCGGTGCCGACGAAGATGAAGATCAGCAGCGCTGGCAGGCCGCGGAAGACCTCGATGTAGGCCATCGCGAACCAGCGGTACGGCAGCGCCGACGACAGCCGCATCAGCGCGATGACCAGCCCGCCGACCAGGCCGAGCGCGAACCCGGTCACCGTGTAGATGACGGTGTTGCGCAGGCCGACCGTGATGATGTCGGGGAACAGGCCCTTGGCGACGGACCAGTTCGCGAAGTTCTCGTGCAGGGACTTCCAGTCCGCGAGCACGACGAACAGCACGACGGCGACCACGAAGACGCCGTACTCGCCGCCGAGCACGAGCTGCCTGCGCCGCCTGCGGGTCAGGCCGCCGCGGGCGCGCGGCGCGGCGGTCTCGGAGGTGGACGCCACGTCAGTGCCCCTCGGGCATGGGACCGATCCACTTCTCGTAGATCGTCTTGTAGGAGCCGTCCGTGCGGGCCTGGGCGATGACCGAGTCGATGGCGTTCTTCAGCCCGTCGTTCTTGCCCTTGCGGACGGCGAAGCCGTACTGCTCGCCGGTGTTGTAGTTGCCGGTGATGGCGTAGGCCGAGTTCGCCGGGTCCTTCAGCCAGCCCTGCACGACCGGGTAGTCCTCGACGATGACGTCGACCTTGCCGGACCGCAGGCCGTTGAGCAGCGCCGCCGAGTCGTCGAAGGAGACCGAGTCGATCTTCGCGGCGTGCACGAAGTCCTCACCGGTGGTGGACGCCTGCGTGCCGACCTTCACCTTCTTCAGGTCCTCGACGGACGCGAACGACGCGCCCTTCTTCGACATCGCCGCCTGGGTCGCGTCGAAGTAGGGCTTGGTGAAGTCGATGAACTTGGCGCGCTCGGGCTTGATGGTCATGCCGGCCGCAGCGACGTCGCACTTGCCCGCGTTCAGGTCCGCGCCCGTCTTGATCGTCTCGAACGGGGTGTCCACGACCTTCTGGGTGACGCCGAGCTTCTTGGCGACCAGGTCCATCAGGTCGATGTCGAAGCCGACGACCTTGCCGTCCTTCTCGAACTGGAACGGCGGGTAGGGCAGGTGGGTGCAGGTGGTCAACTGGCCCTTCTTGACGAGCTTCGCGCCCTGCACGGTGGCGCCGTCGTCCCCGCCGCCGCACGCGGAAGCGGTGGCGAGCACGAGGGCGACGCCTGCCGCCACGAGCGCCGGGAGTCGGGGAATGCGTCCGGACACGTGATCCTCCAGGGGGTTGTGATGCACGTGGAGACGATTTCTACCATGGTCATTACCGCCGGACGGTAGGTGACAGGCCGATCCACTTCGCGTAGACGCGCTGGTAGGAGCCGTCCGCGCGGGCGGCGGCGAGCGTCTGGTCGATCATCTGGACGAGCGCGGGGTCGCCGTCCCTGCGCACCATGAACCCGTACTGCTCGCCGGTTCCGAAGCGTCCGCGGGCCGCGAAGGCGGCGTTGGCGGGGTCGCGGAGCCAGCCCAGCGCGACCGGGTGGTCGGCGACGACGACGTCCACCCGGCGGGCGCGCAGGCCGTCCAGGAGTGCGTCCGGCGTCTTGTAGGAGACGGTGTCGAGACCGGCGTCGCGCAGCGCCCGCTCGCCCTGCGCGGCCTGCAGCGTCCCGACCCGCAGGTGCGCGGCGGCGAGCGCGGCGGGCGAGGCGTACGCGGGCCCCCGGCGGCCGACGATCATCTGCTGGACGTCGAAGTACGGCCGGGAGAAGCGGACGTCGGCGGTGCGCTCCGGCGTGATCGTGATCGCGGACGCGACGACGTCGCAGCGCTCGGCGGTGAGCGCCGACCCCGACTGCAGCGGGGCGTACGCCGTCTCGCGCACCTTCAACGGGACGCCGAGCCGCCCGGCGACCAGCTCCATCAGGTCGATGTCGAACCCGGCGACGCGTCCGCCGCGGCGCTCCTCGAAGGGCGGGTTCGGGACGTGCGTGCAGACGGTGAGCCGGGTCCGGTCGACCAGGGCCACGCCCTTCACCTCGCCCTGGCGCACACCGCACCCGGCGGCGAGGGACGCGGCGAGGGGCGCCGCGAGCACCGCGGCGGCGGCCCGCGAGAGTCGGGAGAGGGGACGTCCGAACACGCTCTGCTCCTTGTGCGCCGGGGGTTTCGCACGACTATCCCACGCCCGCGGCCCGGTCCCGGACATCCCCGGCGGCCCGTCGCGGAACCCTCTCGGCCGCCGCACCGGAACGCCCCGGCGGCGCGTCCACGGCCCCCGGCGCCGTCGCCGGTCATCAATGGCGGCCGGTTCCGTTTCCCAAAAATTGACGTGGCGGTCGTCCGGCGGCGGCGGTGACGATCACTAGCGTGGAGCGGGTCGTGGACGTCTCAACGCTGCTCTCGCTCACCGACCGGGTGGCCTCGCTGGCCGCCCCGTCCACCATGCATCCGGGCGCGTGGCCGCTCGCCGGACGGCAGGACGCGTGGTCCCGCGCGCACGGCCTGGTGGTCGGCGACCCGGACACCTCCCCGCTCGGCCGGGCCCGCTGCGACCGGCTCGCCGCCCGCCTGCTGCCGTCCGCCGACCTCGACCGCGTCGAACTGCTCGGACAGTGGCTGACCTGGACGTTCGCCCTCGACGACATGCTCGACCGACCGCCGCTGGCGACGAGCGCGACCGCCGTCTGCGAGCTGTACGACGACCTGCTGCGCGCGGTCCGGCGCGGCGGTCCCCGGCCCGGCGCGCGTCCGCTGGAGAGCACGCTCGGCGACCTGTGGCAGCGGACGTCGGCGGGCATGAGCGCCGGCTGGCGGCGCCGGTTCCTGGCGCACCTGGCGGCGCACCGGACGGCCTGCGCCGGGGAGGCGGTGAACCGGCGCACCGGCCAGGTCCCCGCGCCGGAGCGGTACCCGGCCGCGCGCCGCGCCGCGTGCGGACCGCACCTGTTCGACCTGGTGGAGCCCGCGCTCGGGGTGGAGCTGCCGGCGCTGGTCGTCGACCTGCCCGCGTGGACGGCGCTCACCGAGGCCACCGCCGACCTGCTGGCCTGGTGCAACGACCTGGCGTCCTGCCGCCGCGAGCGGGCGGACGGCGACGTGCACGACCTCGTCGCGGTGCTGGCGGCGGCCGACGGGTGCGGGCAGGAGCAGGCGGTCCGGCGGGCGGTCGACCAGATCGCGCGGCGCGCCGCCGACGTCCCCGCCGCCGCTCTGGCCCTGGCGGACGGGCTGGACCGGCTGGCGGCGTCCCCGGCGGAGCGCACCTCCGTCCGGCGGGTCGCGGCGGTCCTGCTCGCGGCGCCGCGCGCGCACCTGGACTGGCTGGTCGAGTCCGGACGCTACGACCTGGCCCGGCCCGGTGGCGACGCGGCGCCGCGCCGCCAGATCGGCCTCCGCGACCTCCTCACCCCTCGCTGATCCCGCACTCGCGGTCGCCCATCGCACCGGAGCCCGCCAGAGGCCGGCCGGGGCCGTTCCCTCTGGTGCGGGCCGGTCACCTGATGCGGGCCAGGTCGTCGCCCGCGGAGGTGCGGACGTAGAGGACGCGGCGTCCCATCCGGTGCCCGGTCACCAGGCCGCAGGACCGCAGGACGGCCAGGTGCTGGCTTACCGCGCCCGGCGTGACGCCGAGGCGGCGGGCCAGCTCGGTGGTCGAGGCGGGCGCGTCCAGCGCGTGCAGGATCTCCGCCCGGACGCGTCCGACCAGCGTCCCGAGCGCCCCCGCGCGCGGCTCGGGCCGGGTCTCCCACACCGTCGCCACGCCGGAGACCGGGTAGCTCAGCATCGGCTGGTAGGGCGGCGCGACGACCTGCACGCGCGGCCAGGTGAACACGCTCGGCGCCAGCAGCAGGCCCTTGCCGTCCAGGCCGCCCCGGTAGTTCCACGGCCGCTCGACGCGCAGCACGCCGCCGTCCCACGTCACGGTCTCGTGCAGGTCGGCGAACACGCCCGCCGCGCCGCGCTCGGTGAGGGCGCGGGAGCGGCGCAGCACGTCGCCCTCCAGCAGTTCGCGGATGCGGCCCCAGAACGGCCGGACGGCCACCCGCCAGAACGCGTCGAGCTGCTCGGTGAGCGTGTCGAGCGTGCCGTCCGGGTCGGCGGCCAGCCGCGCGAGGGCGGTGCCGCCCGGCCCGGACCGGTACTGCGGCGTGCCCACGCTGCCCGACCAGCGCAGTTCCTCGGCGACGACCGCCCGCGGAGTGGCGCGGATGATCTCCAGCTCGGAGGCGAAGTCCGGCAGCGGGGTGGTGGGCGGCGGGGTGAGGAAGTCGGCCACGTACCCGACGGCGGGCACCAGGGAGCGCAGCAGGTCCAGGTCGAGCCCGTCCAGCCGCGGCCGGACGGCGCGCAGCCAGGGCAGGTGCAGCGCGCGCCGGGACGGGTCGGCCAGTACCCGCAGCCCGCCGACCGCCTCCCACACCGGGGAGAAGGCGAACCGGACCCGGGCGACGTCGTCCGGGGTGAACACGAAGTCGATCACATCGCCCCCGATCTTTTAGCCCAGGCTAAATGACTGTCCGGAACGCTCCCCACGGCCCGACCATCGTCGTCGTGACCACGTTCGACGAAGCCCTGCACGAACCCGCGCCCCCCACGCCCTCCACGCCCCCGACCCGCCTGGCCTCCTTCTTCGCCGCCCGCCTCGGCGGCCTGCCGCGCGCCTTCTGGGCGCTGTGGACGGGCACGCTGATCAACCGCCTCGGCACCATGGTCGCGCCGTTCCTCGGCCTGTACCTGACGAGCGCGCGCGGCCTGTCGCTGGCGCAGGCGGGCGGCGTGATGACCGTCCTCGGCGCGGGCTCGCTGGCCGGCCAGTTCGTCGGCGGGATGCTCGCCGACCGGATCGGGCGGCGGCGCACGCTGCTGCTGTCGACGCTCGGCAGCGGCGCGGCGATGCTGGCGCTCGGCTACGCCCAGGGGATCGTCGCGCTGGTCGCGGCGGCGGTGGTGCTCGGCCTGCTGCTGGACATGTTCCGGCCCGCGTCGCAGGCGATGGTCGCCGACATGATCCCCGCCGCGGACCGGGCGCGCGCGTTCGGCCTGAACTTCTGGGCGGTGAACCTCGGCTGGGCGGTCGCGATGGTCTCCGCCGGGGCGCTCGCGCGCACCGGCTTCCACACCCTGTTCTGGATCAACGCCGGGGCGGCGGCGGCGTTCGGCCTGCTGGTCTGGCGGGCGGTGCCGGAGACACGCCCGGCGCGGACCGCCGACCCCGACGGCGGGCCCGCCCCGCGCGGCGGCTTCCTGGACGTGCTGCGGGACCGGGTCATGGTCGGCTACACGTTCGCGGCGACGGTGTACGTGTTCGTGCTCATGCAGTCCATGTCGACGATGCCGCTGGCGATGCGCGAGCACGGCCTCGGCGCGGGCACCTACGGCTGGGTCATCGCGCTGAACGGCGTCGTGATCATCGCCGTCCAGCCGCTGGTGAACGCCTGGCTGACCCGGCGGGACCACTCCCTGGTGCTGGCCGCGGGCATGGCGATCGTCGGCGTCGGGATCGGCTCCACGGCCCTGGCGTCCACGCCCTGGCAGTACGCGGCCACCGTGGTCTTCTGGACGTTCGGCGAGATCCTGGTCGCGTCGGTGCTGCAGGCCGTCGTGGCCGGGCTGTCCCCCGACCACCTGCGCGGACGCTACGGCGGGCTGTACGGCCTGGCCTGGTCCGGCGGCCTGATGCTCGCCCCGCTCGGCGGCACCCAGCTGCTCGGCCTCGGCGGGTCGGCGCTGATGTGGCCGGTCTGCGGGGCGCTCGGGCTCGCCGCGGCGGGCATGCAGCTGGCGCTCGCGCCGGCCGTCCGCAGGCGGACGGCCCCGGCCGCCGCTTGACCCGGCCCGCCCGTTATCGTCATAGTGACGATACCCGCCCGGTGAGCGCCGGGACGGCGGCCTTCTAGGGTGGTCAACGTGGCACAGCTCAGGATCGCGCTCGCCCAGGTGAACCCGACCGTCGGCGACCTCGGCGGCAACGCCGGGCTGGTCGTCGAGTGGTCCCGGCGGGCCAGGGACGCCGGCGCGCACCTGGTCGCGTTCCCGGAGATGGCCCTCACCGGCTACCCCGTCGAGGACCTGGCGCTCCGCTCCTCGTTCGTCGAGGCGTCCCGGGACGCGCTGGAGCGGCTCGCCCGGCGGCTGGCCGACGAGGGCCTGGGCGACCTGCCGGTCGTCGTCGGCTACCTCGACCGCCGGACGGTCGCGCTCGTCCGCCCCGGCCAGCCCGCCGGCGCCCCGCTGGACGGCGCGGCGTGGCTGCACGGCGGCGAGGTGCTCGTCCGCTCCGCCAAGCACCACCTGCCGAACTACGGCGTGTTCGACGAGTACCGGATCTTCGTGCGCGGCGACACGCTGCCGGTCGTCCGGGTCGGCGGCGTGGACGTCGCCACCGTCGTCTGCGAGGACCTCTGGCAGGACGGCGGGCCGGTCAGCGTCACCGCGACCGCCGGCGCGGGCCTGCTGCTGGCCCTCAACGCCTCCCCCTACGAGCGGGCCAAGCAGGACGTCCGGGCCGACCTGTGCGGCCGGCGCGCCCGCGAGGCGGGCTGCGCGCTCGCCTACGTCAACATGGTCGGCGGCCAGGACGAGCTGGTGTTCGACGGCGACTCGGTCGTGGTCGGCGCGGACGGCGCGCTGCTCGCCCGCGGCCCGCAGTTCGTGGAGCACCTGCTGGTGTCCGACCTCGAACTGCCCGCCGCCGGCCCGGCGTCCGGCCCCGGCCGCGAGCCGGTCGCCGCCCCGGACGGCACGACCATCACCGTCGAGCGGCACGTCCTGTCCGCCGAGCCCGTGCCCGCCGCCCCGCTCCGTCCGCAGGAGTTCGCCCCGCGCCTGGACGACCTCGGCGAGGTGTACGGGGCCCTGGTCACCGGCACCCGCGACTACGTCCGCAAGAACGGCTTCCGCTCGGTCATCCTCGGGCTGTCCGGCGGTATCGACTCGGCGCTGGTCACCACCATCGCGTGCGACGCGATCGGCCCGGAGAACGTGCACGTGGTGATGCTGCCGAGCCGCTACTCGTCCGAGCACTCGGTCACCGACGCCGAGGAGCTGGTCAAGCGGCAGGGCGTGCACTCCCGGATCATCCCGATCCGCGGCATGGTGGACGCGTTCGAGGCCGAGGTCGGGCTGCACGGCGTCGCCTCGGAGAACCTCCAGGCGCGGATCCGCGCGAACATCTGGATGGGCCTGTCGAACGAGTACGGCCACCTGGTGCTGACGGGCGGCAACAAGAGCGAGCTCGCGACCGGCTACTCCACCCTCTACGGCGACTCGGCGGGCGGCTTCGCCCCCATCAAGGACCTGGTCAAGACCATGGTCTGGGACCTCGCCCGGTGGCGGAACGAGCAGGTCGGCTCGGACCTGCCGTTCCTGCACCCGTTCGAGGGCGCGCCGATCCCCGAGGCGATCATCGTCAAGGAGCCGTCCGCCGAGCTCCGCCCCGACCAGCGGGACTCCGACTCCCTGCCGCCCTACGACGTCCTCGACCCGCTGCTCGCCGACTACGTCGAGCGCGACATGGGCCGGGAACGCCTGGTCGCCGCCGGCCACGACCCGGACCTGGTCGACCGCGTCATCCGCCTCACCGACCTCGCCGAGTACAAGCGCCGCCAGTACCCGCCGGGCCCGAAGGTCACCCCGAAGAACTTCGGCCGCGACCGCCGCCTCCCCATCACCAACCGCTGGCGCGAGAACCCCTGACCGCCGCGCCGGGTCCCAGCCCGGCCCGGCGCGACGATCAGCGGTGTCCGCTCCCGCTCAGGTCCCTTTTCGCCTTGGCCGACCACGCGCGCGAACGCGTGACCTGCCCGGTGCAGCGCAGCCGAAGGCGAGCGGAACCGGGCAGATCGCGAAGCGATGCCGCGTTCGCCCAGACACGGTCACGGAGCGAGCCGCCAGGCGAGCAAGTGGGCCGGGCCTGCGATCAACACAGCCGCCAGGCGAGCGCAGGTGGCCGGGACTGCGATCAGCTCAGCGGTGGTGGTTCTCGCCGGGCCAGTTGGGGATGGGCTCGTCGGGTTCGGGGGCGATGCCGGGGACGATCTGCTCGCACCAGACGACCTTGCCCGCCGGGGTGCGGCGGGTGCCCCAGCGGTGCGCGAGCTGGCTGACGACGAGCAGGCCGCGGCCGTTCTCGTCGTCGTCGGCGGCGTGCCGGAGGCGGGGCAGGGCGGCCGAGCGGTCCAGCACCTCCAGGGTGAGGGTGCGCTCGAACAGCAGCCGCAGCTCGATGCCGCCGGGGGCGTACCGCAGCGCGTTGGTGACCAGCTCGGACGCCAGCAGCTCGGTGGCGTGCACCAGCTCCGACAGGCCCCACTCGGCGAGCTTGCTGGCCACCAGGCCGCGCGCCCGGCGGACGGACGCGGGGTCGGTCGGCAGCGGCCAGGACGCCATCCGGTCGGCGGGCATCCGGTGCAGCCGGGCCAGCAGGACGGCGATGTCGTCGCGGTGCTGGTCGGCGTAGACGCCGGCGAGGGTCGCCTTGGCCAGGTCCTCCATGGGGCGGCCGACGGTCTCGGCGGTGAACAGCGAGCGCAGCCGGGCCAGCCCGTCGTCGATGTCGCGGCCCCGGTTCTCCACCAGGCCGTCGGTGTAGATGACGAAGACCGAGCCGTCCTCGACGGTGAACTCGCGGCTCTCGATGGTCGCGCCGCCCGCGACGCCGAGCGGCGGGGCGGGCGGCACCTCCAGGTACTCGTTCGCGCCGTCCGGGGCGGCGAGCAGCGGCGGCAGGTGCCCGGCGGACGCGACCTCCATCGTGCCGGTCGTCGCGTCGTACACCGCGTACACGCAGGTGGCGAAGTGCGGCTCCTGCTCGCCGAGCTCGATCATCAGCTCGTGCATGACGTGCAGCGCGTCGGCGGGCGGCAGCTCCAGGTTGGCGAGCGTGTGCAGCGCGGTGCGCAGCCGGCCCATGGTGACGGCGGCGCGCACGCCGTGCCCCGCGACGTCGCCGACGATGAGGGCGACGCGGGCGCCGGGCAGCGCGATCGACTCGTACCAGTCGCCGCCGACCTCGACCAGCTGGCTGCCGGGCAGGTAGCGGTGCCGGACCTCGACGGTCGCGGGCGCCGACAGCCGGTTCGGCAGCAGGCTGCGCTGCAGCGCGAGGGCGGTCGCGCGCTCGCGGCTGAACCGGCGGGCGTTGTCGATGACGATCGCGGCGCGGGCCGCGAACTCCATGCCGATCTCGACGTCGTAGGGGTCGAACCGGCGGTACCCGCCGACGCGGGTGCAGGCGATGAAGCCGAGCAGGGTGTCGCGGGCGATCATCGGCAGCAGCACCATCGACACGTCCGACAGCAGCCGCCCGACCGGGTTGCGCCGCCACTTCCCGGCGATCCGCCCGGCGTCGGCGCGCTCGACGTGCGGAAGGTGGACGGGCCGGGCGGTGTCGAGCACCTGGCGGTACGGGGTGCCCTCGGGGAACACCAGCACCTCGCCGACCGGGAACGTCGCGGTCCAGGCGGGGTCGTCGTCCTCGGAGCTGACCGCGATCCGGCGCATCACCGCCGAGCCGGTCTCCTCGTGCACCTCGTCCGCCGCGACCAGGCTCTCCAGGACCAGCACGGACGAGACGTTGCAGTAGTGCGGGACGACGACGTCGACGATGCCGCGCGCGCTCTGGTCGAGGTCGAGGGACGCCCCGAACCGGGTGAGCGCGTCGTCCATCAGCGCGCGGCGCATGAGGGACGGGTCCTGGAAGCGCTCGCTCGGCGGCAGCGCGACCCGCACGTACAGCAGGCCGGCGGTGCCGTCGCCGACCATGGGCTGCGCGGTGACGACCGCGTCGACGCCGCGGCCGTCGGCGTGCCGCGCGGTGAGCACGGCGGTGCGCTCCTGGCCCGCGGCGGCGGCCTCCAGCAGGTTCTCCAGCTCCGCCTTGGCGTCGTCGGCGACCAGCTCGGTCGCCGGACGCCCGATCACTTCGGCCGGGTCACGGCCGAGGACGGCGGGGCAGTTGGGTCCGCACTGGACGATCGCGCGGTCGGCGTCGAAGCCGAGCACGAGTGTGCGGGACGGGGAATCGCCGACGGGCGCATCGCCCCGTGGCGCCATGACGGATCTCACCTGACGCTCCAGTCAGCCGGTCCTGCATCCACTCCCCCAGCCCAGTATGGAGCATGCCCGGGGCCGCCGGGGAGAAGATCACGATAGGCGGTCCGAAAACGGCATGAAGAAACCGGCGTTCCGGTCAATCCGTCGCGACGCCCCGGAGGAAGGTGTCCACCAGCTTCTCGGCGAACCCGTCGGGCAAGGGGTCCGGAGGCTTGTGGTAGGCGAACGCGCCGACGAGCATCGCGACCGCCACGTCCACGTCCAGGTCGCCGCGCAGCTCGCCGCGCTCCATCCCGCGCCGCAGCACGGCGCGGTACACCGCGCGGCGCGGGTTCAGCACGTGCTGCCGGTAGCGCTCGTACAGCCCGGGGTACTTCTCCGCGCCGCCGACCACGTTCCAGAAGCAGCGGGACGCCTTGAACCCGCGCTCGACCGACATGTGCCGGGCGAGCGTGAGCAGGTCGTCCCGGACGGTGGTGCCGGGCAGCTCGGGCAACGGACCCTTGAGCTCGCCGAGCGCGCCGACGATCAGCGCCTCCTTGTTGGGCCAGCGCCGGTAGATGGTGGTCTTGGCGACGCCCGCCCGGGCGGCCACGGCCTCCATCGACACGCCGTCCACGCCGGACTCCTCGGCCAGCAGGTCGATGGTCGCGTCCAGGATCGCCTTCTCGGCGCGCTCACTGCGGGGCCGCCCGGGGCGCGCGGCACCCGGGCGGCTCTCGTCGGTGTCCGCCGACCGCCGCGCGGCCGGCTTACTGTCAGTCATCGCGAGTCACATTCTCACACGCCCGACGGCGCCCGGCTCTCCTCCGCCGGTGCGGCCGATCCGCCGGCCGAGCCGGCCGATCCGGCGGGGGATCCGGCGGACGGGCCCGCGGCAGGCCCG
>NZ_QURH01001032.1 GCF_003428695.1 Actinomadura logoneensis
TGCTCGGGGTCCCCGTGGGGGCGGCCGAGGGGGTCGGCGCGGCCGTGGGGCCGGCGCTCGCCGTCGTCGGGGCGGGCGAGGCCCCGCGCTGGGAACCCGCCGTGTCGGCGCGGTGCGTGTGGCGCGGGCGGTGGTCCTGGAACGCCAGCCCGAGGACGAGCGCGCAGAGGACCACGATTCCGGCGATCTTGTGGAGGAGCGGCACGGGCCTCCCGTCGGTCGAAACCTACGCGGGCATGGACAAGTAGCACCTATCCGAGTGATCTACCTTAAGCCCGCTGGCGTCCCTCGGTCCGGCCACGAAACACCAAAGGAGCACAAAAGAAACGGCCGCCTCGCCGGACCGCGACGCCAGGGCCCCGGGACGTCAGAAGGCGAGGCCCCCGGACTCCCGAAGGAGCCTGGGGGCTCGGGCGGCGTTCCAAGGTCTGTTTCGAACTGGCCTCAACCCCCGCGCGAACGCGTGCCCAGCCCGGCGTGGCGACGCCGAAGGCGAGCCAAGCCGGGCTGATCGCGAAACGATGCCGCGTTCGCCCAGGCACGGTCACGCAGCGAGCCGCCAGGCGAGCAAGTGGGCCGGGACTGCGTTAGTGCGCGGCGTCCTGCCAGGTGCGGCCGGTGCCCATGGAGACCGACAGCGGCGCGCGCAGGTCGTAGGCGCCCGCCATCTGCTCGGCGACCAGCGGGCGCAGGTCGTCGAGCTCGCCCGGCGCGACCTCGATGACCAGTTCGTCGTGGACCTGCAGCAGCATCCGCGATCGCATGCCGCGCTCGCGCAGGGCGTGGTCGACGTTGAGGCTGGCGACCTTCACGATGTCGGCCGCCGACCCCTGGATCGGCGCGTTCAGCGCCATCCGCTCGGCCATCTCGCGGCGCTGCCGGTTGTCGGAGTTCAGGTCGGGCAGGTAGCGGCGGCGGCCGAGGATGGTCTCGGTGTAGCCGTCGCGGCGCGCCTGGTCGACCACGTGCGCGAGGTAGTCGCGGACGCCGCCGAACTGCTCGAAGTACTCGTCCATCAGGTGGCGCGCCTCGTCCACCGCGATGCGCAGCTGCTGCGACAGGCCGTACGCCGACAGCCCGTACGCCAGGCCGTAGTTCATGGCCTTGATGCGGGCGCGCAGCTCGGTGCCGATCTGCTCGGGCGGCAGCCCGAACACGCGGGAGGCGGTGATCGTGTGGAAGTCGGCGCCGGAGTTGAACGCCGCCAGCAGCGCCTCGTCCCCCGACAGGTGCGCCATGATCCGCAGCTCGATCTGGCTGTAGTCGGCGGTGAGCAGCGACTCGTAGCCGTCGCCGACCATGAACGCCTCGCGGATCTGCCGGCCCTCGGCGGTGCGGATCGGGATGTTCTGCAGGTTCGGGTCGGTGGACGACAGCCGTCCGGTCGCCGCGACCATCTGGTTGAAGGTCGTGTGGATGCGGCCCGCGTCGTCGAGCATCGGGATGAGCGAGTCGACGATCGACTTGAGCTTGGCGACCTCGCGCCAGCGCAGGATGCGCTCCAGGACCGGGTGCCCCTCCTTGGCCAGCAGCCCGGTGAGCGCCTCGGAGTCGGTGGTGTAGCCGGTCTTGGTGCGCTTGGTCTTGGGCAGGCCGAGCTCGTCGAACAGCACCTGCTGCACCTGCTTGGGCGAGCCGAGGTTGAACTCGTGGCCGACCGCGTCGTGCGCGCCCTGCTCCTGCTCCTTGACCTGGCCGCCCAGCGACGCCGACAGCGCCGCGAGGTGGTCGGCGTCGACGGCGATGCCCGCCCGCTCCATGTCGGCCAGGACGCGCGTCAGCGGCAGCTCGACCTCGTTCAGCAGCCGGGTCGCGCCGCGCCGCTCCAGGTCGGCGTCCAGGACGTCGGCGAGCTCGGCGACGGCCCGGGCGCGGACGGCCAGCTCCTGCGCGGCCTCCTGCTCGCCGGACCCGTCGAGGGTGAGCTGCCCGGAGTCCTCGCTCTCGCTGGTCAGCTCGCGGTGCAGGTAGCGCAGCACCAGGTCGGCCAGGTCGAACGTGCGCTGGCCCGGCAGCGCCAGGTAGGCGGCCAGGGCGGTGTCGCTGGTGACGCCCTCCAGGGCGAGGCCGCGCGCGGTGAGCGCCAGCATCGGGCCCTTCACGTCGTGCACGGCCTTCGGCCGGGACGCGTCGGCGAGCCAGGCCGCCAGCGCGCGCTCGTCGTCCTCGACGAGCTGGACCGGGTCGAGGTGGACGGCCGGGCCCTTGCGGGACGCGACGGCCAGCGCGGTGATCTCGCCGGTGCCGCGCCCCCAGGTGCCGGTGACGGCCAGTCCGGTGCGCTCCCCGGCGGGGGCGTTGGCCTCCAGCCAGGCGCCGAGGGCGCCGGGCTCCAGGGCGTCCAGCTCGATGTCGAAGCCCTCGTCGGCCTCGGGCTCGGCCGTCGTCAGCGACGCGTACAGCCTCTCGCGCAGCACCCGGAACTGCAGCGAGTCGAAGAGCGTGTGGATCTCCTCGCGGTCCCACTGGCCCATGGTGAGCCGGTCGGGCGTCAGGTCGAGGGCCACGTCGCAGTCGAGCTTGTTGATCTGCTGGTTGCGCAGCACCCCGGCCAGGTGCTCGCGCAGGTTGTCGCCGGCCTTGCCCTTGATCTCGTCCACCCGCGCGACGAGCGTGTCGAGGTCGCCGTACTTGGTGAGCCACTTGGCGGCCGTCTTCGGGCCGACGCCGGGGACGCCCGGCAGGTTGTCGCTGGACTCGCCGACCAGCGCGGCGAGCTCGCGGTACCGCTGCGGCGGGACCCCGTACTTGGCCTCGACGGCCGCCGGGTCCATGCGGGCGAGCTCGGACACGCCGCGGATCGGGTAGAGGACGGTGACGCTGTCGTCCACCAGCTGGAAGGCGTCCCGGTCACCGGTGACGACCAGCGTGCTCATGCCGAGCGCGGTCGCCCGGGTGGCCAGCGTGGCGATGATGTCGTCGGCCTCGAAGCCCGCCACCGACAGGCGCGGGATGCGCAGCGCGTCCAGCACCTCGAAGATCAGCGAGACCTGGGACCGGAACTCGTCCGGCGTCTTCTGCCGCCCGGCCTTGTACTCCACGTACTGCTCGTGCCGGAACGTCGGCTCGGACCGGTCGAACGCCACCGCGATGTGCGTCGGCTGCTCGTCGCGCAGCACGTTGATCAGCATCGAGGTGAAGCCGTACACCGCGTTGGTGGGCTGCCCGTCGGTGGTGTTGAAGTTCTCCACCGGCAACGCGAAGAACGCCCGGTAGGCCAGGGAGTGCCCGTCGAGCAGCAGGAGCCGGTCGTGCTTGTCAGGGGTCGGTGCTTGGGTCGCCACACCAGGAGCCTAGTCTGCGCGTACGACAGTTTGAGGGAGGCTCTGTGACGGACGAGCAGCGGGTCCTCGCCGAGGACCGCGGCGTCGACCTCGGCGGCCTGGACATGACCGGCGATCTGGCCACGTCCATGGGCATCGAGTACCTGGAGGCCACTCCGGAGCGCGTGGTGGCGCGGATGCCCGTGGCGGGCAACACCCAGCCGTACGGCCTGCTGCACGGCGGCGCGTCCTGCGTGCTGGCCGAGACGCTGGGCTCGGTGGGCTCGGCACTGCACGCCGGCGAGGGCCGGATCGCCGTCGGGATCGAGATCAACGCCACCCACCACCGGGCGGCGACGTCGGGCCACGTCACCGGAGTCGCGACCCGCGTGCACGGCGGGCGGACCCTCGCCACCTACGACATCGTGATCACCGACGACCGCGACCGCCGCGTCTGCACGGCCCGGCTGACCTGCATGCTCCGCGACGCCCCCCAGGGCTGACCCGCCCCCACGGGACTTCCCCGAGCCCCGGGCCGACCCGGCCCCTCCCCCGGAACGAGAAAGATCGCTTCTGCGGCCCGCTTCCTTTGCGGCGGGTACGGCCGTGTCGGTAACGTGGATCGGAAGGCCCGAGGCCACCGAGTAGACAACGCACGCGTCCGCGAGGACGGGTTGCGGCCCCAAAGGTGGCCTCGGGCCAACAACACCCCCATAGCCGGAACACCGGTTGCGATTCGGTTGCGAATCCGGACGGATCTTCACCGCCGGACGGCCCGCGCCTACCGTCGGGACATGCGCCGGGTGAGACCGCTCACGACCGCAACCCCCACCGCTGCCGCCGCCTGCGGCCTGGCCGCCGCCGTCCTGCTGGGCGCGCTCCAGGGCTGCGCCGGGCACGGGGACCGCGGGTACACGCTGCCCGCCGAGAAGCTCCGCGACGGCGAGAAGGCCCAGAAGGGCCGCACCGGGCGCAGCAGCGACATGCAGTTCGCGGTCGTCGCCTACACCGGCGACATCGG
The DNA here is from genome assembly GCF_003428695.1 of Actinomadura logoneensis. Classification (GTDB taxonomy): domain Bacteria; phylum Actinomycetota; class Actinomycetes; order Streptosporangiales; family Streptosporangiaceae; genus Spirillospora; species Spirillospora logoneensis. The sequence goes on from NZ_QURH01001032.1 coordinate 4,285, forward strand.
CACCATCCTCGGCACGCACGCGGAGATGAAGCCCAAGGGCCACTTCGTCCGGATCCGCCTGCTGTGCGTGAACACCGGGCGCGACATCCAGGTCTTCGACACCTGGGCGCAGCGGCTCGTCCTCACCGACGGCCGCCGCATCGGCGCCGACGTCAACAGCACCATGGTGAAGCGGCAACCCGAGCGGCTGTCGGTCGGCGCGAACATGCGCGCCGAGTTCGACCTGTGGTTCGACGTCCCCAAGGGCGCCACGGCCAAGTCCGTCGAGTTGCACGGGTCCCCCGCCGTCGGCATGGTCACCGACCCGCCGCCCGCCGAGATCCCCCTCCCCTCCTGAACGCCCTCCGCCTGGAGATACGGAACGGCCGCCGCCACCCCGGCGGGTGACGACGGCCGTCCGACGGCCCTGAGGGGCCGGGTCTCAGGAGGACTCGTCGTCCTCCTCGACCCGCGTCGGTGCGGCCACCGGCGGGGTCTTCTCCCCGGTCGCGGCACCGCCGCGCGGCGCCTCCTCCTCGGACGCGGGACCGGCCTCGGCGGCGTCCCGCGGAGTCTCCTCCGCCGGCGCCCCGACCTGCGCCTCCGCGCCGCCGCCCAGGTAGGCGGCCCGCACCTGCGGGTCGTCCAGCAGGTCCGCGGCCGGAGCCGACTTCACCACGCGGCCGGTCTCCAGCACGTACGCGCGGTGCGCGATCTGCAGCGCCTGGCTGGCGTTCTGCTCGACCAGCAGCACCGTCGTCCCGCGCCGGTTGATCTCCACGATGATCGAGAAGATCTGCTGCACCAGCTTCGGCGCCAGCCCCATGGACGGCTCGTCCAGCAGCAGCACCTTCGGCTTGGCCATCAGCGCCCGGCCGATGGCCAGCATCTGCTGCTCACCGCCGGACATCGTGCCGCCCGGCTGCGACTTGCGCTCGGCCAGCCGCGGGAACAGCTCGTAGACCTCGGCCAGTTCCTTGGAGAAGTTCCCGCGCCGGGCGTACGCGCCCATCAGCAGGTTCTCCTCCACCGTCATGCCCGGGAACACGCCCCGGCCCTCCGGCGACTGCCCGATGCCCGCCAGCACCCGCTTGTGCCCCGGCATCTTGCTGATGTCCTCCCCGGCGAACCGGATCGACCCGGAGGTCAGCGGACGCAGCCCCGACACCGTCTTCAGCGTGGTCGTCTTCCCGGCGCCGTTCGCGCCGATCAGCGTCACGATCTCGCCCTCGTCGACCTCGGCGGAGATCCCCTTCAGCGCGGCGATCTTGCCGTAGTGGACGTGGATGTCGTTGATCTCAAGAAGCATCGGCCGGAGCCCCCAGGTACGCCTCGATGACCCGCTGGTCGTTCTGGATCTCCGCCGGCAGCCCCTCGGCGATCTTCTGCCCGAAGTCCACCACCGCGATCCGGTCGCTGATCCCCATCACCAGGCTCATGTCGTGCTCGATCAGCAGCACGGTCACGCCCGAGTCGCGGATCTTGCGGATCAGCCCCTGCAGCTCGACCTTCTCCGCCGGGTTCATGCCCGCCGCGGGCTCGTCCAGCAGCAGCAGCTTCGGATCGGTCGCCAGCGCACGCGCGATCTCCAGCCTGCGCTGGTCGCCGTACGGCAGGTTCTTGGCGGCCTCGCCGCGGCGGTGCGCGACACCCACGAACTCCAGCAGCTCCACGGCCTTCGCCCGGCCCTGGCGCTCCTCGCGCCGGTGCCACGGAAGGCCGAGCGCCGCGCCCGCCAGACCCGTCCGGTGGTGCGCGTCCGCGCCCACCATCACGTTCTCCAGGGCGGTCATGTTGTGGAACAGCCGGACGTTCTGGAACGTCCGCGCCACACCCAGCTTGGTCACCTTGTAGCGCTTGCGCCCGTCGATGCGCCGCCCGTCGAAGACCACCTGGCCCTCGGTCGGGCGGTACACGCCGGTCGTGACGTTGAACACCGTGGTCTTGCCGGCGCCGTTCGGCCCGATCAGGGCGAAGATCTCGCCCTCGCGGACGGTGAGGTCCAGCTTGTTGATCGCCACGACGCCGCCGAACCGCATCACGACCCCGCGCAGCTCCAGCACCGGCCGGGCCTGCGCGCCGTCGCGCATCGTCGCCTCACTCACTTGGCCACCTCCGCGGTCGTGCCCGGCCCGGGCACCTCGGCGCCCATCGAGCCCATCCCGCCGGTGCCCTCGGCGAGCTCCGCCTTCCGCTGCCGGGACGGCCACACGCCCTCCGGACGGAAGATCATCATCGCCACCAGCGCGAGGCCGAAGATCAGCATGCGGTAGTCGGCCAGCTCACGGAACCGCTCCGGCAGCCACGACAGCAGGAACGCGCCCACCACCACGCCGGGGATGTTGCCCGAACCGCCGAGCACCACGCCCGCCAGCACCAGCGCCGACACCATGAACGTGAAGCTGCCCGGGTTGATCGAGGTCTGCTTCGCCGCGAACACCACGCCGCCGCTGCCCCCGATCGCCGCGCCGATCGCGAACGCCGCCAGCTTGAACTTGAACGTCGGCACGCCCATCAGCTCCGCCGCGTCCTCGTCCTCGCGGATCGACGCCCACGCCCTGCCCACCCGGGAGTTCTCCAGCCGCTTCACGAAGATGATCGCGAGGACGATGAAGAACACCAGCAGGTAGTAGTACGGCCGCGAGTCCAGCAGCCCGTACTTGAGCGGCTGCACCTCCAGACCCGGGATCGTCCACTCCGACAGTGACGGGGGATGCGGGATGCCCTGGATGCCGCGCGGGCCGTTCACGTAGTTCAGGTTGTTCGCCGTCAGCCGGACGATCTCCCCGAACCCCAGCGTCACGATCGCCAGGTAGTCGCCCCGCAACCGCAGGGTCGGAGCGCCCAGCAGCACGCCCGCCACCGCGGCCGCCACGATCGCCAGCACCAGCGTGGACCAGAAGCTCCAGTGGTACTTCGTCGCGAAGACCGCGATCGTGTACCCGCCCACCGCGTAGAACGCGACGTAGCCCAGGTCCAGCAGACCGGCCATGCCGACCACGACGTTGAGGCCGAGGCCCAGCAGCACGAAGATGCCGATCTGGTCGCTCAGCATCGCCGTCCAGTCCGACGACGACGGCGCCATGAACGAGCCGATCGCCTGCGCCGGCAGCAGCAGCGCGCCCACGATCAGCAGCAGGTACACCACCCAGCGGGCCCAGCCCGGAGCGGAGTCCCAGCGATCCCGCACCGGGTCCAGCGAGAACCCGACGCTCTTGCGACCCGTCGCCCCGCTCATGCGCGCGCCTGCTGCAGGGACTCACCGAGGATGCCGGTGGGACGGAACATCAGGACCAGGATCAGCACCGAGAACGCCACGACGTCCTTCCACTGCGACCCGAACAGGCTCGACCCGTACGACTCGAACAGCCCGAGCGCCACACCGCCGACCAGGGCGCCGCGGATGTTGCCGATACCGCCCAGCACCGCCGCGGTGAACGCCTTGATGCCGAGCAGGAAGCCGGAGAAGTACCACGCCTCCTCGAAGCGGGCGTAGTACAGCGCCGCCGCCGCGCCGGCCATCACGCCGCCGACCAGGAACGTCGCGGTCACCACCCGGTCGATGTTCACGCCCATGAGCACGGCGCTCTCCGGGTCCTGGGCGGTGGCCCGGATCCCGCGGCCCAGCTTCGTGCGGTTCACGAACTGGTCCAGCGCGATCATGATCATGATCGCGCCGAGGAAGATGATCAGGCGGTCGTTGGCGATCTTGATCGGACCGATGTCGATCAGATCCGTCCGGTGCACGAAGTGGTACGCCTGCGCGATCTTGCCCTTCTCCTTGGGCAGGTCGAACACCTGCGGCACCACGATCGTGGCGAACAGCTGCTCGATCACGATCGACGCGCCGATCGCCGAGATCAGCGCCGCCAGCCGCGACGCCCCGCGCTTGCGCAGCGGCCGGTAGGCCAGCAGCTCCAGCAGCACCGCCCCGCCGCCCGAGACCGCGCCCGCCACGAGCGCCGACAGCAGGATCGCGCCGACCAGGGCGAGTCCGCCCAGGTCCGACACGCCCATGGTCTTGACCGTCCACATGGCGGCGAACGTCCCCACCATGAAGATGTCGGCGTGCGCGAAGTTGATCAGCCGCAGGACGCCGTACACCATCGTGTACCCGAGCGCCACCAGCGCGTACACCGCGCCGAGGGACAGGCCGTCGATCGTCGACGGCCAGAATTGATGAATGAAGTCTGAGAACACCTGAGTCGCCCTTGTCAAAAGGGGCGGGAGCGCTTGTGGCGCTCCCGCCCCCACACCGTCAAGGCGCCCCTCCTACGAGAGGCCGGAGAGGCGTGAGCCTCAGCTCGTGGGCTTGGCCTCGCCGGCCTTGCCGAGCAGGCCGATCTTGTTGCCCGACACCTCGTAGATGAAGATGTCGTGCGCCGCCAGCTCGCCCTTGTCGTCGAACTTGATCTCCTTGCCGACGCCCTGGAAGCTCACGGTCTTCAGGTACGAGTTGATGTCCTCGGCGGAGGTCTTCCCGTTCTTCACGGCCTCGATGAACGCCGACGCCGCGTCGAAGCCCTCGGTGGAGTAGATCGCGACGTCCGAGCCGTACTTGGCCTTGTAGTCCGCCGCGAACTTCTTCGCCTTGTCGTTCGACTTGCCCTCGGGGTCGATGAGGCAGCCGCAGGAGAGGAACGTGCCCTGCGCGTTCTGCTGGCCCTCGGCCTCGATCAGGCCCGCCGCGACCGAACCGTCGCCGGACATCAGCTTGCCCTTGAACCCGGACTCGCGCAGCTGCTTGAACAGCCGCCCCGCCACCGAGTAGTAGCCGCCGAAGTACACCGCGTCCGGCTTGAACTGGTTGATCTTGTTCACCGTGGACGAGTAGTCGGTGGCCTTGTCGTCCACCGAGTCACTCTGGACCTGGGCGCCCTTGCCCGACACCGCGGTCTTGATGCCGCCCGCCAGGCCCTTGCCGTAGTCCTGGTTGTCGTCCACCGTGAAGACCTTCTTGGCCTTCAGCGTGTCCGCGATGAAGGTCCCGGCGCCGGTGCTCTGCACGGTGTCGTTCGCGACGACCCGGTGCCAGTAGGACCACTTCTTCTCGGCCAGCGTGATGTTCGTCGCCGACGGCGTGACCGACGGGATCTTCGCCTCGTTGAGGATCGGGTTCACCGCCTGCGACTCGCCCGAGAACGCCGGGCCGATCAGACCCACGATCTTGTCGTTCTTGATCGCGCCCTGGACCAGGGTCGTGGCCTGCTCGGGCTTGCCCTGCGAGTCGTAGGTCTTGAACTTGATCTTGACCTTCGGGTTCGTCGCGTTGTACTGGTCGATCGCGAGCTGCGCCCCCTGCCGGGGCGGGATCACCAGGCCCGAGTTCTCACCGGTCAGGTCACCCATGAACCCGATCGTGACCTCGTCGCCACCGCCCGACTTCTTGCTGTCTCCGCACGCGCCGGCACCGAGCGCCAGCACCGCGCTCACCGCCACAGCACCGGTGACCCTCATCATGTTGCGCCGCAAGGTGCCCAACCTTTCCATCCGGATCCGGGGAGGGATCGGGTACGAGTCATGCCCCGACGTGTCCGAGATCCTGGGAGGAGATATCGGTCACTCAGGGACCAGGTATGTCGTACACCGAGCAGAGGCGACGAAACAGGACCCCCGGACAGAAGGGTTACTTGTTCGTTACTCCCCCGTGCCCTCCCCCACGACCCGATATACAGCGCGAATCACGGTCAGTGACCGCCGCGAACACCCACCGCCGCCACCTCCGGACGCACCGCGCGTCCCGCACCGAACCCCACGCCCGTCGGCCTTCCGCGCCCCTACCACAGCCCCGCGCCACCCCTGCGGGACCGTCGGACGGGCCCCCGGCGGACGGCCCGGCACCCCGCGTGCGGCGACAGGACGGCGGCGCGGGGAGGACGGTGCGAGACCACGGCGCAGGCACCCAACAGTCACGCCGACGACACCCTCGCCACGACACCGCGCACTGCCCCTGGCAACGCGTTTCGTGGCCGACCATGCGGCGCGCCCCCTGGGCGCTCGCTGCTCGGCGCCGGTGGTGAGTGTTGCGCGTTCGGTGGTCGGCGCTGGGCGCTCATGCTGGGCCGGGGCGGCAAAGAACCTCGCGGCCGGACGAGTCCGTGCCGCGAGGTTCTCAGGTCTCACGCGGAGGTCAGCCCGCCGCGGGCTCCCCGTCCTCCGCCGCGCCGCCGGCGCCCGCGATGACCGCCTCGGCCACCGCGCGCATCGTCAGCCGGCGGTCCATCGAGGTCTTCTGGATCCACCGGAACGCGTCCGGCTCCGTCCATCCGTTCGCGGCCTGGAGCAGGCCCTTCGCCCGGTCGACCACCTTGCGGGTCTCCAGCCGCTCCGCCAGCCCGGCGACCTCGGCCTCCAGCGCCCGCAGCTCGGTGTACCGGCTCACCGCGACCTCGATCGCGGGCCGCAGGTCGGCCTTGGTGAACGGCTTGACCAGGTACGCCATCGCGCCGGCCTCGGTCGCCCGCTGCACCAGCTCGGCCTGCGAGAACGCCGTCAGCATCACCACCGGGGCGACCCGCTCCGCCGAGATCCGCTCCGCGGCGCTGATCCCGTCCAGTACCGGCATCTTGACGTCGAGGATGACCAGGTCGGGCTTCAGCTCGACGGCCAGCCGCACCGCGGCCTCGCCGTCCCCCGCCTCGCCCACGACCTCGTAGCCGTCCTCCTGAAGCATCTCCTTGAGGTCCAGCCGGATCAGGGCCTCATCTTCTGCGATCACAACTCGCCGAGCGCTCTCCGTCACGCGCAAGAGCCTACCGGCGTCCGCTACCCTGGTCCCCGGGACCCCTCTACCTAGCGCACCAAAACGGACATAACACTAGATGTCCACTATAAGCCCCGATATCCCAATGGCAGAGGAAATGTGCTCAAACCACATCAAGTGTGGGTTCGAATCCCACTCGGGGCACAAATAACCGAATAGCAGGAAAAGAAGGCGCCGCCCGTCACGGGCGGCGTTTCTGTCGTACCGCTGTGTGACCATCACCGCATGTACGACACCAGAACCCGAGAGCTCGCACTCGCCTTGCTCGACCAAGGCCTCACGCTCAGTGAGGCCGCCCGCCAGACCGGCGCCTCCCGCGCCGCCGTCCGGGAGTGGCGCCTTCGCCGCGACATGGGCATCGGCGTCACAGCACGGAAAGCGGAATGTCCGCGCTGCGTTTCTCCCGCCGTGCCGCCGGAAGAACCCGAGGCTTACGGATACCTTCTGGGCCTGTACCTCGGTGACGGCTGCATCAGCCGCGTCGGTCGCCCCGACAAGGGCGTGTGGTCGCTGCGGATCATCTGCGCCGACGCGTGGCCCGGTCTGGTCCGGGAGTGCGCCGAGGCGATGCGAGCGGTCAGGCCGGCCAACAAGGTCCGTCTCGTCCCGAAGCAGGGCTGCGTCGAAGTCAACAGCCACTCCAAGCACTGGCCCTGCCTGTTTCCGCAGCACGGTGCGGGCAAGAAGCACGAGCGCCGGATCGAACTCGCCCCCTGGCAGAACGCGCTGGTGCGTGACCATCCCGAGGCGTTCATCCGGGGACTGCTCCATTCGGACGGCACCCGGTTCGTCAATCGCGTCCGGCGCCCGCTGCCGTCCGGCGACCGGTGGTACGAGTACCCCCGCTACAACTTCACGAATCTCTCCGACGACATCCGGTGCCTCTTCACCGACGCCCTCGATCTGCTCCACATCCCATGGCGGCGGATGAACAGGGTCACCGTCTCGGTCGCTCGGGCCGAGGGGGTGGCCCGGTTGGACGAGTTCGTGGGGCCCAAGTACTGACGGCGCGGTCCGCCGGTCAGTCGACGAGGTTCTGCAGGAGCGTGCGCAGGGCGTCCTGCTGGTCGGCGGTCAGGGTGTTCAGGGGCGTGTGCGCGGCGAGGCGGTCGAGGACCTCGGCGCGGCGGCGTCGGCCGGCCTCGGTGAGGACGATCTGCTTGGCGCGCCGGTCGGTGGGGTGGGGGCGGCGTTCGAGGAGGCCCTGCTTTTCGAGGCGGTCGATGACGAAGGTCGCGTTGGGGGGTTCGCAGACCATGCGGTGGGCGAGTTCGCGGGCGGTGATGGGCTCGGTGAGCTCGCGCAGGGCGATGACCTGGGCGGGGGTGAGGTCGAGCTCGTCGGCGGCGGCGCGGGCGTGCGCGTCGAGGCGCTGGATGAAGCGGTGGGCGAGTTTGCAGATGTCGCGGTCGAGCTGGGGATCGGCGGCGGGCTGGCGCATGCGATGAGTGTAGCGAGGCGGTTCGAACCGTGATAATTATGACTCGAATCATTCGAGCTATAACTAGTTTGGTGGTGGCACTTCGTGCTGCTCTGGTCTCTGATGCTCGTCGTCTTCGGGCTGACGACGGGCGAGTTCGTGGTCGCGGGGATCCTGCCGGACGTCGCCGAGGGTCTCGGGGTCTCGGTGCCGTCCGCGGGGCTGCTGGTGACGGCGTACGCGGTGGGGATGATCGTCGGCGGGCCGGTGGTGACCGTCCTGACGGCGCGGGTCCCGCGGCGGTCCCTGGTGGTGGGCCTGGTCTCGGTGGCCGTGGTGGCGAACGGGTGGTCGGCGGCGGCGCCGGGCTACGCGTCGCTGCTGGTGGGGCGCTTCGCGGCGGGCCTGGTGGTCGCGACGTTCTTCGCGGTGGCGATCACGACCGCGGTCGGGACGGCCCCGGAGGGCGGTCAGGCGTCGGCGGTGGCGAAGCTGACGGTCGGGATGAACCTCGGGATGGTGCTGGGGACGCCGCTCGGAACGCTGGTGAGCCACGCGCTCGGGTGGCGGGCGTCGTTCGGGGCGGTGGCGCTGCTGGTGCTGGTGGCGTTGCCGCTGGTGGGACGGTCGGTTCCGGCGGACGGCGCGGCGCTGGAGGGCGTTTCGGCGGTGGACGGGTTGCGGGCGTTCGCCCACCGGGGCGTCCTGGCGGCGATCGCCCTGACGGTGCTGGGCAATGTCGGGGTGGTGATGGTGTTCAGCTTCGTCGCGCCGCTGATGACGGACGTGGCGGGGTTCTCATCGGGTGCGGTTCCGGTGCTGCTGCTGGTGTACGGCGCGGGCGCGGTGCTGGGCAACTTCGCCGGCGGGCGGCTGGCGGACCGGGCGCTCATGCCGTCGGTGGCGGGGTTGCTCGCGGCGCTGGCGGGTGTGCTGGCGGTGGGATGGTTCGCCGGGACGCAGCGGGTCACGGCGGGGGTGCTGGTGTTCGTGCTGGGGGCGCTGGCGTTCGCGGTCGTCCCGGGGATGCAGACGCGGGTGGTGACGGCGGCGCGGACGGCTCCGACGCTGGCGGTGGCGGTGAACGCGTCGGGGTTCCAGGTGGCGGCGGCGTTCGCGGGCTGGCTGGGCGGCCGGCTGATCGAGTCGGGCGGCGGCGCGCGCGGGTTGTATCCGGTGGCGGCGGGGCTGACGGCGGCCGGAGTGGTGGTCGCGGTGGTGCTCCTGCTGGGAGACCGCCGTGGGGCAGGAAGCGCGCCGGTGGCGGAGGACGAGGTGATGGAGCAGGTCTGACGGCGCGCCGCCGGGCTCGGACCGTGGACGGGCGCCACGCCTCGGCGCGGGTCTCAGGACACGGTGGGCGTCTGCGACGAGAGCGGCTTGAGCGCGGTCCGCGTAAGGACCTGTCGGGAGCGTAGGGCTGGGCTCGGTGAGGGCCTGGTACGGCGTTGGGGCCGCGGCGGGTTCTCGGCTGAGCGGAGCGGTGTGGGATGCCGGGGCCGTCCCCCCTGCGCCGAGGGCCCGGGGGGGCGGCCTCGGCGCACGGGACGGGCGGCCAGGTGGGTCGGCCTCAGTCGTTGAGGTGGGCGATGGCGTCGCCGATGCGGTGGACCCGCAGGGCGTTGGTGGAGCCGGGGGTGCCGGGCGGGTTGCCGGCGACGATGACGACGCGGTCGCCCTTCTGGCAGCGGCCGGACTCCAGGAGGCCCTGCTCGACCTGGCGGACCATCTCGTCGGTGTGGTCGGCGAACGGGACGATGAAGGTCTCGACGCCCCAGACGTGGGCGAGCCGGCCGCGGACGGCGGGGACGGAGGTGAAGGCGAGCAGCGGGATCGGCGAGCGGTAGCGGGACAGGCGGCGGGCCGTCTCGCCGGACATGGTGAAGGCGACCAGGGCCTTGGCGCCGACGATGGCGCCGACCTCGGCGGCGGCGCGGGCGATGGCGCCGCCGACGGTCTCGGGCATCCGCTCGAGGGTGTGGGTGGCCTGGAGGCTGGAGCCCTCGGCGGTCCGCACGATGCGGCTCATGGTGCGGACGGCCTCGATGGGGTACTGGCCGACGCTGGTCTCGCCGGAGAGCATGACGGCGTCGGCGCCCTCGAAGACGGCGTTGGCGACGTCGCTGGTCTCGGCGCGGGTAGGGCGGGGGGCGCTGATCATGGATTCGAGCATCTGGGTGGCGACGATGACCGGGCGGGCCTTGTCGCGGCAGAGTTCGATGGCGCGCTTCTGGACGATGGGGACGTCCTCGAGGGGCAGTTCGACGCCGAGGTCGCCGCGGGCGACCATGATGCCGTCGAAGGCGGCGACGATCTCCTTGAGGTTCTCGACGGCCTGGGGCTTCTCGATCTTGCCGATGAGGGGGACGCGGATGCCCTCCTCGTCCATGATCCGGTAGCAGATGTCGGCGTCCTCGGGGGTGCGGACGAAGGAGAGGGCGACCATGTCGACGCCGAGGCGCAGGGCCCAGCGCAGGTCGCGTTCGTCCTTCTCGGTGAGGGCGGGGACGCTGACGGGGACGCCGGGGAGGTTGAGGCCCTTGTTGTCGGAGACCATGCCGCCGACGGTCACCTCGGTGGTGACGCGGGGGCCCTCGACGGCGGTGACGCGCAGGGCGACGCGGCCGTCGTCGATGAGGACGGTGTCGCCGGGGGCGACGTCGCCGGGGAGGCCCTGGTAGGTGGTCGAGACCTCGCGGCGGGAGCCGGGGACGTCCTCGGTGGTGATGACGAAGGTGTCGCCGAGCGTGAGCCGGACCGGGCCGTCGGGGAAGCGGCCGATGCGGATCTTGGGGCCCTGCAGGTCGGCGAGGACGCCGACGGCGCGGCCGTGGCGCTCGGCGGCGGCGCGGATGCGGTGGTACACCTCCTCGTGGACGGCGTGTTCGCCGTGGCTCATGTTGAGCCTGGCGACGTCGACGCCGGCCTCGACGAGGGCGTTGATCCGCTCCGGACTGGAGACGGCGGGGCCGATGGTGCTGATGATCTTCGCTCGACGGGTCACGTAGCACAACGGTATCGAGTTACCTGCCAGTATCGGTATTTGGGCAGCTCATCGACCTCGAAGGTTCATCCAGTGGTCCAGCCCATTGGTCTGGACCACCTCCTCGCGGCGGCCGGGGGGCCCGCCCGGCCGGGCCGGTTCGCGGAAGAGGCGTCGCCGCCCGGGCGGGCGGCGCCGGCC
>NZ_QURH01001033.1 GCF_003428695.1 Actinomadura logoneensis
CGGCCGGCCCGCGCTCGGCGCCGCCGCGCTCGGCTACCTGCGCGGCGCGTCCTGGCTCGCCGCGCTCTGGGCCGCCGCCGCCGCGGCGAACCTGGTCTTCACCGTCTCCGACGTCCTCGGCCAGCCGGCCGGCGAGATCGTCACCGGCAGCGAGCTCAGCTCCTACGTCGGGCAGCTCCCGCAGGGCACCGCGCTGATGCTGGTCGTGCTGATCACGGTCGTCGTCGCGCTGCTGTCCCGCACCACCACCTCGCCCGCCGCCGCGTTCGGGCTGCTCGCGCTGGCCCTGGTCGCGCTGCTGCCCGCGCCGCTGACCGGGCACTCGGCGTCCGCCGCCAACCACTCGGTCGCGGTGACCGGCGTCGCGCTGCACGTCGCGGCCGTCGCGCCCTGGGTCGGCGGGCTCGCCGTCCTCGCCGCGCACGCCCTGGCCGGACGCGACGGACTCGGCGTCATGGCCGCCCGGTTCAGCCGGACGGCGCTCTGGTGCTACCTGATCGTCGGGGCGTCCGGGCTGGTCAACGTGATCGCCCGGCTGCCCGACCCGGCCCAGCTGCTCAGCACCGACTACGGCCGGCTCGCCCTCGGCAAGATCGTCGGGTTCGCGCTGCTCGGCTGGTTCGGCTGGTGGCACCGCGAGCGGACGCTGCCCCGGATCGAGAGGCGCGAGACGGGGGCGTTCGCGCGGTTCGCGTCCGCCGAGGCCGCCGTGATGGCCGCGACCATGGGCCTCGCCGTCGCGCTCGCGCGCACCGCGCCGCCCGCGCCCGCCGAGGTGGAGAGCTCGGTCAAGTCGCTGATCGGCTACGACCTGCCGCCGGAGGTCGGCCCGGTCCGGCTCGCCACGCTCTGGCAGTTCGACTTCTTCTTCGCCGCGCTGGTGGTCGTCCTCGGGTTCGTGTACGTGGCGGGCGTCGTCCGGCTGCGGCGGCGCGGCGACTCCTGGCCCCTGGGCCGGACGGTCTCCTGGTTCGTCGGCCTGCTGACGATCGTCGCGGTCACCGAGACCGGCGTCGCGCGGTACGCCCCGATCCTGTTCAGCGTGCACATGGTGCAGCACATGGTGCTGTCCATGCTGACCCCGATCTTCCTGGTCGTCGGCGCGCCGGTGACGCTGGCGCTGCGCGCGCTGAAGCCCGCCCGGGTGCGCGGCGACCGCGGCCCGCGCGAGTGGCTGACGGCGTTCCTGCACTCGCGGTACGTGTCGTTCGTCGCGCACCCCGGCGTGGCGACGATCATCTTCGTGGCGTCCACGTTCGCGCTGTACTTCACGCCGCTGTTCGAGTCGGCGATGCGCAACCACCTCGGGCACATCGCGATGATGGTGCACTTCCTGGTGTCGGGGTCGCTGTTCTACTGGGTGCTGATCGGGGTCGACCCGGCCCCGCACAAGCTGCCCTACCCCGGACGGCTCATCCTGCTGTTCGTCACGATGCCGTTCCACGCGTTCTTCGGCATCGCCCTGATGAACCTCGGGGCGCCGCTCGCGCGCGGCTGGTACACCGCCGTCCACCCGGACTGGGGCACCCCCGTCCTGCAGGACCAGCACACCGGCGGCGCGATCGCGTGGGGCTTCGGCGAGATCCCGACCTTCATCGTGCTGATCTTCCTGGCCTTCCAGTGGTTCTTCGACGACCAGCGCCGGGCCCGCCGGGAGGACCGCCGGGCCGACCGCGCCGCCGCGCGCGGCGAGCCGTCCGCGGCCGACGACGAACTCGCCGCCTACAACGCGCGCCTCGCCCGACTCGCCCGCCGGGAGGAGGAACGCGGCAAGTGACGCGTCCCCCCCCGGACGGGGGAGGCGTGCAGGTCACGGGGTCTGTAAGGATCGTCGCGTGCTTCCCCTCCTGCGCGCGGTCACCGACCGCACGACCTGGCGCCGCTGGGCCTATCTGGTGATGGGCGCGGCGCTGCTGATGCCGTACTGGTTCCTGCTGATGGTCCTGGTCGGGCCGTCGCCGCTGAAGGGGCCGTGGTCGGTGGGCGCGGTGGTGCTGCTGCCGATCCCGGCCGCCGTCGTGACCGGGCTGGTCGCCGGGGTGCGGCAGATGGAGGGGACGGCGGTCAAGGAGCTGCTCGGCGGGCCGCTCGCCGCGATGAACGTCCCGGTCGCCCGGACGCTGCGGGCCCGCCTCGGCACCGGCCTGTGGTTCAGCCTGCACCTGCACGTCGGCGTGGTCGTCGGCGCGGCCAGCCTGGCGCTGCCGCCTTTCGCCCTGGTGCTGGCGGTCTTCCCGTTCTTCGGCTGGGGCGTCGACGACCCCCGCAGCCCCCTCTACGCGTGGAAGCACAGCCCCTACCAGTGGCTCGGGCCGCCCGCCGGGCTGGCCTGCGTGGTGGCGCTGCTCGGCCTCATCGTGGTCGCGGGCCGGACGCTCGCCGTGCTCGCCCCCCGCTTCCTCGGCCCGACGCCCGAGGAGCGCGTCGCGGAGCTGGAGGAGCAGGCGGCCAAGCTCGCCGAGCGCAACCGGCTGGCCCGCGAGCTGCACGACTCGGTCGGGCACGCGCTGAGCGTCGTGACGCTCCAGGCGGGCGCGGCGTCCCGGGTGCTGGACCGCGACCCGGACTTCGCCCGCGAGGCGCTCACCGCGATCGAGGAGAGCGCGCGGGCCGCGCTGGCGGACCTGGACCACGTCCTCGGGCTGCTCCGCGAGGACAAGGCGCGGACGACTCCGCAGCCGACCCTCGCCGACCTGGAGCGGCTGGTCGAGCAGACGAGGATCGCGGGCGTCGAGCTGGACCACGGCGTGGACGCCGCCGTCGCGGGCATCCCGGCCGCCGTCTCGCGGGAGGCGTACCGGATCGTCCAGGAGGGGCTGACGAACGCGCTGCGGCACGCCGGGAAGGTGCCGGTGACGCTGCGCATCACCGTCGCCGACGACCGGCTGAACGTGCTGGTCGCCAACCCGCTGAGCGGCCCGCCGGGACGGACGCGGGCGGGCGGCGGGCGCGGCCTCGGCGGCATCCGCGAGCGCGTGACCGTGCTGCGCGGGGAGATGGCGGCGGGTCCGGTCCGGGGCGAATGGCGCATGGAGGTGTCTTTGCCGCTAATGTCCGGGGCGTGACGACCAAGGTGCTGCTGGTGGACGACGAGCGGCTGATCCGCGCCGGGCTGGCCGCGATCATCAACGCCGAGCCGGACCTGACCGTGGTGGGGGAGGCCGCCGACGGCGCGGAGGTGCCCGACGCGGTGGCCCGGACCGCGCCGGACGTGGTGCTGATGGACGTCCGGATGCCCCGGCTCGACGGCATCCAGGCGACCCGCCGGCTGATCGCGGCGGGCGGGACCCCGCCCAAGATCATCGTGGTGACCACGTTCGAGAACGACGAGTACGTCTACGACGCCCTCAAGGCGGGCGCCGACGGCTTCCTGCTCAAGCGGACCCGCCCGGAGGAGATCCTGCAGGGCATCCGGACCGTGGTGCACGGCGAGAGCCTGCTGTTCCCGGCCGCGATCCGCGCGCTCGCCGCCGAGCACGCCCCGGGCGGCGGGGCGGCCGGGGCGGAGTGGCACGGGCGGCTGACCGAGCGCGAGGCGGACGTGCTGCGGCTGATGGCGCGCGGACGCTCCAACGCCGAGATCGCGGCCGAGCTGTTCGTCAGCCCCCAGACGGTGAAGACGCACGTCGGGAACGTCCTGGCGAAGCTCCAGGCCCGCGACCGCACCCAGGCCGTGATCCTCGCCTACGAGACCGGCTTCATCTCCCCCGGCGCGTGACGCGATTTCCGGCGGTCCTCCGGCTCCGCGCGGGTGGCCGTCCCCAGGGTGGCGTCAGGAGCCGGGGAGCTGGCCGAGGACGACCTCCACGGTCTTCTTGGAGCCGTCCGCCTTCTGGACCTCCACCTTGGCCTTGTCGCCGGGCTTGAGTTTGGCCAGGATCGCGGCGAGGTCGGGCTGGCTCGGCGTCGGGCTGCCGTTCACCGCGAGGATCAGGTCGCCGGCGACGATCCCGGCCTTCTCCGCGCCCGACCCCCGGGTGACGCTGACCACGCCCACGGCGGTCTGCCGCAGGCTGTTCGGGTCGATGATCGTGCGCACCACGACGCCGAGCGCGGCCCGCCCGGAGTTCGTGACCTTGCCGTCCTTGATGAGCTGCGGCGCGATCCGCTGGACGGTGCCGCTCGGTGTCGCGAACCCGATGCCGACCGCGGCGCCGCCCATCTGCGGGTCGGACGCGGCGGCGGTCGGGATGCCGATGACCTCGCCGTTCAGCGTGACCAGCGCGCCGCCGGAGTTGCCGGGGTTGATCGCGGCGCTCGTCTGGATGGCGTCCCCGATGGTCGCGCCGGGGAAGGCGCCCTCCCGCCGGGTGGACACCTCGCGGTTGAGCTGCGACACGATGCCCTGCGTCACGCTGCCCGACAGGCCGAGCGGGTTGCCCATCGCGAGCACCATCTGGCCGATCCGCAGCTTGGTGGAGTCGCCGAACCTCGCCGGACGCAGCGTCCCGCCGCCGTTCACCTTCACCACGGCGATGTCGTCCGGCGCGAACTGGCCGACCGGCCTGGCGTCCAGCGGACGCCCGCCCCCGGCCGACGTCACCTGGATCTTGTGGGCGCCCGCGACCACGTGCGCGTTGGTCACCACGTCGCCCTCGGTGTCGTAGACGACGCCGGACCCCTCGCCCGCGTCGGTGGTGATCTGCACCACCGACGGCAGGACGGTCTGCACGGCCTTCTCGTACTGCGCCTCCAGGTCGGAGGCGGAGGTCGCCGCCGGTGAGGCCGTCGCCTCGCTGGTCGCCGCCGCGGCCTCGTTGCCGCCCCTGCCGTTCTCCCGGGCCCCGCCGCCGCTGCCGATGTCGTTGCCGGCGCCCCCGCACGCCGCGAGCGCGAGGACGACCGCCGCCGCGAGGACGCCCACCGCCGGGCGCCCGGCGGACCGGCCCCTGCCGTTGATCTCCATGCGTACCGACCTCCCGCAGGGGTTGTCCCCCGCGCGGCAGGGCCGTGACCGTGCGCCGTCCGGACGGTACCGAGAGTTGATCAGGCGCTGTCCCGCGCTTGACACGACGCGATCGTGAAGTGCCCCTTATACCTCATTTACCTGCCGTTCGTTAGAAAAGAGGCAGACAGGCAAGTCACGTCGATCGGGGGATCATGGACGCTGCCACACTGTCCGAACTGCGCAGGCCACGCTCGTACCCGGCGGTGTCGGTCCTCATGCCGACCTTCCGCCGCGCGCCCGACAACCGGCAGGACCCGATCCGGCTGCGGAACCTGCTCGCCGAGGTGCGGCGCCGCCTCCGGGACGACCCGGAGGTCCCGACGCAGGAGGCCGACGCCCTCTACCGCGACCTGGAGACCGCCGCCGCCCGCCTCGACCCCGCCGACGCCGAGGAGGGCCTGGTCCTGTTCGCCGCGCCGGGCGGGGAGGTGCACACCTTCACGATCGACCAGCCGGTCGAGGAGCGCGTGGTCCTGGACAACACCTTCGCCACCCGCGACCTGGTCGCCGCCTACACCCGCCGCACCCGCTACTGGCTGCTCGTCCTGTCCGACCACCGGACCCGGCTGTGGGACGGGCGCGGCGAGACGCTGACGCAGGTGGAGCGCGAGGGCTTCCCGATGACGCCGGAGAGCCTGGACGAGGCCGTCGTGGGCAAGGCGTCGCCGCCGAGCATCCGCGACGCCAACGCCCCGCACCAGCTGTTCGTCCGGCGGACCGTGGAGGCGCTGGAGAAGATCAACGCGCGGGACCGGCGACCGGTCATCATCGCGGGCGTCGTGCGCGCCCAGGCGTGGTTCGACGAGGAGGCGGGCGGCAAGCTCACCGTCGCCGGCCGCATCGACGGCGCCTACGAGGACGCGCCCGCCTCGGTCCTGATGGACCTGGCCCGGCCCGTCCTGCACGCCTACGAGGACCTGCGCGAGGTGGGCGTGCTCACCGAGCTGGAGGCCGCGCGCGGCCTGAAGCGGTACGCGGCGGGCCTCCAGGAGGTGCTGCCGCTGGTGAAGGAGGGCCGCGGCGAGCACCTGGTCGTCGAACGCGGGTACCACATGCCGGGCCTGCGCGGCCCGGACGGCGTGATCGACCCGCTGGACGACACCAGCCCCGGACGCGTCGAGGGCGAGGGCATCATCGACGACGTCGTGGACAACCTCATCGAGGCCCAGCTCGACTTCGGCGGCGAGGTCACCTTCGTCTCCGACGGCTTCCTCGTCGACCACGACCGCATCGCCCTGGTCACCAGGTTCTGACCGCGCCGGTCGCGCCGCCGCGCCGACTGCGCCGCCGCACTGATCGTGATGGGGGCCCGCCTCGGGAGCCGTCCCGGGCGGGCCCTCCGCGTGCTCGCCGCGCGGGCGCGGGGCGTCGGCGGCCGGAGCGTCGTCGGCGCTGCTCAGTGGCCATGGACGGGCACGCGGGGCAGTCGCTTTCCTGGTGTTTCTTGTCCTTTCCGCCGGGTATCGCTGGCGCATGAGCCGCCAGCCGAAACCCTCCGGCGGCGCGGGCAACGCCCCCGCGCAGCCGCTGGACGACAACCTCGACCTCGTCCAGGCCGTCGTGGAGGCGGCCCAGAGGGAGATGGCCCGCAAAGCCCGCCTCCGCGTCCCCGCTATCCGCTTCGGCGCGGTCGCGGGCGTCCTCGGCGCGTGCGCGACCGCCGCGTCGTACCGGGCCACCGTCCAGCTCCTCGAACGCAAGCTCCCGCCCGAGCTCGCCGCCCTGGTCGCCGCCGCCGCGTACGGCGGAGGCGCGACCGGCGCCGCCATGATGGCCGCCAACCGGTGGCGCGGACATCCGGCGCCGCTGCCCACCGAGACCGCGCGCCAGGTCGTCGAGGTCATCGCCGACCAGGGCGACTGAGGGCCAAGCCGGCGCGCCGGGACGCCGGGACGCCTCGACCGGTTAGGCGGATCCGGCCCCGCAGCGCGGGTCGTACCAGGCGACCCAGCGGGTCTCGCCCCAGCCGCCCGCGCGGGTCTTCCAGCCCGCCGGGTGGCCGGGCCAGGTCCGGTCGGCCGGGGTCCCGGTCGTCCCGGGCGGCACCACGACCGTGCAGACGCCGCGCGGGGGCGCCTGGTGCGCCGCGTCGATCCAGCCGATCCTCGTCCACCACACCGGGTCGATCAGTTTCGTCCGCGCCATCCAGTGCAGCGACCGGTCCACGACGACCCCGCCGCGCTCGGACGCCGCGGGCAGCGGCGGCGCCGGGACCACCCGCCTGCCGTCACCCGCGATGTGGAGCATCGCCGCCACGTTCACCGCCAGGAGCAGGACGGCGAGCGCCCGGCCACCGCCCAGCCGGTGGACGGCGAGCAGCGCCGCGAGGAGCCCGGTGGCGGCGAACGTCGCGGCCACGAGCCGGAACTCGGTGCGGTTCCAGGTGAGGAAGGCGGTCTCGGGGAAGTCGAAGCCGATGTACTGGTGCGTGCGCAGCCGCGTGCCCGCGTAGAGCAGCACCGTCCCGCCCGTCCCCGCCGCGATGAGGACGCCCGTCAGCGAGGCGCGCAGCGTGTTCAGCGCCGCCGCCCTGACCAGCACGGCGAGCGCGACCAGGACGTACACCAGCGCCAGGAGCGCCAGGTACCGGCCGTAGGCGAAGTTGCCGACGCGGTGCTCGTCCGGCAGCGCCGCCTCGGACGCGTACGCGATGCCGAACGTCGTCGTGAGCAGCACCCCGGCCATCAGGCGCGTGTCCCGGCGGCCGAGCGCGGCGACCGTGGCGACGAGCCCGATCCCGGCCAGCCCCCACGTCCCGACGACCAGGTACCAGATCTGCCCGCACATCCCCGACAGCGTCCACGCCTGCCCGGACACCCCGGTCAGGCGCTCCTGGAGGAGTCCCGCGAGATCGCGCGCGCCGCCGGGGTACAGCGAGCGGCGCAGCGCGTCGTTGACCGCGGACGCCGCCAGGTAGCCGCCCGCCGCCGTGGCCAGGCCCGCCCACATCGCGCGCCGCCGGGTCGCCGGCAGCGCCAGCACATGGACGGCGAGCACGACCTCGCCGCGCGAGTGCGTGAAGAAGGCGTACGCGGCCACCAGGCTCGCCAGCGCGCCGTCCAGCGGACGACCCGTCCGGACGAACCGGTCGAGCAGCAGCAGCCAGCCGAGCGCCAGCGCGGGCAGGACGGCGTCGGTCAGCGCGAACATGCCGAAGAAGGTCGTCGCGGGCAGCAGCGCCGCCGCGAAGGACAGCGGCAGCGCCGTGCCCCGCCCGACGCCGAACCGGCGCAGCGCGGCGAAGCCCAGCGGGAACAGCGCCGCGCCGACCAGCGCGTTGATCACGATGACGCCGGTGTAGACGGTCGCCGGGTCGTGCGTGAACCAGCGCAGCGGGCTGAGCAGCAGCGGATATCCGGCCTGGTAGAAGGTGTGGTGCGTGAGGTCCGCGCCCGGTCCTCCGGCCAGCCAGCGCGCGCCGGCGAGATAGGACGACTCGTCCGGGTCCGCCGCCGGACCGGTGTGCGCGCGGGCCAGCCAGACCCGGAACACCACCTGCGCGAGGCTGCCGAGCAGCAGCAGCCAGGGCACCGGAGCCCGCCGCGCCGCCGCCTCCAGTCGAGCGGGGGCCGACCTCGCCGAGCCCGGAGCGGCCGCCGTGGGGGCCGGAGCGGACGCCGCAGGACCGGGCGCCGACGACGCGGGCGCCGGAGCGGACACGGCGAGGGCCGGTGCGGGCGCGGCAAGGGCCGGTCCGGAGGTTGGTCCGGCGGCGGATGGGGAAGGGGGAGCGGTGACCTCGGGCATGGATTCCACCGTCCCGGCGCACCGTTGTGATCACGTCCGCGCGATGTCCGGATTTCGTGACACTCGGAGGATGAAGATCGACAAGGCCGGATAATGGGCGCGTGGCGAGCATCCTCTTCGTGGAAGACGACCCGTCCGCCCGCGCCGCGCTGGAACTGGCCCTGACCCGCCTCGGGCACCGGGTCACCGCCCGCTCGACCGGCGAGGACGGCCTGGAGGCGCTGCGCGCCCGCCGCCCCGAGATCGCCGTCCTGGACGTCATGCTCCCCGGCATCGACGGCATCGAGCTGTGCCGCCGCCTGCGGCGCGACGACACCCTGCCCGTCATCCTGCTCACCGCGCGCGGCGACGACCTGGACGTGGTGCTCGGGCTGGAGGCGGGCGCCGACGACTACGTCGTCAAGCCGGTCGAACCGCGCGTGCTGGACGCCCGGATCCGCGCCGTCCTGCGCCGCGCCGAGCAGACCCACAACGACCGCTCCGCCTACGGCGACCTGGTCGTGGACCGGTCCGCGCTCAAGGTCACCAAGGCCGGACGGGACGTCCGGCTCACCCCGACCGAGCTGCGGCTGCTGCTGGAGCTGACCCGCCGCCCCGGCCAGGCGATGACCCGCCAGCACCTGCTCGCCGCCGTCTGGGAGCACACCTACCCCGGCGACTCGCGGCTCGTGGACGCGTGCGTCCAGCGCGTCCGCGCCAAGATCGAGGACGAGCCCGCCGAGCCCCGCCTCATCCAGACCGTCCGCGGGTTCGGCTACCGCTTCGCCGCGCCGTGAGCCGGTGGCCCGCGCGACACCGGCCGATGGGCCTGCGCACCCGCCTCGCCGCCGCGTTCGTCGCCGTGGCGCTCACGGCCGCGCTGCTGGCGTCCGGGATCTCCTACGTGCTCGTCCGCCGCGCCCTGCTGGAACGCGTCCAGGACACCGAGATCACCGAGGTGCGGCAGACCGTCGTGCGCTACGTCCCGGTCACCACGCCGCCCGGCGCCGAGGGCGTCGTCGTGGAGCAGCTCCTCGGCGCGCTCCGGACGTCCGGCCGCCGCGCGTGGGCGACCGACATCCCCGGCGACCAGAGCGACGGACCGCCGGACGACCGCGTCCGGGCGTCCGCCGAGGCGACCCTGCGCGCGCCCGTGAGCGTGGACTTCTCCTACCGCGCCCTGCACGGGACGGTCTTCCAGCGCGTCCGGGTGCGCGGCCACGCCTACCTGCTGATCGGGATGCTCGCGACCCCCGGCCGCAAGGCGTGGGGCGAGTCGCGTCCGCTGCTGCTGGTGGCGGTCAGCCTGCGGCGCGAGGAGCAGGAGCTGGCCTGGTTCACCCGCGCGCTGCTCATCGCCGACGGGCTCGCGGTGCTGGTCGCGCTGGCGACGGCGCTGGCCGCGACGCGCGGCGTGCTGCGCCCGGTGCGGGTCCTCGGCCGGGCCGCGCACGCGCTGGGGGAGGGCGACTTCTCCACCCGGATCGGCGAGCGCGGCCGGGACGAGCTGAGCGACCTCGCCCGCACCTTCAACCGGACGGCCGAGCAGCTGGAGCGGATGGTCGGCGAGCTGCGCGCCAAGGACGCCGCGTCCCGCCGGTTCGTCGCGGACGTCTCGCACGAGCTGCGCACGCCGCTGACCTCGATGGTCGCGCTGACCGACGTGCTGGCCGAGGAGGGCGGCGAGAGCGCCCGGCTGGTCGCGGCCGAGACCCGGCGGCTCGGCGACCTGGTCGGGCACCTCATCGAGATCAGCCGCTTCGACGCGGGCGCGGCGGCGCTCGTCCTGGACGACGTGGTGTTCGCCGAGGCCGTCGCCGGGACGCTGGGCGCGCGCGGCTGGACCGGCGAGGTCGCCGTGGACGGCCCGGCGGACCTGGTCGTCCGGCTCGACCCGCGCCGGCTGGACGTGATCGTCGCCAACCTCGTCGGGAACGCGCTGCGGCACGGCCGTCCGCCCGTGACGCTGGAGTTCCGGCGCGAGGCGGACGGGGTGGAGATGTCGGTGGCGGACGCGGGCCCCGGCGTCCCGGAGGACCTGCTGCCGCTGGTCTTCAACCGGTTCGTCAAGGCCGAGGCGGCCCGGTCCCGCAGCGACGGCAGCGGGCTCGGCCTGTCGATCGCGCTGGAGAACGCCGGACTGCACGGCGGGATGCTCGCGGTCGGCAACCGTCCGGAGGGCGGCGCCGTGTTCACCCTGTGGCTCCCGTCCGCGCCCCAGGAAGACGACGACCAGGAACGCCGCACGGACGCCGAGCACGCGGCGAACCAGCACGCGGCGAACCAGCACGCGGTGAACCAGCACGAGGAGGACGAGCCGTCGTGACCCGACCCCGCCACCCCCGCGCCGCTCGCCACCAGGCCCGTCGCCCCGCTCGCCCCGCTCGCCGCGCCTTCGCCGCGGTCGGGGCCGCGCTGGCCGTGGCGACGGGGCTCACCGGCTGCGGCGTCCGCGAGACCGACCCGATCCAGGCGGGCGGCCTGCCGCGCGTGACCGCCCAGCCCAACCAGGTCGTGGTCTACCTGGTGCGGGACGGCAGGCTGGCCAGGGTCTTCCGGCCCGGCCTGCTCAACCAGCCCTACCTCGGCCTCCAGCAGCTCACCGTCAGGCCGCCCGACGCCGAGATCCAGCGCGGCTACCGGACGCTGCTGCCCGCCGGCGTCACGCTGACGGCGGACCCTTCCCGCATCGACCAGGGCGGCCTGCTGACGGTCCGGGTGAACCGGGCGAACGTGGACTGGCCGCGGCTGGTCCTCGCCCAGGTGGTCTGCACCGCCAACGCCGCCCCGAACGTCAGGATGGTCAGGCTCGACTACCCGATCGTCGTCCTCGCCCCGCAGGACGGCACCACGCCGTCGTCGGGGAGCAACGGGACGGAGCGCCTGTTCGAGCGGATGGCGTCCCGCTACACCTGCGACCAGTTCGCCGACCAGATCGCCGGCTGACCGTCCGCGTGGCGCGCGTCCCCGGTCATCCCTTGTTCAGCCATTGGGTCGCGGTCTCGCCGAGCGCCGACCGGACGGCCAGGATCACCGTCCCGAGGATCAGCAGCGGGACGATCACCATGTGCTCGACCTTGCCGTTCGTCCGGGGCACGACGGGCAGTTCCACCCGCATGGGGATGGGCCACAGCACCGGGCACCCCCGGGGTGTGAGGCAGTCGCCGATGATGTGCGCGACGCAGCCGATCCCGATCGCCCAGCCGACGAAGCCCATGTCCAGGTCGTGCATCCACCAGACGGCGAACGCGGCGAGCGCGCAGTCGGCCAGCGCGGACTGCGGCTCCTGGCCCTTGAAGTCCAGGCCGATGCCGCGCAGCCCGAAGCCGACGATGATGAACAGCACCGCCCACCACGCGTAGCGCTGGTGGGTGGCGAGCCAGTCCACGCCCCAGCCCGTCCCGACCGCGAACAGCAGCGAGTGCGTCGCGTTGCGGTGCCCGCCGCTGACCTTCCCGACCCACTTGCAGAAGTGCTGCGAGATCGGGCCGAGCGTGTTGGCGATGCGCCCGTTGTGGTGGTCTATGTCGGGCAGCAGCGCCGCCCCGGCGGACACGACCGTCCCGGCGGCGAGCTGCTTGGTGTCCAGGTGCAGCGCGTACTGCTGCATCAGGTCCGCGCGTTCCAGCAGGGGGACGGCCGCCAGCCACACCAGTGCCCCGCTCAGCGCGTGCGTGTGCCCCATCATGCGCGCATCCCCGCCCGTCCGTCCCGTCTCGCTCGGTACGGCGGGACACTATCCCGCTAATGATCCATTTCACGGACGGCGCGCCGAAGGTCGCGACTGTCCGTTCAGCCCAAGCATGACCCGAACGACTGCCCCTGTCACGACCCGTCCGACGCGGCACGACTCAGCGGCGCGGCGCGGGCTCAGGACCGTGGCGTCGCGGGGCGCGAGAGCTTACGCGGTGGCGCGTCGCGGGCCTCGGGGGGCTCAGGACGTGGCGTCGCGGGCCGCGCGGGCGGCCATGACCGTCCGGACGTTGGCCTCGGCCCAGTCGGCGACGGCCTGGATCGGCTCGCGCAGGGACCGCCCGAGCGGGGTCAGCTCGTACTCGACGCGCGGCGGGACCTCGGCGAACACCGTCCGGACGAGGAGGCCGTCGTGTTCCATCCCGCGCAGCGTGTGGGTAAGGACCTTGGGGGTGACGCCGCCGATCCGGTCGCGCAGCTGGGTGAACCGCCGCGGGCCGTCGAGCAGGGACAGCACGACCAGCACCGACCACTTGTCGCCGATCCGGTCGAGCACCGTCCGGGTCGGGCAGCCGGGGTCGAAGGCGTCGCCGGGACGCTGGGACTCCTCCATGGTTTCCCAAGGGTACCTAGAGATCGTTGTAGTAACCAGTATCCCATGGATACCGTCATCCGCGACGAAGGGAGACAGTCATGAAGATCCTGCTCATCGGGGCCACCGGCATGATCGGTTCGCGTGTCGCCGCCGAGGCGCGCGCCCGGGGCCACGAGGTCACCGGCGTGACCCGGAGCGGCAGGGACGGCACGGCCCGCGCCGAGGCCCGGGACGCCGACGCGGTCGCGAAGCTGGCCGGGGGCCACGACGCGGTCGTGCTGGCCGTCGCCCCGCCGCGCGACGGCTCGGAGACCGTCGAGCCGCTGCTGGCGGACGGACGCGGCGTCCTCGCCGGGGCGCGGCGGGCGGGCGTCCGGCGCGTCGTGATCGTCGGCGGGGCGGGCAGCCTGGAGGTCGCGCCCGGCACGCGCCTCGTGGACACCCCGGACTTCCCTGACCTCTACCGGAACGAGGCGCTGGCGCAGGGCGCCCTGCTCGACGCCGTCCGCGCCGAGGCGGGCGACCTCGACTGGACGTACATCTCCCCGGCCGCCGAGATCGGGCCGGGGGAGCGCACCGGGGAGTTCCGCCTCGGCGGCGACCGGCTGCTCGCCGACGCCGAGGGCAACAGCCGGATCAGCGCCGAGGACTACGCCGTCGCCCTGGTGGACGAGCTGGAGAACCCGCAGGCCGTCGGCCGCCGCATCACGGTCGCCTACTGATGGAACGCGCCCCGGCCGCGTCGCGGGGGCGTCAGCGGATGAAGATGGCGAACTCGGACAGCTCGCCGGTGATGGCCGGCGGCAGGCCCGCCACCGCCGACAGCTCCTCGGCGGAGACGAAGCCGCCGGTCTCGGCCCGGACGCGTTCGATCCGTCCCGCCAGCTCGGGGGTGATCCCCGGCAGCAGGGTCAGGGCGCCGGCCGGGGCGTGGTTGACGTCCACCAGGCCGCCGTCGTTGTACTGCCGGGGCAGGTCGGGACGGCCGATCCGCAGCTCCCGCGCCAGCCCCGGGTCGCGGGCGGCCAGGTCGCGGGCCTTGGCGCGCAGCAGCCGCTGCTGCCGGACCCGCTCCACCACCATGTCGTTCCCGACGCCCGCGAGCCCGTCCGGGTCGAACACCTCGCGCCGCACCAGGAACGCGTGCGCGCACCCGACGACCGCCAGCACGAACATCAGCACGCCCGCGGCCCGCTGCGCCCCGCCGCTGGTGGGGATCTTCGGCGCGACCAGCATCAGGCCCGCGAACAGGCCGCTGTACACCGTCGTCGCCCACACCAGGTGCATCTTGCGCCGCCACAGGGCCGCTGCGGCGAAGGTGAACGGGGTCGCGTACCCGAGGGACAGGAACGGCAGCGCCGCCCACGTGACGCTCATCGCCGCCCGGCCGGGCGGCATGCTGTCCGAGGGCACTCGCGGCGGTTCGTACGGTGCGGGAGCGGTCATGAGGGAGCTCTTCCCGGACGCCCGACGGCGGATGCCTCGGCGGCCCCCTCCCGTCCGGCGTCCTCTGTGGCGTGCTTCCCGGAATCCGGCTACGGCAGGGTCAGGATCTCATGGCCGCCTTCGGTCACGAGGATGGTGTGCTCGAACTGGGCTGTGCGCTTGCGGTCCTTGGTGAGGACGGTCCATCCGTCCGGCCACATGTCCCACTCGTGCGTGCCGAGGGTCAGCATCGGCTCGACCGTGAACGTCATGCCGGGCTCGATCACGGTCGTCGCGGCCGGGTCGTCGTAGTGTGGGATCACCAGGCCCGAGTGGAACGTGGTGCCGATGCCGTGCCCGGTGAAGTCGCGGACCACGCCGTAGCCGAACCGCTTGGCGTAGGACTCGATGACCCGCCCGATCACGTTGATCGCGCGGCCCGGCCGCGCCGCCCGGATGCCGCGCATCATGGCCTCGTGGGTGCGCTCGACCAGCAGCCGCGACTCCTCGTCCACGTCCCCGACCAGGAACGTCGCGTCGGTGTCGCCGTGCACGCCGTCGATGAACGCGGTGATGTCGACGTTGACGATGTCGCCGTCGCGCAGCTCGGTGTCGTCCGGGATGCCGTGGCAGATGACCTCGTTGATCGAGGTGCACAGCGACTTGGGGTAGCCGCGGTAGCCGAGCGTGGACGGGTAGGCGCCGTGGTCGAGCAGGAACTCGTGCCCGACCACGTCCAGCTCGTCGGTGGTGACCCCGGGCCGGACGTGCTTGCCGACCTCCTCCAGGGCCTGCGCCGCGATCTTCCCGGCCACCCGCATCCGCTCGATGATCTCGGGCGTCTTGACGTCCGGCTCGCCCGTCCGGGGAGTCTTCTTGCCCACGTACTCCGGACGTCGGATGTTCGCGGGTACCTTGCGCATGGGCGAGACACGGCCGGGCCGGAGGAGGTGGGTCGTCATGCTCAGCGAGTGTAGTCAGCGCTGACGGGGGACGACTCCATGGTCGTGATCGAAAGGAAGGGCGAGATGGACCCGAAGAAGGACATCGACAACGCGTGGTGGTTCTGCCTGAAGCACATGCGTGTCGAGCATGGCGCCGGCTGCCCGGACAAGCACCGCATGGGCCCCTACGCCACCGAGGCCGAGGCGGGCAACGCCCTCGCGGAGGCCAAGGCCCGCAACGAGGCGTGGGAAGCCCAGGACGACTGACCCCACCCGCCGCGCCCGCCGGCCCGCTCCCCGGACCGGCGGTCGGGCGTGGCGGCCCCCGCCCCGACCGAGGGGC
>NZ_QURH01001034.1 GCF_003428695.1 Actinomadura logoneensis
GCGGCCCCCCGCCGCGCGCGCGCCGAGCAGTTCGCAGCCGGTGCGCAGCTCGGCGCCGTGCCGCAGCGCGTCGGCCAGGAGCGCGGTCGCCGCGCCGGACGGCTGGACCTGCGCGTCGTCGGGGTAGTGGACGGCGGCGGCGACGTCGCGGGTGAGGTGGGGTTCGGCGGCGGCGAGGGACCCGGCGTCCATCTCCCGGGCGGTGACGCCGGCGGTGCGCTGGCCGACGGCGAACTCCGCCAGGGCGCGCGCGCCGTCCTCGGTAGTGGCGACGACGATGCCGCCCTTGGCGTCCCACTCGACGGCCTCGCGGTGCGGCAGGCCGTCCAGGATCTCGGGCCACAGCCGCCGCGACAGCTTCGCCAGCTCGAGCTCCGGGCCCGGCCCCTTGTCGGAGACCAGGATGTTGCCCTCGCCGTGCGCGGTGGTCGCCGCCGCGGGACCGCCCCGGTCCAGGACGGTCACCGCGAGCCCGGCCCGCGCCAGCTCCCGCGCGCAGGCGGCGCCGACGATTCCGGCGCCCACGACCACGACGCGCATGCGTTTCCCCCCACAGTTCGTTCGTTAAACCGAACGCTTCGGAGGCTACGACGCGCGTTCACGCCGTGTCAACGGTCCGGGGTGACCGGGTTCACGGAGTTTCGGCCAGACACGCCGGTCCGGCCTTGGCGGAGTGAAGCCGCTGGTCAGCACGGTACTGGAGGAGCAGCACCGAGCGCACCGGGCCGTCCAGGGCGGTGTAGCTGTGCGGGAGCAGGCCGTCGAAGCCGACGTAGTCGCCGGGGCCGAGCTCCACCTCCCGTCCGTCGACCCGAACGCCCAGCCGCCCCGCCTGGACGATGGTGTGCTCGGTGCCGACGTGGCCGAGCGAGTCCTGCCGGGAGTCCGTCCTGACCTGCTGGTCGTACACCTCGACGATGGCGTCGCCGGACTCGATGCCGCGCAGCGGGCGCAGGTCCACCGCCGCGCCGGACAGCACCTCCACGTCCGCGGCGCGCACCACCGTCAGCCCGTTCGGCCGCTCGTTGTCCAGCAGGTCGGAGATGGGGACCTCCAGGGCCCGCGACAGGCTGAACACGGTCTCGATCGTGGGGTTGCCCGCACCCGCCTCCAGCTGCGACAGCGTCGCCTTGCCGATCTTGGACCGGCGGGACAGCTCCGACAGCGACAACCCGCGCTCGGCGCGCGCCCGGCGGAGGTTCTCCGCCAGCATGTCGCGCACTGATTCGCTCACCCGCGTTCCCTTCGTCGTCCGGCGGGACGGCCGCCGCCCACCGGCGTTCGCTTTACCGAACGAGTATAGGGCGGGCCGTCCGGACGCCCCCGTGAGCGTCCGGACGGCCCTCCCGTCCTACCGCGACCGGCGCCCCCGCCACGCCGTGAACGCGCCGCCGTCCCCGCGACCTACCAGGGCAGCGGGCCGTCCACGTCCCGGTAGGTCCCGGTCGGCGCGTCCGGCCCGGCCGTCGCCATCCGGACGATGATCTCCGCTCCCTCCTCGACGGTCTGGTGGCCGGCGTGCTGGTTGATGTCGGTCGCGGTGTAACCGGGCTCGACCGCGTTGATCCGCATCTCCGGGAACGTGTTGGCGTACCGCACCGTCAGCATGTTGACCGCCGCCTTCGAGGTCGGGTACGCCACGCCCGGGTAGGTGGAGTGCGGCGTCCCCGGCTCGCTCGCCTTGCTCAGCGACGCGAGGCCGCTGCTGACGTTCACGATGACGGGCGCGGCCGAGCGCCTCAGCAGCGGCAGGAAGGCGTGCGTCACCCGGACCAGCCCGAACACGTTGGTCTCGAAGACGGTCCGCAGGGCGTCCGCCGTCAGCTCCGCCGCACCCGGGATGTAGCCGTCCGGTTCGCGCCACTCGATGCCCGCGTTGTTGACCAGCACGTCCAGCCCGCCGTCCGCCTCGATCGCCTTGGCGGCGGCCTCCACGGACGCGTCGTCGGTCACGTCGAGCTGCACGAAGCGGGCGCCCAGCTCCGCCGCGGCGCGGCGGCCCCGCTCGGGGTCGCGCGCCCCGGCGTAGACGGTGTGGCCCGCCTCGACGAGCCGCCGCGCGGTCTCGTAGCCCAGGCCCTTGTTCGCTCCGGTGATCAGTGTCGTCGTCATGGCCCCAGACTGCCGCCGGCGCGCGGGCGGCCACCAGTCGACCGGTTTTCCTGGGAACGCCGGTACCAGGAACGGCGCGCGGGGCCCGGGCACACTGGGACCATGACGACCACCGATTTCGGCCGGACCGTGCGCGTCTGGCGCGACCGGGTCGCGCCCGAGGCCGCCGGGCTCCCGGCGGGCGGACGGCGGCGCGCGAGCGGGCTGCGCCGCGAGGAGCTGGCGATGCTCGCCGGGATCTCCGCGGACTACGTGACCCGGCTCGAGCAGGGGCGCGCGGTCCACCCGTCCGGGCAGGTCGTGGAGGCGCTGGCGCGGGCGCTGCGGCTGTCGGGCGAGGAGCGGGCGCACCTGTTCCGGCTGGCCGGGCTGGTGCCGCCGGGCCCCGAGACGGTGCCGCGGTTCCTCACCCCGGGCGTCCACCGGCTGCTGGACCGGATGCCGGACATCCCCGTCGCGGTGTACGACGCCGCCTGGACGATCCTGCTGGTGAACCCGCCGTACGCGGCGCTGATGGGCGACCCGTCCGGCTGGCGCGGCCACGAGCGCAACGTGGTCTGGCGGCACTTCCTCGGCCCCGGCGGGTGGGCGCGGCACACCCCCGAGTCGCTGCTGGAGTTCCACACCGCGCTGGTCAGCGACATGCGGACGGCCGCGGCGTCCTACCCGGCCGACCTGGCGCTGCGGAACCTGATCACCGAGCTGCGGGAGGGCAGCGAGCGGTTCGCGCGGCTGTGGGACTCCGGCGTCGTCCGGGAGCACGAGATCCACCGCAAGATCATCGACCATCCGCGGGTGGGCGCGATCGAGCTGGACTGCGACGTGTTCTCCGTGCTGGGCGCGGACCTGCGCGTCATGCTCTTCACGACCGAGCCGGGCACCGAGGACGCCGAGAAGCTCGCGCTCCTCAACGTCCTCGGCACGCAGTCGCTCACCGGCTGACCTCTATCCTGCGGCCGGGCGCCGGCAGACAGGCGGGCGCGCGGACGGGCGGGCGTCCCGCCGGTCAGGGGCGCTTGGCGACCAGGGTCAGCAGGTCGTACTTGGCGACCGACTCGCCCTTCTGGTTGGTGACGTCCACGTCCCAGCGGACCTCGCCGTGCTCGGCGCCCTCGCGCGGGATGAGCTGCTTGGCGGTGAGCGTCGCGGTCATCTCGTCGCCCGGGTAGACGGGCGTGAGGAACCGCAGGTTCTCCAGCCCGTAGTTCGCCAGGACGGGCCCCGGGTCCGGGTCGACGAAGAGCCCGGCCGCGAACGACAGGACCAGGTAGCCGTGCGCGACGCGCCCGTCGAAGAACGGGTTGGCCGCGGCGGCCTCCTCGTCCATGTGCGCGTAGAAGGTGTCGCCGGTGAACTCGGCGAAGTGCTCCACGTCCTCCAGGGTGACCCGGCGCGGCCCGGCGACGACGGTGTCGCCGACGCGCAGGTCCTCCAAGTGTCTGCGGAAGGGGTGGTCGGCCGTGACCGTCCGCCCGGCGCCCGGCACCCAGCGGCCGGTGACCGCGGTGAGCATCACCGGGTCGGCCTGGACGGCGGTGCGCTGCATGTGGTGCAGGACGCCGCGCACACCGCCCAGCTCCTCACCGCCCCCGGCGCGCCCCGGGCCGCCGTGGACGAGCATCGGCAGCGGCGAGCCGTGCCCGGTGGACTCCTTGGCGTCCGCGCCGTTCAGCACGAGCAGGCGCCCGTGCCAGGGCGCGGCGCCGAGGACGACCGTCCGGACGAAGTCCGCGTCGGCCGACACGACCGAACCGGCGAGGCTGCCCCGGCCGCGCGCCGCGAGCTCGACCGCGTGCGCGGCGTCCCGGTACGGGATGAGCGTGGAGACCGGGCCGAACGCCTCGATCTCGTGCGGCTCGGCGCGCGCGGGGTCGTCGGCGCGCAGCAGGACCGGGGACAGGAACGCGCCGCGCTCGGCGTCGGCGTCCACGACGTCCACGCGGGCGGGGTCGCCGAACACGACCGTCCCGGCGTCCAGCAGGCCCTTGAGCGAGCGGCGCACCTCCTCGCGCTGCTCCAGCGTGGCGAGCGCGCCCATCCGCACGTCGAGGTTGGCGGGGTTGCCGACGGTGACCCTCGCCAGCCGCGCCCGGACGGCCTCCGCGACGTCCTCCATCCGGTCGGCGGGGACGAGCGCGCGGCGGATCGCGGTGCACTTCTGGCCCGCCTTGACGGTCATCTCGGCGACCAGCTGCTTGACGTACAGGTCGAACTCGGGCGTGCCGGGCGCGGCGTCCGGGCCGAGGACCGAGCAGTTCAGCGAGTCGGCCTCGGCGTTGAACCGCACCGAGCGGCGCACGACCACCGGGTGCGCGCGGAGCCGGGCGGCGGTGTCGGCGGACCCGGTGAACGCCACGACGTCCTGCTCGGTGAGGTGGTCGAGCAGGTCGCCCGCCTCGCCGGCGAGAAGCTGCACCGACCCCTCGGGCAGGATGCCGCTCTCAACGATCAGCTCGACGAGCCGGGCGGTCAGGAAGGCCGTCTGCTCGGCGGGCTTGATGAGGCTCGGCATCCCGGCGAGGAACGCCGGGGCCAGCTTCTCCAGCGGGCCCCACACGGGGAAGTTGAACGCGTTGATCTGGACGGCGACGCCGTGCAGCGGCGTGCAGACGTGCTGGGCGACGAACGTGCCGCCCTTGCCGAGGGGCTCCACGGCGCCGTCGACGTAGACGGTGTCGTTGGGCATCTCCCGGCGGCCCTTGCTGGAGTAGGCGAACAGGGTGCCGAACCCGCCGTCCACGTCGACCTTGGAGTCGCCGAGCGTGGCGCCCGTCCGGGCCGACAGCGCGTACAGCTCCTCGCGGTGCTCGCGCAGGTGGGACGCCAGGGCCTTGAGCAGCGCCGCGCGCTGGTGGAAGGTCAGCTCGCGCAGGGCGGGCCCGCCGACGCGGCGGCCGTACTCCAGGGCGGCGGCGCGGTCCAGGCCCGCCGTCGAGATCCGCGCGACCTCCTCGCCGGTCACAGCGTCCCGCAGGGGCGCGCCCTCGCCGCCTCCCTCCTGCCAGGAACCGGACAGATAGCTGCGCAGCACGCTCACGGGACCTCCTCGTCCGCACCGGGGCGCGCCGCGGCGCCGTCCCCCGCGTTACCGACCGAACGTTCAGTATTTTCCCCCCGCCGCGGCGGCCCTGTCGAGCGGCCCGCGCCCCCGTTCCCCGTTTTCCAGCGCCGACCTGGTCAAACACGCCGATCCGGGCATGGAAGACTGGGGTCCATGAACTACGCCGCCGACGACAAGCGCTATGACCGGATGGACTACCGACGCTGCGGGCGCAGCGGCCTGAAACTGCCCGCCATCTCGCTCGGGCTCTGGCACAACTTCGGCGACGACCGCCCCCTGGACGTCCAGCGGGCGATCCTGCGGCGCGCCTTCGACCTCGGCGTCACGCACTTCGACCTGGCCAACAACTACGGCCCGCCCTACGGCTCGGCGGAGAAGAACTTCGGTCGGCTGTTCCGCGAGGACTTCGCCCCGTACCGGGACGAGCTCATCCTCTCCACCAAGGCCGGCTACGACATGTGGCCCGGCCCGTACGGCGAGTGGGGCTCGCGCAAGTACCTGCTCGCCAGCCTCGACCAGTCGCTGTCCCGGATGGGCCTGGACTACGTCGACATCTTCTACAGCCACCGGTTCGACCCGGAGACCCCGCTGGAGGAGACGATGGGGGCGCTCGACCACGCCGTCCGCTCCGGGAAGGCGCTGTACGCGGGCATCTCGTCCTACTCCCCCGAGCGGACGGCCGAGGCCGCGGAGATCCTGCGCGAGATGGGCACGCCGCTGCTGATCCACCAGCCGTCCTACTCGATGCTGAACCGCTGGGTCGAGGGCGGCCTGCTGGACGTCCTGGACGACAAGGGCATCGGCTGCATCGCGTTCTCGCCGCTCGCGCAGGGCATGCTGACCGACAAGTACCTGAACGGCGTGCCGGAGGGTTCGCGGGCCAGCCAGGGCAAGTCGCTGTCGCCCGACCTGCTGACCCCCGAGACCCTCCGGCACATCCGCGCCCTGAACGAGATCGCCCGCTCGCGCGGCCAGTCCCTGGCGCAGATGGCCCTGGCCTGGACGCTGCGCGACCGGCGCGTCACGTCCGCGCTGATCGGCGCGAGCAGCGTCGCCCAGCTGGAGAACAGCCTCGCGAGCCTGGAGAACCTGAGTTTCAGCGCCGAGGAGCTGGCCGCGATCGACCGGGACGCGGTGGAGGCCGGGATCAACATCTGGTCGGCCTCCAGCACGCACTGATCCGAGCGGGTTCCGCCCCGCCGCCGCTTACTCGCCCTCGGTGGCGACGTCCCAGGCGGGTTCGGCGATGTCGGCGTGCGGCGACGCGCGGAGCCGGGCGAGGGGTTCGCGCCACTCGTCCGGCCACCCGGCGTCGCCGCCGCCGCGGCGCACCAGCCGCAGCGCGAGCAACTGCGCCGCCGCGTGCTCCCGGTCGACGAGGGCGTGGACGACCGGCACGACCTCCCGCGGGACCGCTCCTCCGCGGTAGTGGCCGCCGAGGTGCAGCTGCCGGTAGACCTCGGCGGCCCGGACGGGACGGTGACGCAGCAGATCGGCGAGCGCGACCAGCTCGCCCGCCAGGTCGGCTTCCGTCCGCCGTCCCGCGTTGAGCAGAGCGATGTGAAGGCCCGCGGCCGTGCCGACGTGCAGCGGATGCCTGGCGAGGACGTCCACGGCGCCGCGCAGCAGCGGTCCGGTCCCGTCCTCGTCGGCGGAGCGGGCCAGCAGGCCGCGCAGTCCTCCGACGAGGCCCCGCACCCGCCGGCGCAGGCGCGTGTCCGCGGCCAGCCGGTCGAGGACGTCCAGCGCCTCGTCCCGGACGGCCCCGACCTCGACCAGGGACGCGAGCACCATCGCCTCGGTGTCGCCGGACGGGTCGTCCGGGTCGGCCGCCGCGGCGAGGGTCCGGGTGTGGCCGCCGGGATACCAGCGCGCCCAGGCGGCGAACGCCTTGCGGCCCCGGAATCGGACACCGGGCAGGTCGGACGCGTTCAGGCACGCCCTGACCAGCATCGCCAAGGCCGGACGGGCTTCCGGCGCGTACTCGGCGGGCGACGCCTGGTACAGCATCCGCAGCATCTCCTCGGACGCGTGCTCGCGAGGGGCCTCCGCGAGGGCTTCGAGCGCGCGCGGATCGTCCGGGAACCGCCGCAGCGCGACGGCCACGGCGACCCTGACATCGCGGTGCAGGGCGGGATCCCGCCAGGTTCCGAGCAGCGCGTCCAAGGCGCCCGGCGGACGGTGCCGTTCGAGCAGCCGGACGGCCTGCTTGCGCACGGTCACCTTCACGTCCCGTGAGGTCAGCGCGGTGATGAGGGCGGGGCCGAGAACCGACGGGCGGACGCGCCCGGCGCACCGCCCCAGGCTCGCGACGGCCACGGCCGACGCGGGACCGCGCGCCATATCGAACAGCAGGGGCAGCGCCTCCGGGTGTTTCCCGGCCTCGGCGAGCGCGGCCTCCTTCAACGCGCCGACCGACTCCCGCACCCACCGGTGGAGGACCGGGAGACGGCCGGGCAGACGGCCGAGCGAGGCGATCGCCCGCATCCGCGCGCTCACGTCGAACGCCTCGTCGTGCGCCGCCCTGTCCAGGGAGTCCCCCACGGCGCGCACCTGTGCGGGGGTCCAGCGGCCGGGGCGGGCATCCTTGAGATCGGGGATCCAAGAGTGGAGGCGGTCCCCCCGGAAGCGGTCGAAATCGAGCAGGTCGGTGCGGCGGGTCGCCACCACCCGCCAGACGGCGGGCACCGCGATGAGCTCCAGGTCGTCCGCGAGAAGCCCCGCCGCCCGCTCGGGGTCCCGGACGAGGTAGAGGCACGCCGCCTCGGCACGGACCTCCTCAGGTGCGTGCCGCACGACCGCGCGCAGGTCGCCGTCCAGACCGGCCGGCCGGCGCCCGAAGGACGCCGCGACCGCGACGAACACGTCGTGGTCGCCGCGTTCCCGCGCCGCCTGGAGGTGCGGCGCGAACGCGTCCAGGAGGGCCACTTCGCCGCCCAGGGGAATTGCCCGGTCGAGCCGGTGGTCGTCGGGAGGGGCGACCTGGCCCTTCGACCTCCGGTAGCGCCGCGGCTCCTCCGCCGCCGGGTCGGCGCGGAGCGCGTCGGCCCCGAAGCGTCCGAGCAGGCCCGCGAGCGCGCCGGTCGCCCACGCGGTGAGCGCGGGATCGGTCCGGTGCCGCAGGACGCGGACCGCCAGGCGGCGCACGGCCCGCATGGTCTTCTTCGAGGAGTCGCGGGACTCGGTGACGGCCGTGGCCAGCTCGCGCAGCGGGTCCGCGCACGCGTCGGACAGCACCCGCGGGCTGAGCGCGGTCACCGCGTCGAACAGCTCAGCGCGCAGCGGGTCCGGCTCGTACCGGACGCGCCGGACGATCGCCGCCAGGTGCTCGGCGACGAGGGCGGGATCCCCGGTGCGGGCCGCGTTCGCGAGCAGCAGCGTCCGCGCGAGGCCGCGCCGCCGGGGGTCGCCGCCCATGGCCGCGTCGACCAGCGCGTCCACCGCCTCGTCGTGCGGCAGGAACGAGGTGAGGCGCAGCAGGATATCGGGGTCGTCCAGCCGGTAACGGGACGAGTGCCAGACCGACGCGTGCCAGTCCAGGAGACGGCGCGCCTCCCTGGCCGCCGTCCGCGGGGACAGCAAGGGCAGCAGGGACATGACCGTCCACGCCCGCATCGTCTCACCGAGCTTCTTCACGACCAGCCGGAACACCGCGTCACGGCGGTGCGGTGGGAGCCCGGCGAGCAGTGCGCCGCCGTCGGACAGCTCCCGCGACAGGCATCCGGCGAGGACGTCGTCGGACAAGTGCCGCGCGACCACCGGACCAGGCAGGCCCACCCTCCTCCGCGGTTCGGAGAACATCGCGGTGAATCCGGTGGGATCGGCGCTGAGGAACGCCTTCAGCACCCTCGGCGGTAGGTCGTTCTCGACGAAGCGCAGCAGGCCGGTGCGTACGTACAGGTCCAGGGTCTCGCGTGGGCGCGCCTCGGCGACCCGGATGAGCGCGGCTTTCCGTTGTCGCACGAACCTCCACCGGTTCCCGCCCTCCTCGTGCCATTCGCGTTCGAGCAGGCCGATAAGCGCGTCGGGATGGCGTGCGGCCAGCGCGCGCCACAGCGTGACGGCGTGCGCGAGTTCCGGCAGGAACCGCGCGACCGTCCCGGCCGAGCAGGCCGGGAGCAGCATGGCCGCGTCGCGGTCGCCGTACCGCGCCCGCACGTCCGGCAGGAGCCCGTCCGCGAGCGCCGTCCGGCGGGCGTACAGGACCGTCCGGTATACGGATCGGCGCAGGTCGGTGGGGGCGTCGTCGAGGGCTCGGGCCACGGCCTCGTCCGGGACGGGCAGGGTGCGGACGGCGCGCAGGGCCGCCTTCCGCAGCTCCATGTCCGGCCCGGCCAGGACGCCCGCGACGTGCGCGAGGTCCCGGGCGGCCGTCGCCATGTGCAGGGCGATGTGCCGTTCGTACCGTCCGCGTGCGGACAGGTCGGCGAGCATCACCGTGAGTTCGGGGGTCCCGGCGAGCCGCCGGGCGTGCAGGGCCAGCGAGCGCGTCCGGCTCGGCCAGGCCAGGGGTTCGACTTCTGCGAGCAGCCTCTCGGCCGCGGTGGGGCTCAACGGCCCGGGCGGAGACCGCCCTTCCTCTTGATCATGCCGGGAATGATGACGGACCGCCCAGGCCCGCGCAACCCCGGGCCCTCAGTGGGTGTGGTCGGGCAGGGACAGGGACGGGTCGGCGAGCAGGCGCATGAAGTTCGCGCGGCTCTCGTCGTTGACGAACGTGTAGACGACCAGGCGCGTCCCCGGCCGGACGCTCAGGTCGAGTGAGGTGGTGCGCGTCGAGATCTGCCCGCCGAGCCGGGGGTAGAAGAAGTCCTTCTGGCAGGGCTTGGGGATCGCGACGTCCTGGTGCCGCCACAGCTCGGCGAACCGCGGGCTGGTCTCCAGGAGCCGGTCGACCAGCCGCTGCATCTCCGGGTCGCTGCGGTGCCGGACGTACCGGTACCGGAACATCGCGACCGACTCGCCGATCTGCTCCTCCAGGTTGGTGCACGGGTTGCAACACCGGGGGCGGGTGAAGAACTGCCACAGCGGGTTCCGCTCGCCCGGCGGCGCCTGGGTCACCCAGGGCACCAGCGCCGCGAACGCGTCGTTCCAGGCCAGGGCCTCGTGCCGCGGGTCGGAGACGACGGCGGGCATCGGCGCCAGCCCGTCCATGATCGTCTGGACGTCCTCGGTCAGCGCCGACACCACGTCCGGCTCCGGCGGGACGCCGACCTCGGCGAGCCGGTACAGGTGCTCGCGCTCGACCGGGTCGAGCCGCAGCGTCCGGGAGATGGCGTCGAGCACCTGCGTGCTGACGTTGATCGGCCGCCCCTGCTCCAGCCACGTGTACCAGGTGACGCCGACCCCGGCGAGCTGCGCGACCTCCTCGCGCCGCAGCCCGGGGGTCCGCCGCCGGGGCGCGGGCGGTAGCCCGACGTCCTCGGGCGTGATCCGCTCCCGTCGGCTCCGCAGGAACGCCGCCAGCTCGTCCCGGCGCCGCCGCCGCCCGCCCGCACGCCGCTCCACCGTCGTCGTCATCGCCACTCCCCCAGTGTCGCCGACCCCCGAGCAGTGATCCAGGTGCTGTCACTACCAGTATCCCGGGGCTCTCGGTCCTATTACGGAGACGTGCACCGACGTCTCGGGACACGTTCGGGAGCGGAGGATCTTGCCTAGGCCTCCAACTGCTGCAAGGCAGCGCGCAGGCGCTCCATCTCCGCTTCGGCGTCCAGAAGACGGTTGATGTCCGCGGTACGCGAGTCGTCATCGGGCTCTGCGAGCGCGGCGCTCAGAGCGTCGTGCTCGGTCTGGAGCGCGTTGTATCGGGACATCAGGGCGGCTTCGGCCGCAGTGATGGTGTTCTCGTGGGCGAGCATGGTGTGCTCGGCTACCGGTGAGACGAAGTTCGGGCAGTGGATGGGCACGAGCATCGGGTAGACGGCGAGGTTGTTGTTGTCTTCATTGGTCTTGTACACCAGCCAGCCGGCGTACACGCCACCGGCCACCCGCACGTCCAGGCGCCCCCAGTGCTTGTCGGGCACCGTCAGCTTGGTGATCTCGGAGTGCTTCTTGGTCACCGTGCTGGTCTTGGTGGTGCTCTTGGACCATTTCAGTGACGCGGTGCGCTCGATCTTCGCGCCCTTGGCGTCCACGCCGGCCTTGCCTTCCAGGCCAAGCTCCCAGCCTTCGGTGGTCGATTCGGTGACGCTGACGTCGCACGCGTCTTCGTACTCCTTGCTGATCGGCCCCTGGCAGGGGATCGTCGCGCACAGGAACGGCGCGACCCCTGCCAGAGCGCCCACGAACGCCGACGGCCGCTTCTTCTGCGTGCACAATGCATGCAGCAGCACCGCCTGGCGGGCACCCCCGTAGACCTCGGGTATATGGCTGCAGTACAGGCCCACGGGGCACTCTCCCCAATTCTCGTGGACCTTGGAGACGTCGCTGCTGTTGAAGTCGCGGCCACCCCAGTGGCCCTTGGTCAGCTCGGCGAGCTTGGTGTAGGCGTCGGCGAGTTTGAAGATCTTCTCCACTGTCTCCTTGGTAGAGAGCTGGAAGTCCCAGCCCCGATCGATCGGCTTGGTTCCGATTCCCTGTGTGCTGGTGTCGAAGGCCGGGACACGACTGAGGAAGATCGATTTGGGTGCGGTGTAGGGAACCTTCTGCGTGTTCGCCGGCAGCACGTTGTACTTTCCGACGTAGAAGTCACCGAACTTGCTCTCGGCCATGTGCAGGCCACCTCTCGTATGTGGCGACACCAGAGGCCCCGTCGGACGGGCGAGCACCCGCGACGCCGTAACTCTCCGTGTCACTCTGCGTACGTTCCAGACTCTCCCTGCCCGAAGCCCGCAGCACCTCCCAGGGCAACCGGAGACATTCCCGTATCCTCCGCGCTTGGCCTCCGTCCTGTGATCTCAGAGGTCATGGGTCCGGCGCGCTGGAGGAGATCGCATTCATCGCCGACTTCGAAGCGGCAGGAACCTTCAGCAACGGCTTCCGGCGGCGAAGTCGTCGCCCGGTGGCATGGTCGCCCTCGGTCCAGAGTCGGTGATCACAGAGTGGGCCGGTTGTGCCGGTTCTATCCGACACTTCCGGCGGCGATCGAAGGCGCGGCGTCAGCCACAAGCTCGGCCAGCGCGCTTTGCAGCCGACGTGCCACAGCACATAGACCATGGCGGCGTACTGTGCCCGACATGCCACCCCTCGGCCACCGGATTTCGCAGCTCAGAAGCCGCTTGCAGACGAGCCACGCCCGTTTCCGTTCGTGCGCTGTTCAGCCGGCTGCCTGGTACCTTCTGGACGTCATGGGAGTTCGTGCGTCAGGGACGGAGTCTCAGTGGCCGTCGAAAGGACCAGCACCCCGGCACCCGGGACCGCGTTGCGGGCGCTGACCACCGCTCACGTGCGCCGCCGCCAGCGGCCATGGAGAGGCAACCGACGTTCGGCTGGCTCCGCTGGAATTCGAACAGTGGCGGCATATGAGGCCGGGTGACGTGATCACCATGCACGAGGCCCCACCCGTGGCCGGAATCGCCGAGATCGCCGAGATCATCGAGGTCCTGCCACCTCGTGCCTGAGTTCGCTCGCAGCCAGGTGGCCCACGCGTATCGCCTGCAGTGGCCGCGTCCCTTTTCCTCTGTGTCGCTGTCGGAGACTGCAGCCATGGCAGCGGGCTCAGGTCGGGGCCAAGGTTTGGCGCCTGGTAGCTTCCGCCGCAGGAGCAGACTGGCCCGAGTAGATATGGCAGTCCTGAAAGTGCGGACCGTGGGTCAGACGCTTGCCGCGGGCCATGGCCCGATGCATGGGAAGTTCGCGATAGTGCTTCTCGGCTATCAACTGCGGCCCGGATTCCGCGACGCGTGACTTGTCCCCGCGGGCGGAGGTCAGGTGCGAAGCAGGTGCTGTCACTACCAGTATCACCGGGCTCTCGGCACCGGTATGGGATCGGGCGGACGCTACCGGCATGACATCTCCGACCGAACGCACGAAAGGCCCGCGGCCGTCCACCGCACGGTCCGCCGGGCCGATGCTGGCACTGCTGCTGCTCGGGCAGTTCATGGCCATCCTGGACGTCAACATCGTCAACGTCGCGCTGCCGACCCTGCGCGCGGACCTGCACGCCAGCGGCGCGAGCCTGCAGCTGGTCGTCGCCGGGTACGTCATCGCCTACGCCGTGCTGCTGATCACCGGGGCGCGGCTCGGCGACCTGATGGGGCACCGGCGGGTGTTCCTCGGCGGGCTCGCCGTGTTCACCCTCGCCTCCCTGGCCTGCGGGCTGGCGCCGACCACCGGGTTCCTCATCGTCGTGCGGTTCCTGCAGGGCTTCGGCGCCGCGCTGATGACGCCGCAGGTCATGAGCCTGCTCCAGCGGGGCTTCCAGGGGCCCGCGCGGGCCCGGGCGCTGAGCCTGTACGCGATGGTGATCGCGGGCGGCGTGGTCGTCGGGCAGGTGCTCGGCGGGCTGCTGGTCAGCGCCGACCTGTTCGGGTCGGGCTGGCGGCTGGTGTTCCTGGTGAACGTGCCGATCGGCGTGGCGCTGCTGGCCGCCGGCCCGCGGGTGCTGCCCCGCGCGGACGAGGACCGGCGCGGCGGCCTGGACCCGGTGGGGCTGGCCGTACTGTCGCCGGCGCTGCTGCTGCTCGTCGTGCCGCTGATCCTCGGGCACGAGCTGGGCTGGCCCGCGTGGGGCTGGGCCGCGCTGGCGGCCAGCGCCGTGCTGTTCGCGGTGTTCGCGCTGGTCGAACGGCGGTTCGCGGCGCGCGGCGGACGTCCGCTGGTGTCGGGACGGGTGCTGCGCGCGCCCGGCGTGCTCGGCGGAGTGGCCACGCTGATGTTCGGGCCAAGCTCGTGGGGGGCGTTCCTTTTCACCACCACCCTGCACCTCCAGGGCGACCTGGGGATGTCGCCGCGGGAGTCCGGGATGGCGTTCGTGCCCTGCGTCCTGGCGTTCGCCCTGGTCAGCCTCTACTGGCAGCGGCTCCCGGCGCGCTGGCACCGGCCGATGGTCCCGATCGGGTTCGGCGTCGCGGCGCTGGGCTACCTGTGGATCGGGCCGCTGGCGTCGGGCGGGGCGCCCTACCTGGCGCTCACCGCGGTCATCGGGCTCGGGCTCGGCGTGATGCCGATCGTGATGACGACCACGCTGGAGAACGTCCCCGGCGAGGAGGCCGCCGACGCCAGCGGGCTGCTGCTGACCGTCATGCAGGTCGGGCAGGTGCTCGGGGTCGCGACCGTCGGCACGCTGTTCCTGGTCCAGGCGCAGGACGGCGGGTCCACCAGGCACGCCGAGTACGCCACGGGCTGGTCGCTGACGGCGCTGGCGGCCGTCGCCGCGCTGGCGGCGCTGACGGTGAGCCTGCGGCGCCCCGTCCGGGCCGCCGGGTCCGCCGGGGCGCGGACGGACGACGGGGAGCGCGTCCCCGTGGTGGCGGAGACCGGCTGACGCCCTCCCCCGGCGGGGCGCCGCCCCGTCGGCCGGGAGCGGCGGCGGGGCCATCAGAGGGGGTTGGGCGCGCGCGCAGCGGGCATGATCACGACTCCTGATGATCGGAGTCTCACCGTGCGTGACCGTCTCATGCTGCCCGGCCTGATCCTCGGCGTCGGTCTCGGCGGGTTCGTCGACGGGATCATGCTGCACCAGGTCCTGCAGTGGCACCACATGCTGTCGAGCACCGGCTCGGACCACCTCGGGCTGAAACGGTATCCCGTGGACACGGTGCCCGGGCTCCGGATGAACACCGTCTGGGACGGGTTCTTCCACGTCTTCACCTGGATCTGCGTCCTGGTCGGCCTGGCGGTCCTCTACCGGCGGACGGCCCCCGGCGACCGGCCCTCCTGGCGGACGCCGCCGCTGTGGGGGTGGATCATCGCGGGAGCCGGCCTGTTCAACCTGGTCGAGGGCACGGTCGACCACCAGATCCTCGGCATCCACCACGTCCGGACCGGCCCGCACCGGATCTGGTGGGACCTGGGGTTCCTGGCGCTCGGCGCGGTGCTGCTGATCGGCGGGACGCTCCTGGCCCGCCGCCGTCCGCTCGAGGTCCGCTGACGTGGCCGGGCGCGCGTCGAGCCCGGGACGGACGGCCTGCCTCCTGCTGGGCGTCTGCCTGGTGGCCCTCGCCCTCTCCCCGCCCGTGGACGGCTGGGCCGACGACGACTTCCGCGGCCACATGGCCCAGCACCTGCTGCTCGGGATGTACGCGCCGCTGTTCCTGGTGCTGGGGGCGCCGGTGACGCTCCTCCTGCGCACCGCGCCCCGGTCCGTCGGCCGCCGCGTCGGACGGCTGCTGCGGACGCGGTTCGTCCGGACGCTCTCCCACCCCGTGACGGCGTTGGCGCTGAGCGCTGGCGGGACGGTCGTGGTGTACGCGACGCCGCTGTACGCCGCGTCCACCCGGAACGAGACGCTGCACGTCCTGGTCCACGCGCATTTCCTCCTCGCGGGCTGCCTGTTCGCGCGGGCGGTGGCCGGACCCGATCCCGACCCGCACCGCGCGCCGGTGATCGTCCGGCTGGTGGTGCTGGGCGCGGGGATCGCCGTCCACGCGACGCTGGCGCAGGTGATGTACGCGGGGCTGCTCGACCT
Source organism: Actinomadura logoneensis (assembly GCF_003428695.1). Lineage (GTDB taxonomy): Bacteria > Actinomycetota > Actinomycetes > Streptosporangiales > Streptosporangiaceae > Spirillospora > Spirillospora logoneensis. The sequence goes on from NZ_QURH01001034.1 coordinate 15,741, forward strand.
GCCCGGCGATCCCGGGCGGATCCGCGGCGGAGCCGAGCTGATGTACTACGGCGGCGACATCGGCGAGCTCCTTCTGGCGCTCGCGGTGCTGACGACCTGGCGTCCGGCGCGGCGCCCCGCCCGGCGGCTCAGCACCGGCTGACGGCCATCGGCCTTCCCACAGCGCCCCCCGGCACGGACGCCGGGGGCTCAGTACCGGGCGAGGGCGCGGCGGGCCGCCTCCACCTCGGGCGGGACGGGGCGGCGCTCGCGCAGGACGGCGGGCAGGGCGCGGGCGGCGTCCACGGCTCCGCGCCGTCCGTCGGGGGTGCGGACCGCGGTGGCC
>NZ_QURH01001035.1 GCF_003428695.1 Actinomadura logoneensis
CGGCCGGCGGGACGGGTCCGGGCGGCGGCGGCAACGGGCTCGCCGGCCTGCGCGAGCGGGTCGGCGCGGCTGGCGGGACGCTGCGCGCCGACCCGTCCGGTCCGGGGTTCCTGCTGGCGGCGACGGTGCCGGTCGCGACGGGTGGAGAATGATCCGGTGATCCGAGTGCTGCTCGCCGAAGACCAGGGCATGATGCGCGGCGCCCTCGCGCTGCTGCTCGACCTGGAGGACGACATCGAGGTCGTCGCGCAGGTCGCGGACGGCGCCGAGGTGCTGCCCGCCGCGCTGCGGACCCGTCCGGACGTCGCCGTCCTGGACATCGAGATGCCGAACCGCACGGGCCTGGACGTGGCCGCCGACCTGCGCCGCGAGCTGCCGTCCTGCCGCGTCCTGATCGTCACGACCTTCGGCCGGCCCGGATACCTGCGCCGGGCGATGGAGGCGGGCGCACGGGGCTTCCTGGTCAAGGACGGCCCCATCGAGGACCTCGTGGCGGCGATCCGCCGGGTCCTGGCCGGCGAGCAGGTCGTGGACCCGGTACTCGCCACGGCCGCCCTCTCGGTCGGCCCGAACCCGCTCACCGACCGCGAGCGGGACGTGCTCGCCGCGGCCGCCGACGGAGCGACGGTCGCCGACATCGCGGGTCGCCTGCACCTGTCGGAGAGCACCGTCCGCAACTACCTCTCGTCCGCGATCGGGAAGACCGGCTCGCGCAACCGCATCGAGGCCGTGGGCGCGGCCCGCCAGAACGGTTGGCTCTGACCGGCCCGTTCCGTCCCGGGCCGCTCCCGCGGGGCCGGCGGTCGCAGCGCGTCCCCGCGCTCCGGAGGCGGAGGGTGGCCGTACGATCGAGACCGCCGCACGCCTCCGAGGTCCAGGAGAACCCTTGTCCGCTCCCGAGTCCGCCCCGCCCGTGACCGCCCCGCCCGTGACCGCCCCGCCCGTGACCGCCATGCCGGTTGCGTCCGCCGAGCCCCTCGTGGCCGCCGAGCCCGCCGACGTCGCGCTGCCGGGTCTGGAGACGGACGCGTCCGAGGCGTCCGGCGCGCGGACGTCGCGGGTCGCCGGATACGAGATCGAGGACGAGCTGCGCGCGCTGACCGGCCGTCCGGTGCGGATCGCCGGTGTGGACGAGGTCGGCCGCGGCGCGTGGGCGGGGCCCGTCGTGGTGTGCGCGGCCGTCACCGACCTTTCGGCCCCTCCGGAACTCCCCGGACGCGGCGGGAGGAAGATCCGGCTCACCGACTCCAAGCTGCTGACCAAGGCCCACCGGGAAGCGTTCGCCGAGATCCTTCCGGACTGGCTGGACGCCCACGCGATCGGCGCGGCATCCCCGGAGGAGATCGACGAGCTCGGGATGACGGCGGCGCTGCGGCGCGCGGCCGTCCGCGCCCTGGCCGCCCTCCCCGAGCCGCCCGACCTGGTGCTGCTGGACGGCGACAACGACTACGTGCGGGATCCGCGCTGGCGGGTCCGCTGCGAGGTCAAGGCCGACCAGCGGTCGGTCACGGTGGCCGCCGCGTCGGTCCTGGCCAAGGTGCACCGGGACGGGCTGATGGCCGCGCTTGACACCGGGTTTCCCGGGTACGGGTTCGCCGACGCCGCCGGTTACCCGTCGCCGGTTCACCAGAAGGCGCTGGAGGAGTACGGCCCGACCCCGCACCACCGGATGTCCTGGTCGTATCTGGACGACCTGCCCCGCTGGCGGCACCTGAAGCGCCACCGCGATCCGCTCGCCGGCGAGGGCCAGCTCAGCCTGCTCTGATTACGCGTCCGCAGGCGTCAATCGCGCGTGCCTGGGTAAAGCGCGATTGACGGGAGGTGCGTTGATGGACGCTGTCGTGAAAAGGCTGTTGCGTGAGGCGGGCCAGACCTACGCCGAGGAGGTGGGCATCCCGCTCAAGGACCAGCCGGGGCCCCTGTTCCGGCTGCTGGTCCTGTCCAACCTGCTCAGCGCCCGGATCGGGTCGGACATCGCGATGGCCGCAGCGCGCGAGGTGTTCCAGGCGGGCGGCGGCACCCCGCGCGGACTCACGCGGCTGACCTGGCAGCAGAGGGTGGACGCCCTCGGCCGCGGCCATTACGTCCGCTACGACGAGAGCACCGCGACGCGCCTCGGCGACATGGCCGACCTCGTCCTGGACAAGTACAAGGGCGACCTGCGGCGGCTGCCCATCGAGGCCGGGCGCGACCCGCGCCGCGCGGGCGAGCTGCTGCGCGAATTCCCCGGCATCGGGCCGGTCGGCGTCGACATCTTCTGCCGTGAGGCCCAGCAGATGTGGCCGTGGCTGCGCCCCTACATCGACGGGCAGGCCCTCAAGGGCGCCGAACGCCTCGGCCTTCCCGCGGACCCGAAGCGCCTCGCCGACGAGGTGCCCGACAAGGAGATCGCGCGCTTCGCGTCCGCGCTGGTGCGGGTCGGCCGGGACAAGAAACTGGCCGAATCCGTCCTGAAGGGCTGACCGTTTCACGGTTCTTCGAGAATGGCGATCGGCCGGGGCGTGAGAACACGTCCCGGCCGATTTGCTTCTCCCGATTCCGCCGTTCCGCTGATCCGGGCCGCCGGCGCGGCGTAGCGTCGGAGATGGATCGGGAAGCGCTGGTCAGAGGTGGACGACGACCTCGTCCACGGCTTTCTTCGTGATGTCGGGGACCATCGCGTCGTCCGCCGGATAGCCGACCGGAATGACGACGTACGCCCGCTCCTCCCGGGGCCGTTCACAGACCTCGTTGAGAAATTTCATCGGGCTCGGCGTGTGCGTGAGCGTCGCGAGGCCCGCCTGGTGCAGCGCGGCCAGCAGGAAGCCGACGGCGATCCCGACCGATTCCTTTACATAGTATGGTCGCGGCGAGTGCGGCCCCTTGTGCACCTCGAAGACGACGATGACCGCCGGGGCGTCCTCCAGGAACGGCTTGCGCCAGTCGGTGCCGAGCGGAGCCAGCGCCTCCAGCCACTCCGGCGACGCCCGGTGCTCGTAGAACTCGCGCTCCTCCGCCTCGGCCGCCTCCCGCAGCCTGCGCTTGCGCTCGGGGTCGGTGACGACGACGAACCGCCACGGCTGGACGTTCGCGCCGCTCGGCGCCGTCGCCGCGGCGCGCAGCGCGTGGTCGAGCACCTCCGGCGGCACCGGCCGGGACGAGAAGTCCCGGACCGTCCGGCGCAGCGTCATGGTGTCGGCGAACGCCCGCGCGCGCTCGACGGCCCTCGTGGCGGGCACGTCGAACCGGGGCGCGGGCACGACCGGATACGGATACTGGCTCATGCCCTCGTTCTAACCGGCCGCCCGCCCCCGCCACAACGGCAAGACCTGCCACCGACGATCAAGGACCGCGGCGATCGCCGGACGCGCGCGGACGGTCACGCCCCCGGCCGCACGACGACGGCCGGTCGACGACGACCGGACGGTCACGGGCGTACGGTCACCGGCGGACGGTCACCGGCGGGCGGTCACCGGCGGGCGGTCACCGGCGGGCGGTCACCGGCGGGCGGTCACCGGCGGGCGGTCACCGGCGGGCGGTCACGGGACGCGGGCTGTCCACTCGGGCGTCGTGAACTTCTCCGCGACGTACTTGTCGGCGAGGACGCGCTCGTCGTCGGTGAGGGTGTCCGGGGTGAGGCCGTAGCGGGTGCGGAAGTGCGCGACCATGCGGCGGATGATCTCCTCCCGGGACAGCCCGGTCTGCCGCCGCAGCGGGTCGACACGCTTCTTCGCGCTGGTCGTGCCCTTGTCGGACAGCTTCTCCCGGCCGATCCGCAGCACCTGGAGCATCTTGTCCACGTCGATGTCGTAGGACATGGTCACGTGGTGCAGGACGGCGCCGTTCGCGAGCCGCTTCTGCGCCGCGCCCGCGATCTTGCCGTGGTCGGAGGTGATGTCGTTCAGCGGCTGGTACCAGGCGCGGATGCCGAGCTCGGCCAGCGCGCCGAGCACCCAGTCGTCCAGGAACGCGTAGCTCTCGGCGAACGACATGCCCGCGACCAGGGACTCCGGCGCGTACAGCGAGTAGGTGATCGTGTTGCCGGGCTCGACGAACATCGCGCCGCCGCCGCTGACGCGGCGGACGACCTCGACGTCCAGCGCCCGCGCGGCGTCCCCGTCCACCTCGTTGCGCAGCGACTGGAAACTGCCGATGACCACGGCGGACGCGCCCCACTCCCAGATCCGCAGCGTCGGCGGGCGGCGGCCGGCGCCGACCTCCTCGGCGAGCACCTGGTCGATCGCCATGTGCAGCGCGGGCGGCTGCGGCCCCTCGTGGACGAGCCGCCAGTCGTGGTCGCGCCAGTCGGACGCGCGCGCGACGGCCCGGCGCACGGCGATCCCGACCGCCTCGGTGGTGAGGCCGAGCATCACCGTGCCCTCCGGCAGCCCCGCCTGGACGCGGGCGGCAAGGTCGCGCGCCTCCAGTCCGGCGGACAGCCCGTCGAGCGCGCGGTCGATCGCCTCGAGCGCCTCGTCGGGTTCGAGGAAGAAGTCACCGCTGATCCGGGGGTTGCGGATCAGCCCGTCGACCACGTCCACGTCGGCGACGACGAGCTTTCCACCGGGCACCTTGTATTCGCCATGCATCACACGTCAGTCAACGGCGGTCGCCCGCCGGGGATTCCTCGCGGCGGGAACCGGGCCGGGCTACTTGGCGGAGGCCGGCTCCGGGGCCTCGGGAGCGGTGCCGGGCGGCGGGGTGGGGACGGGCGTCCGCAGGCCGTCGAGGACGATCGCGAGGTTGCGCTCCCACTGCGAGGGCCCGGCGTGGATGCCCATCGTGTGGGCGCCGGTGGAGACCCCGACCAGCAGGAACGACACGTCCGTCCAGGACACGTCCGGGCGGATGGCCCCGGCGTCCTGCGCCCGCTCGACCAGTTGCCGGACGCGGTCGCGCAGCTCGGCGCGCTCGTGGTCCAGCACTCCGCCGATCGCCTGGTTCACGTCGCACAGCTCGTTGCGCAACCGCAGGTAGGAGGACGCGAAGTCACGGAAACCCGTCCACGGGTCGGGGTCGGCGAGACCCTGGTCGCCGCGTTCCAGGATCTCCCCGATGATCTCCTCCAGGACGGCCTGGAGGAGGCGTTCGAGGCTGCCGACGCGCCGGTAGAACGTGCCCACGCCCACGCCGGCCCGCCGCGCGATGTCGTGCGCGGTGATCTCGCCGCCCTCGGCCGCGGCCTCGCGCGTGGCGGCGACCAGCCGCTCCACGTTGCGGCGGGCGTCGGCGCGCGGGACGCGGCCGGACCCGTCGTCGAGGAGGCGGTCCACGGCGCTCACGGTCTCCATGCCGACGATCCTAGCAAACGGACGACACGCGTCCGGATTAAGTGGACAACCCGCGTCCGCTTGTCTTAGAGTCCCTTCCATCCGGACGGCAGGCGTCCGCTTCTCGGATTGGAGTCCACCATGCCCGCGATCCGCGTCGGCATCATCGGGGCCAACCCCGACCAGGGCTGGGCGTCGCGCGCCCACATCCCCGCACTGCGCGCGCTGCCCGGTTACGAGATCACCGCCGTCGGCACCCGGCGCGAGGAGAGCGCACGCGAGGCCGCCCGCCGCTTCGGCGTCCCGCACCACTTCACCGACCCGCGCGAGCTCGCCGCGCATCCGGACGTCGACCTGGTCGCGATCACGGTGAAGGTCCCCGCCCATGACGAGCTGATCCGGGCCGCGCTCGGCGCGGGCAGGCAGGTCTTCTCCGAGTGGCCGCTCACCCGCACGACCGACGAGGCCGAGGCGGTCGTCAAGCTCGCCGCCGGGGCCGGCGTCCGGACGGCCGTCGGGCTGCAGGCCCGCTTCTCCCCCGCCGCCGCACACGCCCGCGCCCTGCTCGCCGACGGCTACGCGGGCCGCGTGACCTCGGTGAACGTGCACGGCGCCCTTGCCAAGGGCGCGAACGGCACCATGCCCGCGTGGTCGTCCTACACCGCCGACGTCCGCAACGCCGCGGGCACGCTCGAGGTCGGCGGCGGCCACCATCTCGACCTCGTCCAGCACCTGGCCGGGCCCGTCGCGGAGCTGTCGGCGTCCCTGGCCGTGCAACGCGTCCACTACACGGTCGCCGAGACCGGGGAACCGGTGGAGGCCGACAGCCCCGACCAGGTCGCGGTGGCCGGCACCCTCGCGTCCGGGGCGACGCTCTCGGCGCACATCCACTACGCCAAGCGCACGGCCCCCGGCACCCGCATCGAGATCGCGGGCACCGAGGGCGATCTCACCCTGCTCTCACGCGGTGGCGCGGGCCTGCAGATCGACGAACTCGTCCTGCTCGGCAACCGCGAACCCGGCGCCGAGCCCCAACGCATCGACCCACCCGCCGCTCTGAAGCCCCTGCCTCCGGCTCTGGAGGGCACCGAAGCGGCGAACGTCGCCCGGATCTACCAGGCCTTCGCGGACTCCCCCGGCTCCGTCCCCACCTTCGAGGACGCCCTGGACCTCCACCGCCTCCTCGACGCCGTCCGCGAGTCCGCCGCGTCCGGGAGGCGCGTCACCCTCAGCGGACGCGACCGCGCGGCTTGAGCGGCAGGTCCGGCAGTGCGGGGGCGGGGGTGCGGTCGCCGTCGTAGCCGTGGACGGTGCCGAAGCGGTCCCCGTCCATCCAGTCGGCGCGCGCCCGGTCGATCTCCTCCCCCGTCCGGCCGACGAAGTTCCACCACATCACCAGCCGCTCCTCGAAGGGCTCGCCGCCGAGCAGCATCAGCGAACCGCCTCCGTCCGCGCGGACGGGCAGTTCGCGGCGTCCGCAGCCGAGGTAGAGCATCGACCCGGGGTCCAGCGGCACGTCGTCCACGACGGTGCGTCCGCGCATGGTCAGGACGGCGTACTCGAAGTCGGGCTCCAGCGGCAGGCGCACGTCGGCGCCGTCCGCCACCTCGATGTCCGCGCCGACGATGGGCGTGAACGCGCGCCCGGGCGAGGTGGCGCCGTCGAGTTCGCCCAGCAGGACGGTCCCCTTGAAACCGGGCCCGGTCACCACGGGAAGGTCGGCATGGAACTCCCAGCTCGGATCGGTGTGGCGCGCCTCGTCCGGCAGCGCCACCCACAGTTGCGCGCCGTGCAGGATGCGGCCGTGCTCGCGCGGCGACTCCTCCGAATGCGAGATGGCGCGTCCCGACGTCATCAGCCCGAGCTGGCGCGGCCGGACGGTCTGGAGGCTGCCCAGGCTGTCGCGGTGCAGCACCTCACCCGCGTGCAGCCAGCTCACCGTCTGCAGGCCCATGTGCGGGTGCGGCGGCACCTGCATGCCGGGCTCGCTCGCGATGTCGTCCGGCCCGTAGTTGTCCACGAAGCACCACGCGCCGACCATCCGCCGCCCGAGCGTGGGCAGCAGCCGCCGCACCTCCGTGCCCGCGCCGAGGGACATGACGCGCGGCTTCAGCAGCTCGCGCACCGGCCGCCCCGCCACATCGTCCCGTCCCCCGCACGCCACGGCCTCCGGACGCGTCTGAAGATCACTCACCGGCACTTCTCCCTCTCCCGACAAGGCCCCCATTCTCCCTGGTGACCAGGGAGACCGGACCCACCCAGCCCGCGACCGAACTCCGGGCACCCCACCCGCGACGTCCCGACAGCGGCTCGGCCCATCGAGGGCAGGCGGAGCAGGCGGGAGTCATGCGGGGACAAGCCGGGGTCATGCGGGACAGGCCGAGGTCACGCGGCCGGCGTCACCCGGCCGGGTCAGGCGGTCGGGGCGGTGGAGCGGGTGATGCGGATGAACTGGAGGACCACGCCGAGGGCCAGGAGGGCGGCGGCGGAGCCGTGGACGGCGAGGGCGTAGGCGACCGTGCCGCCGTGCGTCATGACGGTGACCATGTCGCCGAGGGGAAGGAGCAGGTCGAACAGCATGATCCAGGCCAGGGCGCGGTGCTGGCGGAGGGCGAGGAGGGTGAAGATCGCGCCTCCGACGGCGAGGTCGCGGACGCCCTTGACGGCGAAGTAGCCGGTGGCCTCGCCGGTCGGCCAGGGCTTGATGCCGAAGCCGTCTGCGGCGTGCGGGTCGAGCAGGAAGTTGAGCCCGAAGTAGGTCACCAGCAGGCCGGTCACGACCGCGATGCCGGTGGCGGTGCGGGCGAGCAGGCGCCCCTTGGCGGGGACGGCCGGCTGGACGGCGGACGAGGCGGCGACGACGTTCATGGCGACTCCTTGGTGGCTAGCATTGCTAGGAACAAGAGCGACGCTAGCACTAGCGGTGCTCGCATGTCTAGCGATGCTAGAATCCGTGCCATGTCAGCACAGCAGCGCCGCGAACGCGAACGAGCCGACCGCCGCCGACTGATCGTCCGGACGGCGCGGGAACTGGCCGAGTCCGAGGGGTGGGAGGCCGTCACCACCCGCCGCCTGTCCGACCTCGTCCAGTACAGCCAGCCCGTCCTGTACAGCCACTTCAAGGGGAAGTCCGCGATCGTCGCCGCCGTGGCGGTCGAGGGCATCGCCGACCTGGCCGCCGAGCTGCGCGCGGCGCGCGAGAAGGCGACCGGAGACGTCGCCGCGCTGCACGACGTCGCACGGACGTACCTGGAGTTCGCCGCGGCGCACCCGGCCACCTATGACGCGATGTTCGTCCAGCCGATCGACGTCACGTTCGGGACGGGCGAGTCGCCGCAGGCACTCCGCGACGCGTTCCAGGAGTTCGAGACCGTGCTGAGGCCGTTCGCCGGGGAGCGCGATCCCGAGACGTTCGCCGAACTCGGCTGGAGTTGGCTGCACGGCCTCGCAACGCTGACCAAAGGGAAGCGGCTGCGTCCCGATCACGCGGACGCCCGCCTCACGCTCGTGGTCGATGCGCTGACCCGCGGCTGACCGCGCGCCCCGCCGTCCGCCCCTCGAAAAGGGCTTGATCAGGGTCGGGGCCTCGGCAAGGCTGCACGGGTGGTCGATTTCTCCCTGTACGCGGCGTTCCTTGTCGCCGCCCTCGCGCTGTGCCTGACCCCGGGCCCGGACATGATGTTCATCGTCGCCATGGGCGGACGCGGCGGACCCACCACGGGCGCCCTGGCCGCGGCGGGTGTGGCGACGGGCGCGCTGATCCACGCGATCGCCGCCATGCTCGGCCTGTCGGCGCTGTTCGCGGCCCTGCCCACGCTGTACCACGTGCTGCGCTGGGTGGGGGCGGCCTACCTGGTCTTCCTCGCGGTCAAGGCGTTCCGTGAGAGGGACACCGGACCCGCGGACGCGGGCGCCGAGGGCGGGCCGCAGGCCGCAGGCCCCGGTCTTCCGCGCGCGTTCTGGCAGGGGATGGTGACGAACCTGCTCAACCCGAAGGTCATCCTGTTCAACATCGCGTTCCTGCCGCAGTTCGTGAACCCGCAGCTCGGGCACCCGATGGTCCAGTTCATGATCCTCGGCGTCACGCTCGTGCTGATCGGACTCGCCGTGGACGGCACGGTCGGACTGCTCTCCGGCCGTCTCGCCGCCGCGCTCCGGCGCAGCCGCCGCGCCGCCCGCGCGCTCAACGTGTTCGGCGGCGTCGTCTTCACGGGTCTGGCCGCCCGCCTCCTCCTCGCCCCCGACGGCCGCTGACGGCCCGCGGCCGCGTCGGGCGCCGAGATCGACCCCGGCCATCGGTGGAGAACGTTACCCTCGGTCCCGGAGCGACGGGGGACGAACCGCGGCCACGCGGCTTTAATGGAGGTGGGGAGGCGCGATGAGCGGTGCGGCACCGGGCGGGCGGTTCTGCGGGACGGACGGTCCGGTCGTGCTCCGGGTGGTCCTCGAGACCGGCATCGCCGAGTTCACGGACGTGAGGGACCTCGCCGACAGCGCCCTCGCCGCATACGTCCGCGATCACCTCGACGAGCTGGACGTCCTCCCCCGCCTCCGCGCGGCGCACGGAGAGGTGTCCTGCCCCGACGTGCTGGACGAGATCCCCGCGTTGTCCGGCGGGCTCGCGCTCGAGTCGGACGGTCGCCGCATCGCCTCCCCCGGATGCTGCGCCGACCTGAGCATCCTGCGGGAATGGCGAGAGGCCGCCGGACACTGCTCCACCACCCCGGCGATGCTCTGGAACGGGCATCCGTGGCTTCTGGTCGCCGCGGACGGCGACCGCCTCACCCTCTCCGGTCCGACCGAGACCAGCCAGGGCCCGGCCGCGCACCTCCTGACCGTCACCCGCACCGCCCTGCGGTCGGCGATCGACGCGGCCGAGGCCGAGTACGGACGGTTCGCCGACCAGGTCACCGCGGTGTGCGCGGGCCTGGCCGGAGAACCACTTGTCGCCCCGCTGACCCGAGTCCTCCTCGGGGACTGAGCCCCCAGCCGTCAGGCACCCGTCACCGAAGCCGTTCCATCGAGCTCCGTCTACACGCGTCTGCGGCCGGTCAAGGTTCCAGGACGAGGCGGCCGACGACGGCCCGGTCTTCCAGGAGCCGGTGGGCACGGACCGGCTCGTCCAGGGGGACGCGTGCGCCGGTCACCGCGCGCAACCTGCCGGAGCGCAGCAGGCCGGTGAGCTCGTCCAGGTCGGCGCGGGCCTGTTCGGGATCCGCCAGGCGATAGGCCAGGACGGCGAAGCCGATCACACTGCGCAGCGCGAAGACGCTGGTCACCGGCACACTGGTCAGGTCCCCGGCGGACGCGCCGTAGACGACGGCCCGGCCGAACGGCGCGAGCAGGTCGAGCGCGCGGTGCAGGGTGTCCCCGCCGATCGCGTCCAGGGCCAGGTGGACGCCCTCGGGCGCGGCGGCCCGCACCTGCTCGTCCCAGTCGGGCGCGGTGTGGTCGATCACGGTGTCCGCGCCGAGGTCGGCGAGCAGTTTCCGCTTCGCGTCCGATCCGGCGGTCGCGATGACCGTCCCGGCCCCGCGCAGCCGGGCGAGCTGGACGGCGAGGTGCCCGATCGTGCCCGCGCCCGCCGTGACCAGCACGGTCTCGCCCGCGGCGATCCGGCCGACGCGCAGGCAGCCCAGCGCGACCGCGCCGGCGAGCGGCAGGACGCTGGCGGACGCGGCGTCCAGATCGTCCGGGACCGGGACGAGCCAGTCGGCGTCCGTGACCACCCGGTCGGCCCAGGCGTCGGTCGCGACGGCGGCGACGCGGGTTCCGGCCAGTGCGGGGTCGACGTCCGAACCCGTCCGCTCGACCGTGCCGACGACGTCGCCGGTCAGCGTGCCCGGGAGCTCCCGGAACCAGATCGACGCGCGGTCGGCCTCCCGCCTGAGCTGGACGTCCACGTAGTTCGTCCCGATCACCTCGGGCCGGACGAGCACCTCTCCCGGTCCCGGCTCGGGGACCGGCGACTCCTCCACCGCCAGGACCTCCGGACCGCCGTGGGCGTGGTACCGGACGTGTCGCATGCCGCCTCCTCCGGACGGCCCATCCCGGACCGCCCGATAAACTGAACCATCGGTCAACATCGACCGTACTTGACCGTCGGTCAATTTGTCTACGGGAGGACGTCCGCCGCATGCCGAGAGAACGTGCCGACGCTGCCCGCAACCGGCGCGCGATCCTGGCCGCCACCGAGCGGCTACTCGCCGCCAACCCGCCGCGGGACATCTCGATGGAGCAGGTCGCCACCGAGGCCGGCGTCGCCAAGGGCACGGTGTTCCACCGGTTCGGCAGCCGCGCCGGACTCATGCTGGCGCTCATGGTGGAGCGCGCGCACGCGCTGGAGGACGCCGTGCGCACCGGGCCGCCGCCGCTCGGCGAGGGCGCGCCCGACCGCGACCGCCTGCTCGCCTTCGTGGACGCGATCGTGGACGTCGTCAGCCGGAACAAGAGCCTGCTCGCCGAGCTCTCCCGGTCGGGCGTCACGCTGCCGTCCAGCGACGAGTACCACGCGAACCAGCCGAACCCGCACGCCGTCTACGCGTTCTGGCACGGCCACATCAGCGCGTTGCTGCTGGCGGGGAACCCGGAGGTGGACGCCGACACGTTCGCGCACGTCCTGCTCGGGTCCCTGCACAGCGACCCGATCCTCGCCCGGCTCACCGCGGAGGGCCCGGACCGGCTGAAGGCCGCGCTCCGCTCGATGATCACCGCCCAGCTGGACGCGCCCCGCACGGCATGAGAAAGGGCCGGGACGAGTCCCGGCCCTTCACACCTCCAGACGCGTCACGGCTTGCGCGCGACACCGCCCAGGAACCACACGAGGTCGGAGTCCTCGGCGGGCTCCTGCTCGGGACGCCACCACGGCACCCACACCAGCCCCGGGTCGACCATCTCGAAGTCCCCGAAGAAGCGCGCCACGTCCTCGCGGGACCGGGCGAGCGCGGGCGAGGCCGTCCGCGAGTAGATCTCCTCGAGCCGGTGCACCACGTCGGGACGCAGGTCCGGCGAGCCGTGCGTGATGGCCAGGTAGCTGCCGCTCGGCAGCGCGGCGCGCAGTTCGTCCAGCAGCGCGTGCGGCTCCGCCTCGTCCGGGACGAAGTGCAGTATCGCCAGCAGGAGCAGCGCGACCGGACGGTCCAGGTCGAGCAGCCGGCGCACGTCCGGATGCGCGAGGATCGCGCCCGGGTCCCGCAGGTCGGCCTGGATCACCGTGGTCCGGTTGTTGTCGGCGAGCAGCGCCCGCCCGTGCGCGAGCACCACCGGGTCGTTGTCCACGTACACGACGCTCGCGTCCGGGTTGATCCGCTGGACGATCTGGTGGACGTTGTCCTGCGTCGGGAGCCCGGTGCCGATGTCGAGGAACTGGTCGATCCCGCACTCCTCGGCGAGGAAGCGCGCGACCCGGCCGAGGAACGCCCGGTTCTCCCGGACGACCCGCGGGAACAGCGGATCGGCGGACACCGCCTCGCGGGCGCGCTCCCGGTCGACGCCGAGATTGTCCTTCCCGCCGAGCAGGAAGTCGTACATGCGGGCCACCGAGGGCGTCCGCTCCTCGAACTCCGACGGACGCCACTGCTCCGGTCGAGCGGAGGGCAGCTCAGTAGATTCCGTCATGTTCTCCTCGTTCCACGCGATGCCGCCGAACACCCGGATGATCAGTAAACCAAGCCGAACCACGCCTCCGCACGCGTTTCCAACGGTCCACTCTCCCGAACACGCGCACCGGTGCGAAACCGCCCCGCGACACCCTCGAAAGGGGATAGGGAACCGATCGTCGAGCCGCGACGAACAGAAAGCGGGAGCCGACGCATCGCGTCGGCTCCCGCCGTCGTTCCACCGCATTCCGCTCCCCCGACACCACGCGGGCGCCGGGGTCACCGGATCAGCTGCAGCCGCTGGTGGAGCCGCAGCCCTCGCAGACGTAGCAGCTGCCGGCCGGGCGCATCTTGGTGCCGCAGGTCAGGCAGAGCGGCGCGTCGGCCGTGCGGCCCTGGCGGCTCTCGATGACCTCGACCGATGAGTGCGGCGCGGCCGGGGCCGGGTTCGCCGAGGCGGCGGCCGGAGCCGGAGCCTTGGTGATCTCGGCGGTCTGGGCCAGGGTCTCGCGCTCGGTCTCGGCGTCCGGGGAGTGCAGGGACGCCGGGTCCTCGCCGTTGGCCTGCATCGCGCGCTCGGCGGCGGACAGGATGCCGAGCTCGGAGCGGGTCTCGTAGTCGAGGTGGTCCAGGGCCAGGCGGCGGAAGATGTAGTCCATCACCGAGGTCGCCATGCGGATGTCCGGGTCGTCGGTCATGCCCGCCGGCTCGAACCGCATGTTGGTGAACTTCTCCACCCAGGTCTCCAGCGGCACGCCGTACTGGAGGCTGATGGAGATCGCCATGGAGAAGGCGTCCATCACGCCGGCCAGGGTCGAGCCCTGCTTGCCGAGCTTGAGGAAGACCTCGCCGAGACCGTCGTCCGGGTAGGACGAGGCGGTCATGTAGCCTTCGGCGCCCGCGACGGAGAACCGGGTGACCATCGCCGGACGCTGCTTCGGCAGCCGCTTGCGGACGGGCCGCACCTCGGCCGGCGCCGCGGCGGCGGGGGCGGTCTCGGCCTTCGGCTCCTCCTTCTTGCCCGCGGCGGAGAGCGGCTGGCCGACCTTGCAGTTGTCGCGGTAGATCGCCAGCGCCTTCAGGCCGAGCTTCCAGCCCTCGAAGTACACCTTCTCGATGTCCTCGATGCCGGCCTGCTCGGGCATGTTGACCGTCTTGGAGATCGCGCCGGACAGGAACGGCTGGACGGCCGCCATCATCCGGACGTGCCCCATCGGGGAGATCGCGCGCTCGCCCATCGCGCAGTCGAACACCTCGTAGTGCTCGGGGCGCAGGCCCGGCGCGTCCACGACGTGGCCGTTCTCGGCGATGTACTCGACGATCGCCTCGATCTGCTCCTGCTGGTAGCCGAGCCGGGTGAGGGCGCGCGGCACGGTCAGGTTGACGATCTGCATGGAGCCGCCGCCGACGAGCTTCTTGAACTTCATCAGCGCGAGGTCCGGCTCGATGCCGGTGGTGTCGCAGTCCATCATCAGGCCGATGGTGCCGGTCGGCGCGAGCAGCGACGCCTGGGCGTTGCGGTACCCGTTCTTCTCGCCGGTCTTCAGGCACTCCTGCCACTGCGCGGTCGCGGCGGTGTGGATGGCCTTGTCGATGTCGTCCAGCGTGCGGATCTCGTCGTTGGCCGCGGCGTGCTTGCGCATGACGCGCTTGTGCGCCTCGGCGTTGCGGGCGTACCCGGCGTACGGGCCGACGACCCCGGCGATCTCGGCGGAGCGCCGGTAGGCGACGCCGGTCATCAGGGAGGTGATGGTCGCGGCGAGCGAGCGGCCGCCCTCGGAGTCGTAGGCGTGGCCGGTCGCCATCAGCAGCGCGCCGAGGTTGGCGTAGCCGATGCCGAGCTGGCGGTAGTCACGGGTGGTCTCGCCGATCTTCTCGGTCGGGAAGTCGGCGAAGGTGATCGAGATGTCCATCGCGGTGATGATCAGCTCGGTCAGCTTCACGAAGTTCTCGACGTCGAAGGTGTCGTCGGCGCGCAGGAACTTCAGCAGGTTGATGGAGGCCAGGTTGCAGGACGAGTTGTCCAGCGACATGTACTCCGAGCACGGGTTGGACGCGGTGATCCGGCCGGTCTCGGGGTTGGTGTGCCAGTCGTTGATCGTGTCGTCGTACTGGATGCCCGGGTCGGCGCACTCCCACGCGGCCTTGGCCATCCGGCGGAACAGGTCCTTGGCCCGGATGGTCTCGATGACCTCGCCGTTCAGCCGCCCGCGCAGGCCGAACTCGCCGTCGGTCTCGACCGCGCGCATGAACTCGTCCGACACGCGGACCGAGTTGTTGGCGTTCTGGTACTGGACGGAGTTGATGTCCCTGCCGCCGAGGTCCATGTCGAACCCGGCGTCCCGCAGCGCGCGGATCTTGTCCTCCTCGCGCGCCTTGGTGTCGATGAACTCGGCGATGTCGGGGTGGTCGACGTCGAGCACGACCATCTTGGCGGCCCGGCGGGTCGCGCCGCCGGACTTGATCGTCCCCGCCGAGGCGTCCGCGCCGCGCATGAACGACACCGGGCCGGACGCGGTGCCGCCGGACGACAGCAGCTCCTTGGACGAGCGGATCCGGGACAGGTTCAGGCCCGCGCCCGAACCGCCCTTGAAGATGATCCCCTCCTCCTTGTACCAGTCGAGGATCGACTCCATCGTGTCGTCCACCGACAGGATGAAGCAGGCCGAGACCTGCTGCGGCGACTTGGTCCCGACGTTGAACCAGACCGGCGAGTTGAAGCTGAACATCTGGTGCGCGAGGGCGTAGGTCAGCTCGTGCTCGAAGATCTCGGCGTCCACGTCGGTGGCGAAGTAGCCGTGCTCGACGCCGGTCGTCACGTACATCCGGACGACCCGGTCGATGAGCTGCTTCAGGCTGTGCTCGCGCTGCGGCGTGCCGACGGCACCGCGGAAGTACTTGGACGTCACGATGTTGACGGCGTTCACCGACCAGAAGTCGGGGAACTCCACGCCGCGCTGCTCGAAGTTGACCGAGCCGTCGCGCCAGTTGGTCATGACGACGTCCCGGCGCTCCCACGTGATCTCGTCGTACGGGTGCACACCGGGCCTGGTGAAGATCCGCTCGACCTTGAGGCCCTTGCGGCCCCCCTTGCCGCGCTTGGCCGCCGAGCCGCTCACCGTCTCCGTCATGACCTCTCCCCCTCTCGGGCCCTCCCGCAAAGGGCCCTGTCCAGGTAAAACCCCGCCCAGGGGCCGCCTCATCCCGCCCCGGGCGCTGAAAACACGTACTGCTGGAAGTCTTTTTGAACTACTGGCACCGGCAGCGGACCCGCCGCCGGAAGCGTCCTACCGGGACGCGTCACCGCCCGTGGGAGGTCGCCCGCCCACGCCCTGCGCGGCGGCCTCGGCCGTCGCTCCGCCACCGGGGGAACGTCCCCCCGCGCCCGGTCCCCGCCGACCCGGCCCGCCGGGCTCGCCCGGTCCGGCCTGGCCGGAC
>NZ_QURH01001041.1 GCF_003428695.1 Actinomadura logoneensis
AGCCCGAGCCGCCGGTGCGCGCGCCCCAGGCGGCGAGCCGGTCGGTCCTGGCCGCAGACCGGGCGGGGGCGTCGCGGCCGGCCAGCAGCCGCCGGTACAGGGCGTCCCACCGGCCCATGACCAGGTCGATGTCGTACTCGGCGGCCTGGCGCAGCGCGGCCGCGCCGAAGTCCCTCAGCATCTGCGGATCGCCGATCAGCTTGAGCAGCGCGGCGGCCAGACCGTCGATGTCGTCCTGGGCGACCAGGAACCCGTTGACGCCGTCGGTGATGATCTCGGCGGGGCCGGTCTGGCAGTCGTAGCTCACCGCCGGGACCCCGGCGGCGAACGCCTCGCCCAGCACCAGCGGGAACGCCTCGCCGTCGCGGGAGGTGAGCAGGCAGATCGAGGACTTGGCCCACTCCTCGGCCATGTGCCCGGTCGGGCCGAGGAGCCGCACGTTGTCGTGCAGCCCGAGCGCGTTGACCAGACGGCGCAGCGCGGACGCCCGCGGGCCGTCGCCGAAGATCCGCAGCTCCCAGTCCGGGTGGGTCTCGACGACCTGGGCGAACGCGCGGATCGCGTGGTCGACCTGCTTGTCGGGCACCAGCCGCCGCGCCATGGTGACCGCCTTGGCCGACAGCGACGAACGCGGCCGGAACCCGGCGGGGACGGGGTTGACGATCACCTCGAGCAGGGGCGCGCAGTCGGTCAGGGACTCGGCGAACCATTCGCGGGTGCGTTCGGTCAGCACCACCAGGGCGTCCAGGCGCGGGGCGTACCGGAACAGCGGCTCGCCGGTGCCGCCGCGGATCTGCGACGGCCGGTGCTCCTGGTGGACGGTCAGCACCCGCGCGGGCGGCAGGGTGGTGGTCACCGCCATCAGCGCGGGTGAGGTGGACACCAGCACGTCGGTGTCCAGCTCGCGCAGGACGTGCTCGATCTCCAGGTCCGACAGCCGGTGGAACGCCTTCTCCCAGCGCGGTTCGATCAGCCGGGACGGCGCGGCGGCCAGGGCGCGGCAGACCTCGTCGCTCATGCCGCTGGCGCGGACCGGGCGCGGCACCGGCCCGGTCTCGTCCACCAGGTAGCGGACGGGGATCCGGGTGTCGAAGAACCGCTCGGCGCTGGTGCGGAAGACACTGATGACCTCCACCTCGTGCCGCGCGGCCAGGAACTCGGCCTGGGTGTAGACGGCGCGCTCGGTGCCGCCCATGGCGTCGGCCCAGGTGAGCAGGAACGTGATCTTCATGAGGAGGTCTCCGGGAAGGCGGGGGCGCCGGCCGGGACGGGCGCGCAGGCCAGAACCAGATCACCGGAGCCGGTGTAGTAGGGGCGGACGCGCACCAGCGCGGCGGGCGAGACGGCGAGCATCCGCTGCGCCACGGGCAGGGCGCGGCGCGGGTCGCGCACGTCATGCAGGCGGCGGCCGAGCCGCAGCGGACGCTCACCGGGCGGTTCGGCGAACAGGTGCCACAGCCGTTCCCCGCCGCTGCCGCTGCCGGTGGCCATCTGCCGCAGCGGCACGGTGACGCGGAAGACCGGGCCGCGCGCGCCGGGACGGCCGACCGGCGTGGCGGCGACGGTGTGCGCGGGCGCGGAACCACCCGCCTTGCCGCGCGCCTGGAAACGCACCGCGGCCCGCGCGGCGGCCGATGTTCCGACCAGTGCGAAGTCCACGGTGATCCGGGCGAAGGTGAGGTCCAGGCCGACGATCTCGGCGGACGGCTCGGGGTCGGCGACCCGCAGCAGGCTCATCCCGGTCGCCGAGGTCTCGGGGACGAACCGCATTCCCGACAGGGGGCACGGCGGCGTCAGCGCGGTCGGGCCGTCCCAGGCGCCGAGGACGCGCGCGCCGCCGAGCAGGGTGAAGGCGCGCTCGCCGGTGGCGGTGCGCACCCGGACCCCGATCCGCCAGCCGCCGCGCGTCAGCCGCACACCACCCGCGGCCTCGCCCAGCGGCACGGTCGCGGTCAGCTCGCCGGCGACCACCGGGTCGACGGGCGCGTGAAGACGCCGACCCGCGCGGGCGAACACGAGCTCGGCCGCACCGTCCACGGCTTCGGGGAGCCGGGCGTGCAGGTTGAGGGTGCGGCCGTCCAGCACCGCGAAGTAGGAGACCTCGGCCGACGGCCCGGAGGTGACCACCTTGGCCAGGCCGCTGCGCGCGACGGCCACCCGGACCGCTTCATCGGTCTCGCGGCGGATACGCCGCTGCGCGACCGCCGTACGGACCTCGGCCTCCTCGCGCAGGCGCTGGGCGAACCAGCCCGGATCATTGCGCGCCATGCGCCAGTACCGCGACGCGTTCATCGCCTGTCGTCCCCCGCTCTCAACTGTCACCGGGCGCGCGTACGCCCACGGTCTGCCACTGCCATCGGGCGGTATCGACTCCGGAACCGGACGAGGTGTAGGGGCGGGTCACTCTGAGCCGCCCCAACGGATCCAGCACGGCCGTCACGACACCGCCCTGCCCGTCCACCACGGTGGCGGGGGCGTGCATGAAGAGGCCAGGTGCGTCCTGCCAGCGGGCTCCGCCCGCCGAGACGCCCACGCCACCGGACGCGTCCCGTCCGACCAGCAGAGGACCGCCTCCCGCAGCTCCCGACGGCTCCACCGCACCGACCGGGCCGACCCCGCCCGGACCCGGCAGGCTCACTGGCCGGTCAGGCCACGCTCCGTCCGGAGTCCGCTGCCGGAACACCAATGTGCCGGGACCGCCGACCTGCCGCGCCACCAGGCTCAACCGTCCCCGCCCGTCACGGACCATGGTCAGCGGCCCGGTCGCACCCACCTCGGTCGGCGTCCACGCCCCGGGCCCTTCGAGGGGCCGGCCGGAGGCGGGCTGGCGCCAGTGCCACAGGCTCGGTGTGCCCGGCTGCCTGTTCCATCGCCATTCGGCCCAGGCCGGGACCGCCGCGCCGAACACCTCGATACGTCCCGAAGCGTCGGTTCCGGCGGTCAGCCCGTCCTGGACGCGCCGACCGCCGAGGTCGATCCACGGACCGAAGGTCTGGTCGGCGTTCTGGTACCGGACGCTGACGCCCTGACCGGAGTTGCGGCTGAACACCGCGATCCGGCCCGCGCCGTCCACGGCCGTCACCGGAGCGCCCGCGTCGTGCTCGCGCACCATGGTCGATCCGGCGGGGTTCCCCAGGTCGCGCCAGTCACCGAACGGCCCGTTGGGACGGTCCTGCCGCGCGTACATGATCTGGTAGCGGGGCCGGGTCAGCGCGGCGGTCCGCAGCACGCGCAGCCCGAACACCGCCAGACGGCCGTCCGGGAGCCGCGCGACGTCCAGGTCGGAGACGAAACCGGGATCGGGCATCGGCACGCCCGGACGCCATCCGCCGCCCGGCCGGTCCTGCTCCCAGCGCGTCACCCGGTCGCTGACCACCGCGAACGCCACCAGTCGTCCGTCGGCCTGCGGCTGCATCCAACGGGTGGAGCCGGTATAGCGAGGGTGGGTGCTCTGCGGCCAGCCGTTGCGGTCGCCGGAGTCCCCGGTTCGCAGGTCTCCGCATCCGCCGGGTTCCCGGCAGGGGAAACGTCCCTTGTCGGCCCATCCGTAGGTTCGGATGAACGACATCTTCGCCTGGAACGCGCCCGGGCCGAGGTTGGCCGGCCAGTGCCGGTTGTAGTAGCCCCGGTAGTACTCCGTCACCACCGGTCCGGTCACCTGCTTCTGGTAGCGGCGCGCGGCCTCTCGCGTCATCAACGCCGTGGCGGTGTGGTCGGGATGGTCGGTGCGGTGCTCGAAACCCTTCTGGTCGGTGCCACGCTCCGGGGCCGGATCGAGAGTGCGGATCACCGACGGGTGGAACCGCCGCATCAGCTCGTCCAACTGCGCGATCAGTTCGGCCCGCGTGTAAGACGTCGGCTTGCCCACGGGGCTGCCGAGCGCCGGACGGGTCCGCAACCGCTCGACCCGGCGTTCCCACAACCCCATCAGCCGCCGCATCCTGCCGTCGGAGCCCCGCCAGTTACCGGTGTTGAGGAACACCAACCGCACGTTCGGCCGCTTGCCCAGGGTGTCGGACTCGACCGGCCCTTCCATGGTGGGAAGCACGCCACGCGTCCACACGGCGTTCGGATTCCCGGTCGCCATCTGCGCGTAGGCACGCCGCAGCCCGGCGTGCCGCGCGGCGATGTAGCCCGCATGGTCGGTGGCGACCGCGGGCCGGCCGGGGGCGACGTTCTGCCCGTTGGCCTCCCCTGCGGTGACGTAGACCGTCGTCACCGGCGCACCCGACCGCACCGACTGGAGCAGGTCAGGGTTGAGGAAGTACAGGTCGTCGTCCGGATGCGCGACGACCTGCATGAACGCGACCGCGGACGGCCCGGCGACCCGCGTCGTGCCGGTCGCGTGGCGAGCGTCCAGTTCCCGGACCACCATCGCGCCCAGCAGGAGCGGCAGGATGACACCGGCCACGGCCCGCCTCCGCGCCGGAGGGAGCAGCCTCATTCGCCCGATCCGACTTCGTACGGGCTCGGTACCGGGAAGTACGCCCGCAGGAACCGCTCGACCAGCTCGTGCTGCCGCGCCGCCGCCTCCGCGTCGAACTCGGTGTCGTTGATGCAGAAAGCCTCATACGGCCGCTGCTCCAACGCCACGTCCAGGCGCTCGGCGGCCTCCGGGGCGGCCAGGTTGATGTACCGGTACGCCATGTCCGCCTCGACCGCCCGGCCGGTGAAGAAGCTGTAGTAGTGGTACAGCGACGACGGGATCGCCACGTCGTCCGGGTGCCGGAACTGGTGGGCGGCGGTCTCGGCGCTCTCCTCGGCGAACTGGTGCTCGATCTCCGACAGCACGCTGCGCCGCAGCGCGTGCGGGGTGTGCTTGATCCGCGCCAGCGGCACCCCGCCGAAGGTCCGCTCGATCAGCCGCCGGGTGTTCTTGCCCGCCGCCGTCGCCGGCAGGTCGGCCGCCGAGGGGTCCCGCAGGTCCACCCGTTTGCTGGACGGGAAGAACTTGCCCGTCCCGTTCGGATGGAAGAACGAGGTCGGAGCCAGCGGACGCCCGAGGAACACGTCGTCGTTGAAGTACAGGAAGTGCTCCGACAGCCCCCGGATGTGGTGCAGTTGCGACTCGATCGCGTGGGAGTTGAACGTCGGCAGCAGGCCGCGGTGGCCGAAGATCTCCCTGTGGTCCACCACCGTGATCTTCGGATGGTCGGTGTTCAGCCAGGACGGCACCTGCGCGTCGGTGACGATGTGGATGTGCCGCACCCACGGCGCGAACAGGGCGAGGCTGCGCAGCGAGTAGCGCAGTTCGTCGCGGCTGGTGTACCTGGACTCGTTGGCCGCCTGCTCGTGCAGCGTCTCGCCGGTGACCCGCTCGTAGGCCGCGTCGCGCCGGGCCCGCCACGCCGGGTCGCCGCCGTCCACCCAGGTGTAGACCACGTCGATGGGGAAGGTGACCTCGTCGACCACCGCCAGGAGGAAGTCGGCCCGGGTGGGATAGCGCGCCTCGGTGTCGTCCCTGTTCGCCATCGGGGTCAGCACGGGCGCGGGGACATGGGTGATCTCACCTTCGGAGGACAGCACGTCGGTGATGCGGTTGGCGCGCGGGGCCACCAGCCACCCGTCCCGCGACTCCCAGAACTCCACCACGCAACCGTGCTCGGACCCGAGGACCATCTCCCCGTCGGGCGCGCAGAAGTTCCGCGAGACGCGGAAGGCCCTGCGCGTGCCCAGCCGGTCCCACGCCTCCCGCCCACTGGCGGCCCGGCTGCCGTCCGGGTCGTTCACGGGGCCGATCCGCGCGTGCACCCGCGCGGCGGCCACGGCCAGCGCCTCCACGGCCCGCTTCTGGTGGACCATCGGCACGGCGACGCCCGAGGCCCGGAAGTCCACGGGCCGCAGGCAGAAGAACGGCACCGACGCCGCCGTCAGCGCCGAGCAGACGAACTCCAGCGTCTCCCGCCACGCCTGCAACGGAGCCAGGTCGTCCCGCACCTCGGCCACCCGCAGACGGCCGTTCACCCGCAGCAGCACGTATCCGTCGCACAGACGGCGGTGACGGTGCTGGAACAGTGAGTTGGACACCCTCAGCCGCATTTCCGGTGACAGCAACGCCCCGAGCCGCTGCTTGGCCGAACCGCCCGCCCCTCGTGGCGACGCTTGCCGGGAGTCGGTCTCCGACGCGCTTCCCGCGCGACCGAGATCACCGGTCACGGACACGCGGGGCTCCCGTCCGCGGCGGCGTGGAGTCTCCCAAGGCGGAGCATCGACACCCCCGCTGTCCGTGCAGGTCGTCCTGGTCGAAGCCGTCCGGGACGGCGGTGCCGTGGCCCGGTGCGAGAGTGGACGGCGCGTTCGGCCGCCCAGGGCGGAAGGGCCTCGCCGGCCCCCGGCGCCGCGGCCGGCTTCGTGGAGAGGGTCATACCCCTACTTGCCCGGTGGCCCCGGCCTCGTTCGCGCTCATCCCGCGCCCCGGCATGACCTGGAGCGCGCTCCAGCCACGAGGCCGAAGTGATGACCATCCCCACGATGGCCCTCGGGACGATGTACTTCGGCACCAGGGTGGACGAGCGGACCGCCTTCGCGATCCTCGACCAGTACGCCGAACCGGGCGCTGCCGGCGGGTCAGGTGAGGAAGCGGGTGAGGTGCTCGGTGACCGCGGTCGGTGCTTCCAGCGGGAGGTGATGGGCGGCGTCGGGAAGCACCAGCAGGTTCGCGTCCGGGATCAGCGCGGCCGTCTCCTGCGCCCACTGCACGGGCATGGCCTGGTCGTTCTGCCCGGTAAGGATGAGGGTCGGCGCCTTGACGCGGGGGAGCAGGTCGCGGACGTCGGTGCGGTGCAGGACCGCGGCGTCCAGTGCGAGCGGCATGGCCTCGGGGGAGTGGCCGGTCATCACGTCCGGTTCGGCGGCGGCCGCGGCGGGGTGAGCGGTCCGCCACTCCGGCGTCGTCGCGGCGTGCTGGAGTTGCCGGAACAGCGTCCGCCGGTCGTCGGCGGTGCCGGTCTCCAGCACGGTGCGGCGTTCCCGCCACCGCGGCAGGCGGTCGGCGGGTTCGGCGCGGGCGGTGGTGCCGACCAGGGCCAGGCGCTCGACGAGCCGGGGGTGACGGGCGGCCAGCCGCATCGCGATCATGCCGCCCTGGGACTGGCCGACCAGCGCGACCGGACCCCACCGGCTCTCGGTGATCAACAGGGCCAGGTCCTCCGCGACGTCGTCGAGCGTCCAGCCGTCGGCGGGCCAGGTGCTGGCTCCGTGACCGGGCAGGTCCGGCGCGATGCAGCGGCGGGCGGTGGTCAGGGCGCGGATCTGGGCGGCGAACATCGACCGGTCGGCGAACAGGCCGTGCAGGAACAGCGCCACCGGCCCGGTGCCGGTGTCGTCGTAGCCGTACACGGTGTCGTTGATGCGGATCCTCCGCGCGCCCGGCGCGGTTTCGACGTCGAACGCGGCGGCGAGCGCCAGCGAGTCCTCGAAGATCTGGTAGCGGGCGATCCGTCCGTCCCGGACCGTGAAGCGGACGGCGTAGTCGCCCTCGGCGATCCGGCCGGTGGCCTTGACCCGGAAGTGGAACCGTCCGCACACGACCGCGTCGTCACCCTGGTCGGCCACGGTGAACACCTGGCCGCCGAGCGGTTCGAACGCGTCGGGGAAGACGGCCATCCACCGCCGGATCCGGTCCCGCCCCCGCCGCAGGCCGACGGTGGGGACCTCGGGCGCGCCGTCGACGTGCCAGACGGCGTCGTCGGTGAGCAGGGCGAGCGCGGTGTCGACATCGCCCTTCCCGAAAGCGTCCAGATAGTCCAGCGCGACCTCGGAGGCGGACCGTGCGGTGGTGGAGTCAGTCATACGAGAGTCCTCTTCCAGTAGGCAAGGATCCTCATACTAGGCAAGAATCTTTTTTTAAATCAAGATGCTTGATACTTGTCAGGCGGCTATAGTCTTCTCATGGACCCCGAGTTCGCGCCGCGGCGCCGGTTGCTGACGGCCATCAAGACCGCCGAACAGGCGACTCAGCAGGCCAAGGAGGCCGCGGTCCGCGCGGCGGGCCTGACGCTGGCTCAGTACAACGTGCTGATCCTGCTGGACGAGACGCCGGGCATCACGAGCGCCGAACTGGCGCGCCGCTGCTTCGTCACCCCTCAGGCGATGAACCAGACCGTCGCCCGGCTGGTCCGCGAAGGCAGAATCGAGCGCACCCCCCACCCCACCCACCGGCACGTCCTGGAAACCCGGATCACCGCGGACGGCCGGCGGCTGCTCGACAAGGCCGACGGACAGGTCCTCGAACTGGAACGCCGCCTCCGCGATCACCTCAGCCCAGAGCAGCAACAGGACCTGCGCACCCACCTGGCCGCCATCGAACGCCTGGCCCGCCACCCCGAAGCCTGACCGGCCGAGCAGATCGACGAACCGAGCGGATCGACGGGCCCCCGGTCACCTCCGCCCACCCCTCCGTGCTCTGGGTCCGCGCCGCCGTCGAGGCGTTCAAGCGCGCAGCGGGCGACAGTCCGCTGTGGTGGTTCGAGAATCCGGCGGGCCGGTTCGGCATGGCCGTCAAAGGCCGCGGGACGACGGCAGCTCCGTTCGGTGGCGAGGTGCTCGCGACCGGACCACCGAACCTCCGAACTGTTGATCCTCAGAAGGCCGCCTATGCGGCCTGGTAGCCGATGTCGAGGCCTGCTGTGGGATTGCCTTGGCCGTCCGCGGTGAGTGGAGGACTGACGGCGGCCGGTGTCCTGCTCTGGTGGAACGACCCTGCCCGATGGTGGGTGCGCGGCGCCCAGGCACCACATGGTCGGGGGACGGGGCGGCCGCACCGGCTGGAGGTTCTTACCCGGATCAAGCCGGCGCTGGAAGGTTTCGGTGTATCTGGAACGGCGCGAAGCTCTGGGCGACGGGCATGAGCTCGACGACGTTGATGTTGACATGCGCCGGCAGCGACGCGGCCCAGGACACGGTCTCGGCGATGTCGGTCGGGCCGAGCGGCCGCATTCCGGCATAGACGGCATGGGCCCGCTCCCGATCCCCGCCGAACCGCACGGTCGAGAACTCCGTGTCCCCACACATGCCGGGCTCGACGCAGGTGACGCGCACGCCCGTGCTGTGCAGGTCACTGCGCAGGTTCTGGCTGAACTGATGAACGAACGCCTTGGTCGCGCCGTAGACGTTGCCGCCGGGGTAGGGGTAGGCGCCGGCGACCGAGCCTACGTTGACCACGTGTCCCCGGCCGCGTGCCACCATGCCCGGCAGGATCGCCCGGGTGCAGTACATGAGTCCCCTGCAGTTGGTGTCGAGCATCTGATCCCAGCCGTCCAGGTCGGCGTCTTGGGCGGGTTCCAGTCCCCGGGCGAGGCCGGCGTTGTTGACCAGCAGGTCGATCTCGGCGAACTCGGCGGGCAGGGTGGCGATCGCGTGCTCGACCGCGGGTCTGTCCCGCACATCCAGTTCGAGCGGGTGGACGGTGCCCGGGTGGTCGGCCGCCACCCTGGCGAGCAGGGCTGCTCTCCGTGCCGACGCGACGACGCGGGCGCCGTCGGCCGCGAGGCGGCGGGTGATGGCGGCACCGAAGCCGGTGCTGGCGCCGGTGACGAAGGCGGTCATGGTCATGGGCTTCACTGCTTTCCGGGAATCGAGTCGAGGAACGTGCTCAGCGCCTCGTTGAATCCGGCCGGCGCCTCGAGGTTGGGCATGTGCGCGGCGCCTTCGACGACGACGAGTGTGGAGTCCGGGATGAGCCGGTGCATGAGCCGGGCGTCGCCGAGCGGCGTGAACTCGTCCTCGTCGCCGACGAGGACGAGCGTGGGCACGTGGACGCGCGACAGCGACGCGACGTAGTCGGGACGCTCGGCGCGGCCGCGCAGCGCGGCGGCGGCTCCCTCGGCGGATGTTCCCCGCATCATGCCGAGGACGTGCTCGGCCACGGCGGGGAACCGCCGGACGTTGGCGGGCGCCACCATCTTGGCCAGCACTTCGTCCGCGTAGCCGCCCATGCCCTCCTTGAGCAGCCGTTCGGCCATCGCGTTGCGGACCCGCCTGCCTTCTTCGGTCTCCGCCTGCGGGGTGGTGTCGGCAAGCACGAGTCCGCGGAGCCGGTCTGGGAACAGGCGATGGAACTCCATGACGATCTGTCCGCCCATGGACAGGCCGCCGAGGACGATCTGTTCGACGCCGAGGTGGTCGAGAAGGCCGCCGATGTCCTGGGCGAAAGTCCGAAGCGGTGTTTTGCCCGGCACAACGGTGCTCCGGCCGTAGCCGCGCAGATCCGGGACGATCACCCGGCGCCCATGGCGGCCGACGTGCTGGACCTGGGGTGACCACATCGAGCGGTCGAAGGGGTGGCCGTGGACGAGCACCAGCGGCGGCCCGGTGCCCCAGGGGTTGTGGTCGTCATAGGCGATGGCGATCTGTCCATTAATGAAAGTTCCCACCGTACGCGCCTCCTGGTCAGATCGGTTTGACGGCTCGAGGCTATTGGGAACAATATGTCGGTGCAATAGAAGAATTGCATTCGGAGCAATGTCGGGCGGGGATGAGGCGGACGGCTATCGGCGGATCGCCGGGTGCCGTTAACGGACGTGTCACCGCCGCAAACGAGACCGGTGAATCACCTGCCAGTGGCTGGTGTGTTCGGTGAGTATTCGTCTCCATGGGCCGTGTTCCAGTGGAGATGGGTGAGCTTGTCGAGCACTGGACGGTGATGGACGACGAGCGTGAGCCGATCGCGGGCAAGCGCGGCTCGTTCGCGAATATGACTGCCATCGGGGTCGCCGCGAAGGATGCGGACGGCCAAGCCTGCCTGAGCCTTGTTGGCGAGGGTGCGGATGATGCCAGAGTCCTCGGCGAGGAAGAGGCCGGCGTAGGCGAGGATGTCGATCTCGCGGCGCGCGCTCTCGAAGTGGTGCGGCCAAACGGCACGAGGGACGGCCCAGCGGTGCGGGTAGGTGCCGAGGACCACCACGGGTGGCGGCTCGGCTGCCGAGTCCTCTTGCACAAGCCCGCCGGGTCACTGCCCGTAGCGACCGACTCGGCAAGCTCCCACATCCGTGACCTGCGACGAGGAGTCGTCATGCCCATCGAGCCATCGCGCGGCGCAGACCGCAGCGCCCCACCGACACGCACCGGGACACAGCCGTCCGCGCGTCAGCGGCAAGCCGTCCGCCGATGACCAGAAACTTGCAAATCTGCGTGAGGAGTTCACTGGTCATCGCATCTGGCGTTCCCCCCGTTGGGACGGGGGCTTCGGGTGTTGGGTCGCGACCTTGCACGACCCGGCGCAGGGCGTCGATCCCACGGTCATCCGTGATACCGGCGACCAGTTGTGGGAAGCGCTGCTGGAAGAGCGCGAGCTCGCAGAACGGCGGGGTGACCGGCTGTGAGCTCGCTCCGTCCAAGCTCCTCCGGCGAGGCGCCGGGGTACTTCAGCCCTTCACACCGGCCGATACCGGAGCACGAGCCGCTGGTCATCCCTGTGCCCCGCTCGCTCGGAGAAGCGTGGACGGACTTCCGAACGCGCCGTCACCTGAACCGGTTGGAGCAGTGTCTCAACCGGCTCGGTTGGGAGACCAAGCACTTGTACGAATGCTCCCCGCCGCTGCTTCGGGTCTTCTCCGAGGCCGCACCGTCCATCGGCGAGCACCTCACGGCCGTGCGCGGCCCGGACGGCCGGGCGTACTGGAGCAGCAAGGGGATCACCTCGCCGACTGCGAAAACCTCAGCAACGCGGCGCATGCGTTGACCGCGTGCCCGGGCCCGTGGCTGGTCGCGGTCCTGACCACGAAGCCCGTTCAGGACTGATGTCCCGTCCGGCCGGCAATGAGCGTCGGAACCGCCCTCCGGCGCATGCGCGCACCGAGACCGACGCGGCGGGACGACGGCGTCCGCTGGCTTCCCCATGCCAGCAGATCATCCCGTCCCGCCGCGTCATCCACCCCGCCCCCCGTCCACGCGTGGAGCGACGGACGTCACCGCCGCGGGCTCGCACGACGCATCATCGGCGCGTTGGTGGACCTGGAATGACAGAGGACATCCCGTCCAACCGGGAGGCTCGGAGTCCTGACTCCGAGCCTCCCGCATGTGTCCCGCCTAGTGGTGAACGGACACGGACCCCTTGGGGCACCTACAAGCGCATCGCTGCCGCGCTGCGCGCGCGTGGTGGACGGCACCTACGAGCCTGGTTCGCGTATGCCAGGCGAACACGCCCTGTGCGCTGAGTTCGCGACCACGCGCAACACCCTCCGTCGTGCGCTGGAGATCCTCTAGGCAGAGGGCCTGATCGAGGTGCACGCGGGCATGGGCCGGTTCGTCCGCGACGGCGGCACCGAGGAACACTCACCTGTTCGGCCGGTGTACCAGCGCATCGCCGCTGACCTGCGTGCCCAGATCAGTGCCGGCGTCCTCGCACCAGGCGCGACCTTGCCCAGCGAGCGTGATCTCTGCGAGCGCTACGGGTGCGTCCGCTTCACGGTTCGGCAGGCGCTCGCCGCCTTGGAAGCCGATGATCTCGTCGGACCTGTGCAGGGGAAAGGACGTTTTGTCACCTCAAGACGTCCATAGATGATCCGTTGCCGTCCGTGGGTGTCCACTTCCGTGCTTCTACGGTCGAGTACATGAGCAACGTAGCCAGGGCGCGGGAACTCGCGCAGGATCATCTTGAGTCACCGCTTCCGCGCCGATGGGCGCACACCCAGGGTGTAGCCCGACAGGCCCGTACCCTCGCCCCGATACTCGGCGACCAAGCCGACCTCCTCGAAGCCGCCGCCTGGCTGCACGACATCGGCTACGCCCCCGACCTGCTGATCACCGGCTTCCACCCTCTGGACGGAGCCCGCTATCTCCGTGACGTCCAGCGCGCCGACGACCATCTGTGCCGCCTGGTCGCGCACCACTCATGCGCCATGATCGAGGCCCGTGAGCGCGGACTCGCCGACGTCCTTGCTGAAGAATTCGGCGCGGCACCCCCCAACCTCAGTGAGGCGCTCATCTACTGCGACATGACCACGAGTCCGACCGGAGAGCAACTCTGCGTTGAGGACCGCTTGGCCGAGATTCTGGCGCGGTACGGAGACGGACACCTCGTCACACGCTCGATCACCAGGTCATCCCCGAGCTTGATCAATGCGGTGCACCGAGTGACGCAGGCGCTTCGCGATCGCTATTGACCAGCGATAGCCATGCTGTCTCGCCTGCTGAGACGATCAACAATCGCAGTTGAGGCCGTAGGCCGCGTACCAGAGGGCGAGGAGTAGAACGGTAGCCAGCGCCGACATCATCAGATGCTTGATCCGGCGGCTCCTGTAGGCCACCACGCCGATCAAGGTTCCCATCACCAGCAAAAACGCCGCTCCAGTTGCCAGCCCGGCGCTGTGCCGCCAGCTCACCACGAGCAGGGCGGCGGCACCGACCAAGAACAAGCAGCTCAGCACCTGAACGACGACCTCACCGGCCAGATCCCCGATGAACTCTGTCACCTTCGTCAGACCCGCATGGACGATACTCCGAGCTGAAGTGGACTCACTCATGGACAGCCTCTTGATCATGACGCAGGTGCTGGTGAGAATACTTCGGCTCGTCAGAATTAAGAACCCTTCAGGGTTCCCAACTGGCTGAGGCGACCGTTCAGCCGATGACCGGGTTTGCCGGGGATGACAAAAAGTGGCTGATGCGCAGCTGCATCGAGCGGTCCATCGTGCGGTCCACCGCGGTCTCGGCGGGGACCCATACGACCTCGCGTGATTCGGCGCTGGGGCGGGGCGCTCCGCCGGTCGGGCGGGCGGTGAGCAGGATCGAGAACTCCTGTCGGACCTCGTCGTTGCTCGTGTAGTGGATGACGTGCTTGGGGTCGGAGTAGAGGCCGACCAGGCCGGTGATCTCGCAGTCGATACCGGTCTCTTCCTTGGTCTCGCGAACGCCTGCCTCGGCGATGGACTCGCCGAGGTCGATGGCTCCGCCGGGGAGCGCCCAGTTGTCGTTGTCGGTCCTGCGGATCATGAGGATTTCGCCCTTGTCGTTGGTGACGACGACGTTGACCGACGGGACGAGGCTGTTGGCCTTGGGGGCGTTGGGGTCGTCGTAGTAGTCGATCCTGCGTCCCATGCTCAGGCCTCCGGCGTTAGGGGCTTGGCGGCGTCCCAGACACGTTCGAAGCTCTCGCGGTAGGTGCTGACGAGCTCGCCGCCGGGGAGCTTGCGCATGTGCCAGAACGGCGCGTTGCTCGCCGGCACGCCGTAGACGTGGGTGTTGACGAACAGTTCGTCGTCGGCGAAGTAGATCGAGTTGTAGAGCACCGTGCTGTGGAGACGGAACTCGACGCCCTCGACGGCGCGGAGCGGCTTGTAGAGCGAGATGACACTACGGACCTTGGCCGCCATGGCATCGCCGATGCCCTCGTCTTCGCCACGCTCGGCGACCTGGGCTGAATCCGGGTCACCGAGGAGAAAACGGACGCGGACGCCCGCGCGAGCCTTGTCGGCGAGGAGGCGGTGAACGCCGCTGTCATCGGCGAGAAAGAGTCCGGTGAAGACCAGGATCCCGACCTCGTTCTGAGCGTCCGCGAACAGACGTTCCCAAGCGTCCCGCGGGACGGCCCAGCGATGCGGATAGATGGTGACGATCTCGCTGTTGGACGCAGACGCGACCTGATCGGTGCTCAGCGCGTCAGGCCACAGGTACGTTTCATCGGCACCGAGAAACGAAGCCACGGCTAGGCGTGTGCGGCGGGAGGGCTGGCGGTCTTGGGTGACCCAGCGTTCGACCGTCTTGGGGGCGTCGCCGACTTCTTCGGCGAGCGCGGCGATCGTGATCCTCTTCTGAAGAAGCGCGGCGCGTAGGCGTTCGTTCGGCATGCACCCGTCCGGGCCTGGGACGACTTCGGGACGACTCAGCCTACGGAGACGTCTTGAACACGTCCAGTCATGCGGTGATCTCGTCCCGCCACGTCGGAGCACTCTCGATCACGTAGCGTACACAGCCCGAGGAGGAAGGGGCGGACGAAGGAGATCGTCAAGGACAAGCTCAAGAAGGTCGTCGCGTCCCTGGAAACGGGCATCGAGAACTCGGCCAACTACACGGTCGCAGAGGCCGTCAAGGACTGGCTTGCGAAGGGCCTCAAAGGGCTCGATGACGAGACCGTGGTGAACTACCGCGGCCTCGCCAAGACGCACGTGATCCCGCCCATCGGCAAAGCCAGCTCTCACGTTCGACCAGGCGAACGCAATCCTCGGACAGGCCAAGTCTTCCCGGCTGCATGCCTACGTCGTCATCAGCCTGATGACCGGCATCCGCACCGAGGAGGCGCGTGCCCTCCGCTGGGAACACGTGGTGGCGTGGGACGCGAAGCGCAACGCATGGCGTCCGGTCTCCGAAGCCGGCTTCGCGCACGAGCGGTTCGCGCTCTACGTCTGGCGCTCCGTCCGCAAGGACGGTGACACCAAGACCGAGAAGTCTCGTCGGACGCTGGAGCTTCCGGAGCGGGCTGCCGAGGCGCTCAAGGCGCATCATGCTCGCCAGGCCGCGCAGAAGCTCAAGGCGGGGGAGTCGTGGCAGAACAACGACCTCGTGTTCTGCTCGCCGACCGGCACGCCGCTCGACGCGGCGAACGTGCGGCGCGCGTTCCGCCTCATCACCAAGAAGGCCAAGCTTGGTGAGCAGTGGACGCCCCGCGAGCTTCGGCACTCGTTCGTCTCGATCATGAGTGACAGCGGAGTGCCGATCGAGAACATCGCCGATCTCTGTGGGCACTCGTCCACGGCGGTCACCGAAGAGGTCTACCGGCACCAGCTCAAGCCGGTGATCACCAGGGGCGCGGAGGCCGTCAACTCTGTGTTCGGTCGCAGCAAGTCTGCGTAGGTCCGGTGCAGGTGGCTCCCCGAACAGATCGGGAACGAAAAAAGGGCTTCGGAGCGATGCTCCGAAGCCCTTTCTGACCTGGCTTAATGCCTGGTCGGGACGGCGGGATTTGAACCCACGACCCCTTGACCCCCAGTCAAGTGCGCTGCCAAACTGCGCTACGTCCCGGTTTTTGCCCCCTCGTTGAGCGGGCGTGATTACTCTAGCGCAGTTCCAGGGCTGGTGCGTACCGGGAAGCGGGTGACGGGTCGGGTGCCTGCTGGCGTAGGGCGGAGGCTGGTCGCCGTCGTCGTCCTGGGCTGGGCGCTCGCCGGATGTGCGGACGGAAGGGCGCCTGTCGCGGTGGAGAGTGGGACGGTCCGGAGCACGGCGCCGGAACGGCGGACGTTGGTCCCTCAGGTCCGGGTGCCGGACGGGGTTCGGGCCTCGTACGCGGTGTTCGCCCATGGGAAGACGGTGGTGCAGCGGGCACCGCATCGAGTGTTCCGGTCGGCGTCGGTGATCAAGCTGTTGATCGCGCTGGACCAGTTGGAGCGCGGGGACGATCCGCTGCTGGGGCCGATGCTCCGGTCGAGTGACGACGGGGCCGCGTCGGAGTTGTGGCGGCGGAACGGGCGCGGGGCGATCGTCACGCGGATGGCGCGGCGGATCGGGCTGACCGAGACCGCGCCGCCGCCGGTAGAGAGGCCCGGGTTCTGGGGGTACTCGGCGCTGAGCGCGGCGGACGTCGTGAAGGTCTACCGGTACCTGCTGGAGGACGTTCCCGCGGGGACGCGCGAGAAGGTGCTCGGGGAGCTGCGGCGGGCGACGCGGTGCGGGACGGACCATTTCGACCAGTACTTCGGCATCCCGCGGGCGCTGAGGCGGCCGTGGGCGGTGAAGCAGGGGTGGTCGGGGTTCGGGGACGCTCCGGGCAGGCCGTGCCTGGACGGTGCGGTTCCGGTGCTGGGCCCCGCTCTCGGGATCGGGCGGCCGGTGCTGCACACGACGGGAGTGGTCGGGGACAAGATCGTGGTGGTGCTCACGTTGCAGCCCGCCGGAACTTCCTTCGCGAACGCGTATCGGCAGCTCACAGCCCTTACGCGGGAGGTGTTCCGGGCCGCTGGTGAGTAACCGGGCTTTACCGATTTAAGGAATGAGCATCCGTTTACATGGCGTTCGTGACTGTACGGTCATGAATGTCGTGAGGGGTAGCGGGTGACGGAGACGGGTGCGATGCCGATGGGCGCCGAACTTGCCGGAGTCGGGGACGGAGCGCGGGAGCGCGCCGTCCTCTCCGAGGCTCGTGTCGTGCTCGCGGAACGGCTGGGCTGCCCGTCCGGGGAGGCCCTGCAGCATCTGATCTGGCTGGCGCGGGACCTGGACCTGGAGCTGGACGAGGCCGCCGCGCTGGTCGTGGACGGCGACCGGGCGTTCACCGAGACCGCGGAGACGCCGCTGGGCGGGGTCGGGCGCGGGGCGGTCGTCGCGGAGGCGCCGCCGGAGGCCGAGCCGGTCGCCGAGGAGCTGCTGCGGCGCGTCGCTGCGGCGGACACGGCGCAGGACGCCGTCGCGCT
>NZ_QURH01001037.1 GCF_003428695.1 Actinomadura logoneensis
GCCCGGTCCGCCGGTACGGGGAAGCCCGGACGCGGCCCGGACGCGGCCCGGACGCGGATCGGCCCGCCGGTCCGGGAGAGGGCCGGACGCACGCCGGGCACGGCTGGGCCGCGGTCCGGCGATCGCCCGTCCGGCCGCCGGGGCGCGGTAACGTCGGCAGGGTGGTGGCGTTGACCTGGGCATCGTGGCGGCCCGCGATGGAGCTGGCGCTCTACGGGGAGGACGGCTTCTACCGGCGCGGCGAGCGCCCGGCCGAGCACTTCCGCACCTCGGTGAGCGCGTCGTCCCGGTTCACCTCGGCGCTGGCCCGGCTGCTCGGCGAGGTGGACGAGGCGCTGGGCCGCCCCGACCGGCTGGACGTCGTGGACGTCGGAGCGGGCTGCGCCGGGATCCTGCGGCACCTGCTCGGGCACGCCGGTCCCGACCTCGCAGAGCGGCTGCGTCCGATCGCCGTGGAGGTCGCGCCCCGTCCGGACGGCCTGCCCGACGCGATCGAGTGGCGCTCCACCCTGCCGGAGTCCGTCACCGGCCTGGTCATCGCGAACGAATGGCTCGACAACGTCCCGCTCGACGTCGTGGAGCAGACCGACCGTGGCCCCCGCCTCGTCGAGGTCTGCCGCACGTCCGGAACCGAACGCCTGGGACCGCCGCCCACCCCCGAGGATCTGGACTGGGCCGCCGACTGGTGGCCTCTCACCGAACCCGGCGACCGCGCCGAGATCGGGCATCCGCGCTGCCGGGCCTGGGCGGCGGTCGTCGAACGCCTCGACGCGGGGCTGGCGGTCGCCATGGACTACGCGCACACGCGGACGTCCCGTCCGCCGTACGGCTCGCTCACCGGATACCGCGACGGGGCGACGGTCGCGCCCGTCCCGGACGGTTCGTGCGACATCACCGCGCACGTCGCCCTGGACGCCTGCGCCGCCGCCGGTGAACGCGCGGGCGCGAACGCGACCCTGCTGACGACCCAGCGGGACGCGCTGCGCGCCCTCGGCCTCACGGGCGCGCGTCCGCCACTGGACCTCGCCCACAGCGACCCGCGCGCCTATCTCGTCGGCCTCCGCACCGCGGGCGAGGAGGCCGAACTCCTGGACGCGTCGGGCCTCGGCGGCTTCGGCTGGCTGGCCCAGTCCGTCGGCATGCCGCTGCCACCGTCCCTGGCCGGCCTCCGCCCCTGACCGTCCGGCCCGGACCAAGCCGGGTAAGGCTCAGGCCCGGCGCCGGAGGATCGAGCGGTTCAGACCTCGACCTTGAGGGACTCCAGCCCGCGCAGGATGTAGCCCGGCTTCCAGCGCGGCTCCTCGACCAGCCGGAGGTCCGGGGCCGCGCGCAGAATCGCGCCCAGCGACTCGGCCATCTCGATGCGCGCGAGCGGCGCGCCCAGGCAGTAGTGGATACCGAGGCCGAAGCTGATGTGCGGGTTCGGGTCGCGCGCCAGGTCCAGCCGGTCCGGGTCGTCGAAGACCTCGGGGTCGCGGTTGGCCGACGCGAACTGGAGCGCGATCTCCTGGCCGCGCGGGATGGCCACGCCGCCGACCTCGACGTCCTCCAGCACCCAGCGCTCGAACATCGGCGCGGGGCCGTCGTAGCGCATCAGCTCCTCGACCGCCGTCGGGACGAGCCCGTGGTCGGCGCGCAGCCGCGCCAGCTCGCCGGGGTTGCGGAACAGCGTCCACCAGCCGTTGCCGGTCGCGTTCACGGTCGCCTCGTGGCCCGCGTTCAGCAGCAGGACGCAGGTGCCGATCAGCTCGTCCTCGGTGAGCCGGTCGCCCTCGTCGGCGACCCGGGCCAGCGCCGAGATCAGGTCGTCGCGCGGTTCGGCGGCGCGCGCCCGCGCCAGCCCGCGCAGGTAGTCGGAGAACTCGTTCGCCGCCCGGACGGCCCGCCGCTGCACCTCGTCCGGCGGGTTCAGCTCGTACATCCCGCAGATGTCGGCCGACCAGGGGCGCAGCAGCCCGCGGTCCTCCGCCGGGACGCCCAGCATCTCGGCGATCACGGTCACCGGCAGCGGCTCGGCCAGCTCGGCGAGGAGGTCGCCGCCGCCGCGCGCGACCAGGCCCGCGGCCAGCTCCTCGGCGAGCCCGCGGACCATGGGCCGCAGCCCCTCGACCATCCGGGCCGTGAACGCCTTGGACACCAGGCGGCGCAGCCGGGTGTGCGTGGGCGGCTCGACGTCCAGCATCCCGGCGCGGACCAGGTCCCAGAACGGCTTCAGGAAGTCCGGCTCCGGCCGCTGCCCGAACTCCTCGTGCGTCCCGGCGTGCAGGTAGGACCGGCCGAGGCGGCGGTCGCGCAGCAGCGCGTCCACGTCGGCGTAGCGGCTGACCACCCACTGGCCGGTCGCCTCGTCGAAGAACACCGGCCGCTCCGCCCGCAGGCGCTCGAACACCGGGTACGGGTCCGCGACGAACGCGGCCGACCACGGGTCATAGGACATCTCGCTCACGCTGGAACAATATGTCCCTCATCGCCGTGACTGGGCTCGACCCCGCCGAGGTCAGACGGCCGGAGAGCGGCGGGTGGCCCAGTGGCTGGTGTCGCCGGACGCGGCCCGCGCGCTGCGGGCGCGCATCGCCGTGGACTCCACGATGGCGCGCGCCTCCCCCAGTTCGCGGTCGGCCGCCGCCACCTGGACGAGCCCGGGCGGCGCGTCCACATGGACGGTGCCGAGCTTCAGCAGCCGCTGCACCGGGTTCACCGTGAGCCGGACGCTCTGGGCGCGCGCGTGGGCGATCACGTCCGTCCGGCGGCACAGCCAGCCGTGCCTGGCCACGAACACGACGTCGTCGGTCCCGGCGCCGTCCGCGCGGTCCACGGTCATCCCCCGCGCGGACGCCGGGAGCAGCGGGACGGCGTCGACGTTCGTCCCGGGGAAGACGAGCGAGACGAGCTGCGCGGCGACCTGCCTCGGCGCGGCCGGGAGCAGCGTGGACGAGAGCGCCTGCCGTTCGCCGGCGTACCCGGCGACGGTGACGTCCAGCCGGGCCCAGCCCAGGCCGCGCCACACCGACGGCTCGACCACGCTGACCGCCTGGACGCGCCCCGGCGGGACGGTCTGCATCCGCGTCTCCAGCAGCCCGTACCGCAGCCGCACGCCGTCCGGGGACACCGCGACCGTGAAGTTCGCGTACATGACCATCGGCGCGACCACCGCGCGGATCAGGCCGAGCAGCGCCGGCAGGGCGACCGCCAGCATCGCCGCCTCCTGGAAGGCGATCAGGAACACCAGCGAGAAGACCAGCAGCAGGAACGTCGCGATCACCGGCAGCTTGAGCATCAGCCCGGCCAGCAGCGTCCCGAACGGCACCCGGTAGACGGGGCGCTCGGGCGCCTCCGGCGTGTGGCCGGGCAGCCCGGCGGCGCGCGCGAGCAGTTCGGCGCGCAGGTCCTGCGCGGCGCGGCGGCCGAGGTAGCGGAACGCGATCTCGCTCTGCCCGCCGCCGGCCAGCTCGACCCGGACCTCGGCGAGCGAGAACACCCGCGTCACCAGCGGCCGGACGACGTCGATCGCCTGGATCCGGGACAGCGGGATGCGCCGGACGGCCCGCCGCAGCAGCCCGTTCTGCACGACCAGGTCGTCCCCCTCGACCCAGAACCGCAGCCCGAGCCATCCCCAGAGCCCGGCCGCGACGGCGACCACGCCCACGATGAGCGACACGACCAGGAACCGGAGCAGGACGGCCGGGCTGAGCGAGATCGACGCCCCGCCCCGCGTCCGCGTGAACAGCAGCGGGAACCCGAGCAGCACGAAGTAGACGATCATGATGGCGGCGGCGCGCAGCGGCGCGGTCGCCCAGTGCAGCCGGTGCGTCCCCACCGAGAACCGGACGGGCGGCGGGGGCGGCGGGGGCCGGTAGCCGTAGGGCGGCATCGCGTAGGGCGGCCCTCCGGGATACGCCTGCGGCGCTCCGTACGGCGGACGCGGCGCATAACCGGGACGCGGCGGATACCCGGCGGCCGGATACACCGGCGGCATCCCCGGCGGGCCGTACATCACCGGCCCGGCCGGAGGCTGCATTCCGGGCGGAGGCATGAACGTGGGCCGCGGCCTACCGTCCGGAGACGCGAACCCAGGATTCACCGGCGGCTGAGAACCAGGCGGTTGAGAACCAGGCGGCTGCGCACCGCCCGCCGCGAACCCATAAGGATGAGCCCCCGGCCCCTGAGGAGGCCGATAACCCGCGCCCTGCGGCTGCGGGTACTGCGCGCCCACGTCCTGTGCGCCGGACCCTTCGGACGGAGAGTCGGGCGGAGCGAACCCCTGAGGGACGGCGTCGTGCGGGGCCGCGCTCGGGGAGGCGTCGCCCGGGGACGCGTCGTGCGAGTCGCCGTTGGACGGCGGGTCCTGCGGCGCGGTCACAGGCCCATGCTCCGCTCCTCGCCCTTGCGGGCGAGCCGGTCGCGGAGCAGCGCGGCCTCGGCGGCCGGAAGGCCGGGGATCGCGGCGTCGGTCGCGGCGGCGGCCGTGTGCAGCCGGACGGTCGCGATGCCCATCCAGCGCTCCAGCAGCCCCACCGTGACGTCCACGAACTGCATCCGCCCGTACGGGACGACGATCAGTCGGCGGACGAACACCCCGCTCGTCACGATCAGGTCGTCACCGCGCTCGGCGTACCCGTGCGACCGGTACGCCAGTTCGACCACGACCCAGTACCCGACGAGGACGACCAGCACCGCCGCGACCCACAGCAGGGCCGCGACCGTCCCGCCACCGCGCCAGAGCAGGAACGCCCCCACCGCGCCGACCGGGATCGCGCGCAGCAGCGCGGCGAGACGCCGGTGCCACGGGTAGCGCGGGGAGATCCGGGACCACGCGAGCCCTCCGCCGGGCTCGAAGGCGTCCGCCGCCGGATACCCGGCCGCGCCCTCCTGCTGTTCCGCCACCGGGTACAACGCGGCACCTCCGGCACCATTCGAAGGCGTCCCGCCCTGGGGAGGCCGTCCGGCGTACGCGCCCTCCCCGGCCCGTCCGTACGGCGCGGACGGCCCGGGCGGGGCGCCCTGGTCCTGCCGCGCGGACGGCGCCGGCGGGCCGCCCTGCGAACCGGGCGGCACACCTTGCACATTCTGCGCGGGCAACACATTCTGCCCGTTCTCCGCACCTGCCGCGTCCTGGACGAGCGGGTCGGGACCGGGCGGCGGAACGTCCGATGCGTCGGCCCGTTCGCCGGATGTCGGCCGTTCGTGGTGGCTTGGGTTCATTGCTCCCTAGTCAACCGGAAACAACGGCCCCGCCGCGAGCCCTCCCCTCGAAGCCCGCGCATGAGCGAAGCACCCCCGCGCCTTACGCCGCCACCGCATGAGGACGAGATCGGCCTCCGCGTGAGGGAGGCGGGCGTGGCACGATGAGGACCGTGACCACGCAGAGGACCGTCGGGATCGGCGCGGGCGCCAAGGAGCTGGCCACCGAGGACATGGTCCTCAACATCGGCCCGCAGCATCCGTCCACCCACGGGGTGCTGCGCCTGCGGCTCACCCTGGACGGCGAGCGCATCGTCGCCGCCGAGCCGGTCGTCGGCTACATGCACCGCGGCGCCGAGAAGCTGTTCGAGGTCCGCGACTTCCGGCAGATCATCGTGCTGGCGAACCGGCACGACTGGCTGTCGGCGTTCTCGTCCGAGCTCGGCGTCGTCCTCGCCGTGGAGCGGATGCTCGGCATGGAGGTTCCGCAGCGCGCGGTCTGGGCGCGGACGCTGCTCGCCGAGCTGAACCGCGTCCTCAACCACCTGATGTTCCTCGGCTCGTACCCCCTCGAGGTGGGCGCGATCACGCCGATCTTCTACGCGTTCCGCGAGCGCGAGACGCTGCAGCGCGTGATGGAGGAGGTCTCCGGCGGGCGCATCCACTACATGTTCAACCGCGTCGGCGGCCTCAAGGAGGAACTGCCCGCGGGCTGGACGAACCGGGCGCGCCGGGCCGTGGCGGACGTCCGGTCGCGGATGCCCGAGATCGACGACCTCATCATGGGCAACGAGATCTTCCGCGCCCGCACCCGCGGCGTCGGGACGATCGACCGCGAGCAGATCCTGCAGTACGGCGTGTCCGGCCCGATCGCGCGCGCCGCCGGCGTCGACTTCGACCTGCGGCGGGACGAGCCGTACCTCGCCTACGGCGAGCTGCCCGTCCGCGTCGTCACCCGGACCGAGGGCGACTGCCTGGCCCGGTTCGAGTGCCTCCTCGACCAGGTGCACGCCTCGCTCGACCTCGCCGACGCCTGTCTCGACCGGCTCGCCGACCTCCCGCCCGGCCCGATCAACCAGCGCCTGCCGAAGGTGCTGAAGGTCCCCGAGGGCCACACCTACGCCTGGACGGAGAACCCGCTCGGCCTCAACGGCTACTTCCTGGTGTCCCGCGGTGAGAAGACCCCGTGGCGGCTGAAGCTGCGTTCCGCGTCGTTCAACAACATCCAGGTGCTGGCCGAACTGCTGCCGGGCTGCCTGGTGGCCGACATGATCGCCATCCTGGGCTCCATGTTCTTCGTCGTCGGCGACATCGACAAGTAGCCCGGAATTACCGGCCCGCCCCCCGAGACGGGGAAGAACGAAAGGACGAGTCGGGCACAGGACGAGTCGGGCACAGGGCGGATCGGGCAGGGGGTTGTCCGGCACGGGCGGGTCAGGAGCGGGCGGGTCAGGCGCGGGAAACCCCGTGGTCGCGGTGGTCGTCGTCCGGGTCCTTGGGGACGCGGCAGGCGTACTCGAGGAAGAAGGCCGCGCCGACCAGGACGAGGGCGGCGAGGAACGTCGAGCCGCTGACGAAGAAGTCCTGGCGGGGGGTGGACTTGTCGAGGTTGTCGCCGAGGCTGAGCGCGAAGCCGCCGAAGATCCCGGCGAGGACGGCGGCGGCGTGCGCGCTGGCCTTGCCGAGCGCCGCCATCCGGGCCGCGACGATCGGCTCGAC
This sequence comes from Actinomadura logoneensis, assembly GCF_003428695.1. Taxonomy (GTDB): domain Bacteria; phylum Actinomycetota; class Actinomycetes; order Streptosporangiales; family Streptosporangiaceae; genus Spirillospora; species Spirillospora logoneensis. The sequence continues at coordinate 6,901 of NZ_QURH01001037.1, forward strand.
CGGCTTCAGGTCGCTCCCCGGCTTGCGGCGGATGCGGCGCAGCAGGTTGAACCCGGTGAACGCCTCGCCGAGGGCGAGCAGCAGCAGCGTCGGCACGGCCGTCCACGGCAGCACCGGCAGCGACAGGTAGGCGGCGCGCAGCACCACCCAGGTGATCGCCGCGGGGACGACCACGAGGATGGCGAGCACGGCGGGACGGGACGGTCTCATGCAGGTGGCTGGAGGGTCAGGTCGTCGCGGCGGCGCACGGCGTCCGGGCCTCCCTCGCGCACCGCGGCGGCGGCGAGGTCGCCCACCCGTCCGTGGTCGCCGAGCAGCACGTCCGGCTCGATGTCGGCCCACGGCACCAGCACGAACGCCCGCTGGTGGGCGCGCGGGTGCGGCAGGGTCAGGTCGGGCTCGTCCAGCACGACGTCGCCGAAGATCACGATGTCGATGTCCAGGGTGCGCGGCCCCCACCGGACCTCGCGGACGCGGCGCATCGAGTTCTCGATGTTGAGCACGCGCTCCAGCAGGTTCTCCGGAGGCAGCCGGGTGTCGGCGACCAGCACGATGTTCAGGTAGTCGCCCTGCTCGGGAAGCTCCTCGCCGGGCGGCGCGAACGGCGCGGTCTCGTAGACCGGCGACATGGCCACGTAGTCGAGGCCGGGCGCGTCGAACAGCGCGTCGACGGCCTCCTGGAGGTTGTCCAGCCGGTCGCCGAGGTTGCTCCCCAGCGACAGCACGACGCGGTGCGACACGAGCATGTGGCCGCCCGTGGCGGTCCGGTCGGGCATCTGGTCCGGCTGGTGGGCGGACGCTTTGTGGTCGGACGCTGTCATGGGCGACTCCTCCTGATCCTCACGGCGACGTCCTCGAACGGGTGCGGCACCGGAGCGGCGGGCTTGTGCACGGTGACGTCGGCCTCGGCGACGTTCGGGTCTTCCAGACAGATCTTCGCGAGCCGGTCGGCGAGCGTTTCGATCAGGTTGACGGGTTCGCCCTCCACCACGGCGACCAACCTGCTCGCGAGCGATCCGTAGTCGACGGTACGCGAAAGATCATCACCCTCGGCGGCCGGGCGGGTGTCCAGCCCGAGCGAGACGTCCACCACGAACTCCTGGCCCAGCTCACGCTCGGCGGGCAGGCATCCGTGCCGGCCGCGGGCCCGCAGCCCGCGCAGTTCGATCCGGTCCAGGCTCATTCTTCCTCTGTGGTGCTCAGGATGGGTGAACCGTGGTGGAGCAGCAGCCGCCAGCGCGCGCCGTCGCGGACGAACACCTTGCTGGCGACGATGCTCCCACCGGCGAGGAAGCCCGTCTCGGTGTCCTCGTCGGCGGTGAGGACGTTCTCCTTGCACGTCACCACGGCATGGTCGCCGTAAACGTCGATCTCCACGTCCGTCAGGACGAACTGGATGTAGGAGGTGTTGGCCATGATCAGCGCCCAGGACCGCAGCACCTCGTCCCGGCCGCGCAGCATCGGCCAGCCCGGGTGCACGCACACCAGCGACCCGGCGTGCTCCCCGTCGGCCCACACCGCGGACATCTTGTCGAGGTCGCCGACCTCGAACGCCGTGTAGAACTCGGCGTTGGCCTCCTCGACCGCCTTCACGGCCCGCGCGTCGCCGGTCACGAGGCCCACGCGCCGGTCGTGTGGGCCGCGATCGCGGCGGCCATGCGGACGGCGTCGGCGTTAGGGCGGACGCGGTGCACGCGGATGCACCACGCGCCGGCCGCCGCCGCCAGGGCGGTGATCGCCACCGTGGCGTCGTCGCGCTCGCGGACCGGGCGGGGGGTGCCGTCGGGGGCGGCGAGCGCGCGGCCCACGAAGCGTTTGCGGGACGCCCCGAACAGCACGGGGAACCCCAGGTCGACCAGCGCGTCCATGTGCGCCAGCAGCGCCCAGTCGTGCTCGGCGTTCTTGGCGAACCCCAGCCCCGGATCGAGGACGATCATGGACGGGTCGACGCCCTCGGCGAGCACCGCGTCCACCCGGCGCAGCAGCTCCTCGCGGACCTCGGCCACCACGTCGCCGTAGACGGCCCGCTCGTTCATGTCGGTGCTGTGGCCGCGCCAGTGCATCACCACATAGGGGACGCGCGCCTGGGCGACGAGCCGGGTCATCGCCGGGTCGGCGAGACCGCCGCTCACGTCGTTGACCAGCTTCGCCCCGGCCTCGACCGCGGCCTCGGCGACCTCGGCGCGCATGGTGTCGACGCTGACCGGGACGCCCGCCTCCGCCAGCGCCGTGATCACCGGGACGACGCGGCGCAGCTCCTCGGCGCGGGAGACGCGCTGCGCCCCCGGCCGAGTGGACTCGCCGCCCACGTCCACCACGTCGGCGCCCTCGGCGACCAGGTCGAGCCCGTGCCGGACCGCCTTGTCGGCGTCGAACCAGTCACCGCCGTCGGAGAAGGAGTCGGGCGTGACGTTGACCACGCCCATGACGAGGCATCGCCCTGGCTCGGGCAGCCCCGGAACGACGGAACTGGTCATGTCCACAACCCTATGCCCTCCTCCGGACACTCCCCGCCGCACGCCCCGCCCTGTGGACAACGCGAAAGCGCCCGGTCTCCCTCGGGAGACCGGGCGCTCGACGCCTTGATCCACTCCAACCCGTCCGCCCGCTGGAACCCGCCCCGAGTCCGGAACGCCCAGCCCGGCCGGCGGACGCCCGCCGACGATCAGGAAGGGCGGCCGAGAATGAGGCTCATCGCCTCGGCGCGGGTCTGGGCGTACTCGCGGAAGTCGCCCCGCACGGCCGACGTGACCGTCTTGGCGCCGGGCTTGCGGACACCGCGCATGGTCATGCACAGGTGCTCGGCCTCGATCACCACGATCACCCCGCGCGGCTCCAGGATCTCCATGATCGCGTCCGCGACCTGGCTGGTCAGCCGCTCCTGCACCTGCGGGCGCCGGGCGTACACGTCCACCAGCCGCGCGAGCTTCGACAGCCCGGTGATCTGGCCGGACTTGTTCGGCGTGTACCCCACGTGCGCCAGGCCGTGGAACGGCACCAGGTGGTGCTCGCACGTCGAGTAGACCTCGATGTCCTTGACCAGGACCATCTCGTCGTGGTCGGCCTCGAAGATCCGGTTCAGCGCGTCCTCTGGCTTCTGCCGCAGACCCGCGAACTGCTCGGCGTACGCCCGCGCCACCCGGGCGGGGGTGTCGCGGAGGCCGTCGCGGTCGGGGTCCTCCCCGATCGCGAACAGGATCTCCCGGACGGCCCGCTCGATTCGGGCGTTGTCGAAGTCGGTCGCGCGGTCGGCCAGACCCTCCTCCAGCGGCGACAGGGCGTCGGCGGCGGCGGAGGGTCCGGCCGGGAACTGCTCGTCGGACAAGTGGATCAGCTCTCGCCCTGGTTCGGGTCGGACGGCTGCGCGACGTTGTCGGACGCCCCGCCCTGCCCGTTGTTCTGCACCAGGTCGGACGGCACGTCCTGCGGGCCCATGAGCGCGAGCTCCTTGGGGGTCAGCACGGGCGGGCGGTCCGACGGGAGCCGCTTGCCGTAGCCGGTGTAGGAGTTCTGGTGCGGACGCTTCTGGATCGGGGCGAAGATGCGCAGCACCTCCTCCTTGGAGAGGGTCTCCTTCTCCATGAGGTTGACGACCAGGTCGTCCAGGACGTCCCGGTACTCGACCAGGATCTCCCAGGCGGTGTCGTGCGCGGTCTCGATGTACCGGCGCACCTCGTCGTCGATCGCGGACGCGATGTCCTCGGAGTAGTCGCGCTCGTGGCCCACGTCGCGGCCGAGGAAGACCTCGCCCTGGCCGGTGCCGAACTTGCGGGCGCCGAGGCGCTCGCTCATGCCGTACTCGGTCACCATGTTGCGCGCGATCGAGGTGGCCTTCTCGATGTCGTTGGCCGCGCCGGTGGTCGGCTCGTGGAACACCAGCTCCTCGGCCGTCCGGCCGCCCAGCAGCATCGCCAGCTGGTCGGTCATCTCCGACCGGGTGCTGAGGAACTTGTCCTCCATCGGGAGGGTCATCGTGTAGCCGAGGGCCCGGCCGCGCGGCAGGATCGTCACCTTGTGCACGGGGTCGGCGTTCGGCAGCGCGTGCGCCACGAGCGCGTGACCGCCCTCGTGGTAGGCGATGACCTTCTTCTCCTTCTCCGACATGACCCGGGTCTTGCGCTCCGGCCCGGCCATCACGCGGTCGATCGACTCCTCGAGGGTCTCCATGTCGATCAGCTTGCGGTCGAAGCGCGCGGTGAGCAGCGCCGCCTCGTTGATGACGTTGGCCAGGTCGGCGCCCGTGAAGCCGGGGGTGCGGCGGGCGATGACGTCGAGGTCGACGTCCGGGGCGAACGGCTTGCCGCGCCCGTGCACCCGCAGGATGCCCTTGCGGCCCTCCAGGTCCGGACGGTCGACGGTGACCTGCCGGTCGAACCGGCCCGGGCGCAGCAGCGCCGGGTCGAGGATGTCCGGCCGGTTGGTGGCGGCGATCAGGATGACGCCGCCCTTGACGTCGAAGCCGTCCATCTCGACGAGGAGCTGGTTCAGCGTCTGCTCGCGCTCGTCGTGGCCGCCGCCGAGGCCCGCGCCGCGGTGCCGGCCGACGGCGTCGATCTCGTCGATGAAGATGATCGACGGGGCGTTGGCCTTCGCCTGCTCGAACAGGTCGCGCACCCGGGAGGCGCCGACGCCGACGAACATCTCGACGAAGTCCGAACCGGAGATCGAGTAGAACGGCACGCCGGCCTCGCCCGCGACGGCGCGCGCGAGCAGCGTCTTGCCGGTGCCGGGCGGGCCGAACAGCAGCACGCCCTTGGGGATCTTCGCCCCGATGGCCTGGAACTTGGCCGGGTTCTGCAGGAAGTCCTTGATCTCGGTGAGTTCCTCCAGGGCCTCATCGGCCCCGGCGACGTCCGCGAACGTGGTCTTCGGCGTGTCCTTGGTGATCAGCTTCGCCTTGGACTTGCCGAAGTTCATCACCCGGCTGCCGCCGCCCTGCATCTGGTTCATGATGAACAGGAAGATCAGCACGATGACCACGATGGGCAGCAGGCTGAACAACAGGTTCAGGATGAAGCTCTGCTTGGGGACGTCGACGGTGTAGCCGCCGGTCAGCGACCCGGAGTCGACCTGCTTCTGGAGCATGTTCTGCAGCTGCAGGCCCTGGCCGTCCACCCAGGAGGCCTGCTGCCGCTTGTCACCGTCCTTGAGGGTGACCTCGATCCGCTGGTCCTTGTCAATGATCTTGGCGGACTTCACCTGCCCCGCGTTGATCTCCTGGACCACCTTGGAGGTGTCGACCTTCTCGAACGAGCGGCCGGGGTTGACGCCCCACATGACCAGGGCGACCAAGAGGCAGAACAGCAGGATCCACAGCAGCGGCCCGCGAAAATAGCGCTTCACGTCCATTTATCCGGTAACCCCTCCGGGCCCCGTCCCTCCTGACATTGCGATCCTCGCCCGTCCCCGCGGGGACGGGCGCCCTCGCGAACCGGCTCCGAGCCGGGCAGGCCCTCGCCGGTAGCGAAACCCGCCGGTGCGGTCACCCTCACACTCCCACGCCCGAAGGCTCGGGACACTGACGGTACACCGCGGAACACAGGGGATGCAGCCAGCGCCGATCCCCTGATCCGTTCGATATACCCGTCAACAAAGTCTGCAACGTCCCACAGGGGCCCGTTGTTCCAGACCGCCGGCGGTACGGGTCCGCGCACGGTTCCGCCGGTTCACCTCCGGCCGTCCCCGCGCCGCCGGTCCCGCCGTCCGCCGCGCGCCCGCCGCGTCAGTCCGCGGTCCCGCCGTAGACGTGCGGGGCCAGCGTGCCGACGAACGGCAGGTTGCGGTACTTCTCCCCGTAGTCCAGGCCGTAGCCGACGACGAACTCGTTCGGGATGTCGAACCCGAGGTACCGGCAGTCGATCTCCGTGCGCACCGCCTCCGGCTTGCGCAGCAGCGCGCAGATCTCCAGCGACGCCGGCCCGCGCGACCGCAGGTTGCTGATCAGCCAGGACAGCGTCAGGCCGGAGTCGATGATGTCCTCGACGATCAGCACGTGCCGGTCGAGGATGTCGGTGTCGAGGTCCTTCAGGATCCGCACCACGCCGGACGACTTGGTGCCCGACCCGTAGGACGAGACCGCCATCCAGTCCATCGACGCGGGCGTGTGCAGCGCGCGCGCGAGGTCGGCCATGACCATCACCGCGCCCTTGAGCACGCCGACGAGCAGCAGGTCCCTCCCCGCGTAGTCGGCGTCGATCTGCGCGGCCAACTCCCTGACCTTGGCCTGGAGGACGTCCTCCGGGATCAGCACCTTGGAAAGGTCGGCGCCCAGGTCCTTCTCGTCCACTACCCCACCCTCATCGAGACGGTCACCGTGCGTGCGGCGACGCGCGGGCACGCACACGGCGCGGCGTCACTCCCGGCCGAACAGCAGCCTGCCACACCGCCGGTACGCCCGGATCCCCCCGGGGAGATCGACGTGCCGCTGCCCGCGCCAGCCCGTGACCAGCCGGTCCACGTCATCGACGTGGACGGCCGCGAGCGTACCCGCTGGACCGCCCGCCTCGATCGCCGCGGCCTTCAGGACCCGGGTCCGCACCGCCCGGGGAAGCCCCTCCAGGACCTTGATCGAGAGCCCGTCCTCGCCCTCCTCGCCGGTGGCACGGGCGCGGGCGCCGGCCTCGGCGGCGAGCGCGTCCAGCGCGTCGGCGTCGTCGCGCAACAGCCGGGCCGTGCGCGCCAGCGCCTCGGCCACACCGGGCCCGAGGGAGCCTTCGAGCGCGGGCAGCGCCTCGCGCCGGACCCGGACGCGCGCGTACGCCGGGTCCTCGTTGTGCGGATCGTCCCAGGGCTCCAGCCCGAGCGCCTCGCACGCACGGCGGGTGGTCGCGCGGTCCAGATCGAGCAGTGGCCGTTCGTAACGAACTTCACACAGCTCGTGATCGCCTTCCGGTGCGGCACCGCTCCGGCGGACGAACGACGGCGGCATCCCGGCCAGCGACCGGGCCCCGGACCCGCGCGCGAGCCCGAGCAGCACCGTTTCGGCCTGGTCATCGCGGGTGTGCCCGAGGAACACCGCGCCTGCCCGCAGCCGCCGCGCGGTGCGGTCGAGCGCGTCGTAGCGGGCGACCCGTGCCGCGTTCTCGGGCCCGCCCTCCGTGCCGACCACCACGGCGACCGACCCGGCGGGATCGAGGCCGAGCGACGCCATCGTCCGGACGACCCGCTCGGCGTGTTCGGCGGACCCGTCCTGCAGTCCGTGGTCGACCGTCACCCCGCCCGCCGGACGGCCGGACCGCGGCGCCTCGAACGCGAGCGCGGCGGCGAGCGCGAGCGAGTCGGCCCCGCCGCTGCACGCGACCAGTGTCATCGCACCAGGCGGCAGGCCGGCGAGTGCGCGCCGCACCGCCAGCCGCACCGCCGCCACCGCCGGATCAGGCCCCATGCGCCAACCAGTACCACGGCCCTCCGACGTTTCCGCGGCGAAGGCCCTTCAGCCTCCCCGCTGCGAGCCGCCGTCCCCCTCCGGGCAGGCCGGGTCACGCGGACCGCAGATCACGCGAACGGGCGAACGGGCAGACCGAGACTCAGGCCTCGTTGGCCTCGGGCGGGGTCGTGTCGATGGCGGGCGGGTCGAGGACGCGCCGCATCCAGAGCGCGGGCTCCTTGATCTCGGCGTGCGTGGGCAGCGTCTCGGGCGAGTCCCAGACGCGGTTGAAGTTGGCCATGCCGACCTCGGTCACGACCCGCCGGACGAAGCGGGAGCCCTCCGCGTACTGCTTCATCTTCAGCTCGATGCCGAGCAGCCGCCGGATCGTCCGGTCCAGCTTCGAGCCGCCCTCGCGCCGCCCCTGGAACCGGTCGCGGATCTGCCGGACGGACGGCACGACCTCGGGCCCGACCGCGTCCATCACATAGTCGCCGTGCCCCTCGACCAGCGTCATCACGGCCGTGAGGCGGTCGAGGATCTCGCGCTGCGCGGGCGTCTGGATGGCGTCGATGAGGTTGCCCTCGCCGCCGCGCACCGCGTCCGCGACCGCCTCGGCGGCGTCGCGCAGGCGGTCCAGCATCGCGCCGGGGTCGAGGTCGGAGGCGAGCAGGAACTCGGTCATCTGGTCCTGGACGTACGAGCGCAGCCACGGGACGCCGGTGAACTGGGCGCGGTGCGTCTCCTCGTGCAGGCAGACCCACAGGCGGAAGTCGCGCGCGTCCACGTCGAGCTCCTGCTCGACCGCGACGATGTTGGGCGCGACGAGGGTGAGCCGTCCGGCGGGCGCCTCGCCGGACGGGTCCGGCGGGAGGAACAGCTCGTACTGCCCGAGCACCCGTCCCGCCATGTAGGCCAGGATCGCGCCGACCTGCATTCCCGTGACGCGCGAGCCGACGGCCTGGACGACCACTCCCCCGGCGCCGCCGCCGAGCAGTCCGGGGCCGCGCTTCTCGGCCATGCGCTCCATCAGCGGCTCCAGGACGACCCGGAACCCGTCCACGTTCGCCCTGATCCATCCCGGGCGGTCGACGACCGTCGCGGGGGCGGGGTCGGCCTCGATCGGAAGTCCGGTGAAGTCGCGCACGTGCCCGTGGGCGACGCGGGACAGCTCCCGCAGCTGCGCCACCACCTCGCGGGCCTCGGCGGGCTCCACCTGGGGGCCGGGCCGGACCAGCCGGGTCCCGGTCTGCACCGCGACGTTCCAGTCAATCATTGAGGCGCTCATGTCCACCCACCGTACGTTCGCGATCCGGCGCCGGAGCGCCCTGCACGCCCGTTCAACGAACGGCCGTTCCGGTTATCTCCCCACCCGTTGACCGCATAAGCGCGCGGGCGCCGAGTGTGGACGGCCGCAGAGCAGGGGCCTCCGAAACGCCCCGCGCATCGGGCTTCTCGGCGCCCCGCACACCGGGCTCATGGACCCCAGGAGCGCCAGGCTCATGGCCCCGGACGCGCCAGGCTCATGGCCCCAGCCGCGGCAGGCTCATGGCGGCCCGCACACCGGGCTCGTGGCGGCCCCCGCGCCAGGGGATCAGCAGCCGCAGCCCGCGAGGACGGCGGCGAGCTGGTCGAGCTTGCCCGGGTCCACGGAGGTCTTGCCGTCCCCGGCCATGAACGCGAAGGCGAGCAGGCGTCCGTCGGCGTCGACGGCGAGCCCGGCGAGGGTGTTGACGCCCGACAGGGTGCCGGTCTTGGCCCGGATCATCCCCGCGCCGCCCAGGCTGCCCGGGGTGGTGTAGCGGGGCGGGCCGAGCGTCCCCGTGAACCCCGCGACCGGCATCCCGGTGATGGCCGCGCGCAGGTCGGGCCGCTGCGGGGACGCGGCGAGCGCCGCCATCCGGGCGAGCGCGAGGGGCGTGATCCGGTTCCGGGTGGACAGGCCGCTGCCGTCCGAGACGCTCACGCCGTCCGCGATGCCGAGGCCGGCCAGGGTCTCGCGGACGGCCTGCGCGCCACCGCCGAACGACGCCGGGAGTCCCTTCTTGATGGCGACCTGCCGTGCCATGGCCTCGGCCACGTCGTTGTCGCTCTCGGTCATGGCGTGTTCGATGAGGGCCGAAATCGGAGGCGACTGCACTGCTCCGAGGGGCTGGGCATCCGCGGGGGCCGTGGTGCGACGTCCCGCCTTGGCCAGGACCCCGAACCGCTTCAGGAGCCTCGCGAACGTCTGGGCGGCAGCGGCGGGCGGGTCCTGGACGCGCGGCTGCGCGTGGGCGCCGGGGCCTCCGATGCGTCCCTCGTCCACCGTCAGGGCGGTCAGCGGGGCGACCTCACCGTCCGGCAGGTAGTTGCGCTTCCAACCAGGAGCGGTGCGCGGCCCCTGGTAGGCGGACGCGTCGTAGTCGACCCGGACCTGCCGCACCCCCGCGCGCGTGAGGGCGCCCGAGGTCTGCTTCGCCAGGTCCACCAGCGACGCGTACGTCGGACGGCCCGTCCCCGGCCTCTGGGGCGCGGCCGTCAGCGTCGGGTCGCCGCCACCGACGAGGACCACGGCGCCGTCGCCCCCCCGGACCGCACGGGTGGTGATCCGGTGCTGCGGGCCGACCGCGGCGAGCGCGGCGACGGACGTGGCGAGCTTGGTCGTGGACGCCGGCGTGGCGGCCTGGTCGGCGCGCTGGGCGAACAGCGGCTGCCGCGTCGCCGCGTCGATCACCGCCGCGCTGATCCTCGGGCCGGGCTGGTTCAGCACCGCCGACAGCCGGGCGGCCAGCGCGGACGGGTCCGGAGCGCGCGCGGCGGCCGGGTCCGGCGCCGCCAGGCCCGCCGACGTGGGCACCGGATCGTGCGAGGCCACCGACGGGGGCTGCGGCAGAAGGCGCCTGGCCGGTGTGAGTTTCACCACTGCAAGGCCCGCGGCGATCGCGAAAACATTGAGCAGGGCCAGTGTGCCCACGGCGAGCGTCCGAGCACGTGCCACGACAGGGACGCCCCTCCCCAACTCAGCACTCACCAACGTGCGACATCCTTATAGTTGCGTCCTCGCCCGCGCGCGGGGACGCGCGCCACGATATAAGGGGCTGCGATCCTCGCCGCCCTCCCGCCAGGGGTCGGGCGCGCGGAACAGGGGAGACCCGGCCGTACGGCCTTCGCCGCCACGGCATGTACAGACTATGACCGCGACCACGCGGGAAGCGGAGGACATCTTGGAATTCGACGTCACCATCGAGATTCCGCGGGGCAGCCGGAACAAGTACGAGGTGGACCACGAGTCGGGCCGCATCCGGCTCGACCGCATGCTGTTCACCTCGACGCAGTACCCGGCCGACTACGGCTTCATCGAGGACACCCTCGGTGAGGACGGCGACCCGCTGGACGCCCTGGTCATCCTCCAGGAGCCGACCTTCCCCGGTTGCCTGATCAAGTGCCGCGCGGTCGGGATGTTCCGGATGACCGACGAGGCCGGCGGCGACGACAAGGTCCTCTGCGTCCCGTCGACCGACCCGCGCATGGAGCACCTGCGCGACATCCACCACGTGCCGGAGTTCGACCGCCTGGAGATCCAGCACTTCTTCGAGGTCTACAAGGACCTGGAGCCCGGCAAGTCCGTCGAGGGCGCGAACTGGGTCGGCCGCGTCGAGGCCGAGGTCGAGGTCGAGCGCTCCCGCAAGCGGTTCGCCGACCTGGGCGGTCACTGACCGCCGGGGACGGCCCCGCCGTCCCCGTCCCGCGTGGTCACGGCGTCATCCGGAGGGCCGGGTGGCGCCGATGAGGTCTCCGCGGTAGATGGACGAGATCCGCACGCTGGCCCCGGTGTAGGGGGCCTCCACCATCCGCCCCCGGCCGATGTAGATCCCGACGTGGTGGATCGTGTCCGGGTCGGAGGTGTTCCTCGCGAAGAAGACCAGGTCCCCCGGCCTGAGCCGCCCCACCGGCACGTGCGGGCCGGACGTCCACTGGGTGCCCGTCCAGTGGTCGAGCCGGACGCCCGCCTTGTTCCACGCGTACAGCGCGAGCCCCGAGCAGTCGAACCCGTGGATCCCGGACCCCTGCTCGATGCCGTAGCTGGGGCCGCTCGCGGTGCCCCCGCCCCACGAGTAGGGCGTCCCGAGCCATTTCAGGGCCGCGCGCGCCGCGACGGCCCCCATCCCGGACGCCGATCCGAGGCCCGCCCCGGAGGCCCCCTGCCGCGCCCGGCTCGCCTCGAGCGCCGCCTCGCGCCGGCGC
>NZ_QURH01001040.1 GCF_003428695.1 Actinomadura logoneensis
GCCACTTAGTGGCGGGGCTTTTTTTGTTTTGTCGGATCTGGCAGAGCAGGGTGGGTGGAGTCGCGGATAGGCTCCGTGCTCGTGAGCGCCGTGGGGATCTGGAGACGCGTACGCCGGGCGGACAAGACGGCTGCTGTCGTCGTCGGCGCGGTCAACGTACCGCTCTGCGGGGTGCTCTTCGCGCTGCTGATCGGCTTCGGGGCCACGACCCGGGAGCAGGAGGACGCCGCCCAGGTCCTCGGGGGTCAGATTCTCGGTGTCTGGTTCGTCGGAGGGCTGCTGTTGTTCTCCGTGCTGGCCATGACGCGAGCCTTGTTCGTCCACCTGGCCACGATGGTCTTCACACCTGGCGGCCTGGTCTTGGCCTTGGTGCTCGCCTAACGGCCCGCGGCAGGGGCCCGCGCCTCTCATGAGGACTTCGCGGCCATCCGGCTCACGGGATCATGTCACGGGGTGGCGTTCCCATCGCGAAGCGTGTGGTCGGAGAGCTTCATCGTTCGCGATCAAGCGGAACTATTGACGTTCGTCAGTGTGGGCAATTTCATTGGCGTTCACGATCATCGCCGTCGCCCTCCCTGGGAGAACACATGAAGCTCGGACCGCATCTGCACCGCCTCGGCAACGACATCGTGGCGTGCTATCTGGTCGACACCGACGAGGGCATCACGCTCATCGACGCGGGCCTGCCCGGTCACTGGAGCGACCTGCAGAGTGAACTCGGCTCGCTGGGCAAGTCGGTGGACGATGTCCGCGGCCTCATTCTCACGCACGGCGACTCCGACCACATCGGCTTCGCCGAGCGGTTGCGCAGCGAGCACGGGGTGCCCGTGTTCATCCATGCCGCCGACTCGGTTCGCGCCCGCACGGGAGAGAAGCCCAAGACGGTGTTCGGTCCCATGCGCATCGGTCCGACACTTGGCTTCTTCGGGTACTCCCTCCGCAAGAACGGGCTGCGCACGAACCACCTCAAGGAGGTGACCGAGATCCGTGAGGGTGACGTCCTGGACCTGCCGGGGAGCCCGGTGATCGTCGGGATGCCGGGGCACTCGCCGGGAAGCGTGGCGGTGCACGTCCCGATCGCCGACGCGCTCTTCGTCGGCGATGCCCTGACCACGCGGCACGTGCTGACCGGCCGCGAGGGCCCGCAGCCCGCGCCCTTCACCGACGACCCGGAGGCGGCGCTGGCCTCCCTGGACGAGATCGCGGAGCTGAAGGCCTCCTGGGTACTGCCGGGACACGGCGCCCCCTGGCAGGTCTCGCCGGCCGAGGTGAGCCAGGCGGTCAGGAAGGGCGCCGCCTGACCCTCGCACCTCGCTCGGTAGGGAGATCTTCGGCTTCGGGCGGGGGCGGGGGCGGGGCTTGAGGGCCTGGGGGAGATGACATGTCGTAAGGGAGGGATCCTTGGGTGGCCGCCGTCGCTCGTGACGTTCGGGCGGCGGCGGCCAGGTCGGCGATTGCGGGATTCCCCCCCCGCTCGGGGCGTTGGATCGGACTCCTGGGGTCAGGGAGGCGGAGTGCATCGCGGGCTTCAGTAGGTCCCGCGTCCGCCGAAAGTAGGCCCGGCCGAGGTGCTTCTGGTCGCTAGGGGGTGGTCGCGGATGCCTCGCTCGAGGTGGTGACCGCATCCTGGTCGGTGGGACGCGGGGACGTCGCGGAGCTCTCCCGGGGCTTTGACCTCGCGAGCCACAGGCCGGTGAACACGGCGGTGGCCAGGGTGATGGCTCCGGCCGTGACGAAGGCGCTGTTGAGGCCGGTCTCGAAGGAGGCGCCGCCGGACTGGCGGGTGCGGACGACGACTCCGAGCACCGCCACGCCGAGCACCGCGCCGATCTGCCGTGTGGTGCTGCTGATGCCCGACGCGAGTCCGCCCTCCTGCGGGCTGACCGCCTGGATGGCGGCTCCCGTCAGCGGGGACATGGTCAGGGCGAATCCGACGCCGACGACTCCCAGCCGCCACCACACGTTCCCGTAGCCGGTGTCGGCGTGCACCATGCCGAGCGCCAGCAGGCCCAGGCCCGCCAGGGCCAGTCCGACGGTGACCACGACGCGGAAGCCGTACCGGGCGGCGAGCCGTCCGGCGTACGGACTGACGACCACCATGGTGAGGGACGTGGGGAGGGTCTGCAGACCGGCGCGCAGGATCGAGCTGCCCTGGACGTACACGAAGAACTGGGAGAAGAAGAACGACGAGCCCATGAGCGCGAACCCCACCACGACCATGGCGGTGTTGGACACGGTGAACAGCCGCTGCCGGAACAGCCGCAGCGGCAGCATCGGCGCCGGGCGTCGCGCTTCGACGGTGATGAACACGGCGAGGAGGACTGCCGCGGCGGCGAAGCTCGCGAGGATCACCGGGGACGTCCAGCCGCGGGCGCCGCCCTCGATCAGTCCGTAGGTCAGCGTCCCCACACCCAGGACGGACAGCACCGTCCCGGGGACGTCGATGGCGGGGGCGTTCGGATTGCGGGTCTCTTCGAGGCCGCGCAGGCCGAGCAGCAACAGGACCGCGCCGATCGGCAGATTGACCAGGAAGATGGCCGGCCAGCCGAAGGCGTCCGTGAGCAGGCCACCGGCCACGGGACCCGCGGCCAGACCGATCCCGCTCAGTCCCGCCCACAGGCCGATCGCCTTGATCCGTTCCTGGGGAACGGGATGCGCGGCGGCGAGCAGGGCCAGCGAGGCGGGGCTCAGCGCCGCGGCGCCGATGCCCTGCAGCACCCGGCCGGCGACCAGCCAGCCGAGCGAGGGGGCGAGGCTGCACAGCACCGACGCGGCGGTGAACACGACCACGCCGGTCAGGTACACGCGCTTGCGGCCGAACCGGTCGGCGAAGATGCCGCCGGACAGCAGCAGCATGGCGACCAGCAGGACGTAGGCGTCGACGATCCACTGCAGGCCGGTCAGCTGCGTGTGCAGCCGGTGCTGCATGTCGGGCAGCGCGGCTCCGACGATCGTGTTGTCGAGCAGGACCATGAATTGGCCCAGGCAGGTCACCGTGAGCAGCACGGCACGGTTCGACCGGCCGCCTACAGCCGCGGGGGATGCAGCCATGGGGAGATTCCTCTCAAGCATCGGTCGCGCTCAGCCGCAGGTGGAAGCAGATGGTGCGGCGAAGCGCTGTTAACGCAGTCGTTGACTGCGTTAGGCGACTGTAGGGAGCAGTGCGCCACAAACGCAAGTCCCTACTGCGTTAAGGTGGTGGCGTGGAAGAGCGACAGCGGGTCCGGCGGCCCGGCGGGCGCAGTGCGCGCGTCGCCGCGGAAGTGCACCAGGCCGTGACGGAGCTGGTCGGGGAGCGCGGATACGGCGCGTTCTCCGTCCGCGACGTCGCGGCCCGCGCGGGCGTGGCCGACAGCAGCATCTACCGCCGGTGGGGCAATCTGGAGAACCTGCTCGCCGACGTGGTGCTCACCCGCCTCAACGCCCGGTCGCCGATGCCCGACACCGGGAGCCTGGCCGGTGACCTGCGCACGTACGCGGCCAACGTGGCCCGGGAGATCACCGGGCCCGACGGTCCGGTGCTGCTGCACCTGGCCATCGCCCTGTCGAAGACCGGTCAGCAGGGCGTGCGGGCCGGCGAGGGCCTCCGCGCCGAACGCACCCGGCAACTGCAGTCCATGCTCGATCGCGCCAGCGAACGGGGCGAGGACGCCCCCGACGCGTTCGCGGTGCTGGACCACGTCCTGGCCCCCATGTACATCCGCGTCCTGTTCGGCATGGGCCCGCTCACCCCGGAGTACATCGACGGGCTGGTCGACCGCCTGCTGTCCGTTCCGGGGGAAGGTTGCAGGGCCCGCCGTGCGTGACCTGCGGGTTGAAGAGTAGGTCTGAACAGGAGTGTGGATCTTGTTCGGATCTACTTTGCATGTTCGGTGGATCTTGGGTTCCAGGAGGTGTGGTCGATGGCCTCGCACTGCCCCTGGAGGTCGGTTTGAACGTCGAGGATGCCGAGGTCTGGATGACTGAAGCTGACCACGGTGCAGGCCGCGAGGACGGAGACGTCATCCAGGTGGAGCCGATCGGGGATCGGGGCTGTGTCCGTCGTTTGAAGGTGTGGTCGCCAGTCGGTGGGGGCGTGCTCGATGGCGTAGGTCTTGATTGATTCGAGGTTGGCTAGGACGTTCTGGGTCCGGGTCGCGGCGGCGTTGACCAGATGGGGGAAGTCTTCGCCGCGTTCGGCCGAGTAGATGAGGACCATGACGTCGGTTTCGTCGTCGTTGAGAGCAGGCCAGATGGTGGTGGAGATGTCGACCCGGGCGACGAGGAGATCTCTGCCGTGGGCCCCGAGGTCGCCCAGCCATGGGTGTCGCATGTGAGGTTGCATCTGTCCTCTGAATCCGAGTCCGGACCTACTTGGTATTGCTGGCTGATCTTGGGGCGTGGGTGGTGGCACTGCCCATGCTGCCGGCCTGACCTTGCGTAAGCGCGAGTGAGGAACTGGGCGGATGCAGGGTTCGTGCGGGCAGCGGGGCGTGTGTCGTCCGGGTCCATTTTGCGTCTTCGGGGAGCGGTGTCATCGGAACCGCTTCGCCGTCCGTTGGCTCTGCCAGATCGCTCCGGCGTACTGCTCCATCTCGATCGACCACTCGCGGATCAGGACGGGGTGGATGGTGCGGTGGTGCAGGATCAAGTTGCCGCACTGGCGTTTGCGGGTGAACCAGACCAGGGCGTTGTCGTGGCGCTTCAGGCTGGCCGAGCTGATGGGGGTGTTCAGCTGGCTGGGCTTGCGGTGCCCCGGCGCTGCGGCGAAGGTCGTCGGGGGTGGGCAGGGGGGCCGCCAGCAGTCTTGTTCGATCCAGTGCGCGACGGCGTCGGCCTCGGGGCTGGGCTGGTAGTCCGGATCGCGGAGACGGTGCCTGACCTGGGTGAGGAAGAGGTCGAGTTCGGCGCCGTTTCCGGCGGCCATCTTCCGCCAGTAGGGGTCGGCCACGAGCGGGGCGAGCTCGATCGCTTCGGGGTAGATCGCGGCGAAGCCGCGCGAGGAGCTGAACGTCTGTCGTTCGGTGCCTTCGGGGATCAGGGTGTAGCTGCGGATGTCCCAGATCGTCTGCTGAACGAACGTGCTGTCGGTGTCGAGCTTGCCGCGCGGGCCCCAGCGCGCGCCGCAGATCATGAACGCAGTGAGGACCGCGTCGTAGGTGGCGGCCCAGCCGCGGCGGCGCAGCAGGCGCGGGTGCTGTCGTTGGGCCTTGAGGAGTTCGTGTCCGGGCTCGGTGAACGGGCCAGGCTTGTTGAGGCGGGTGGGCCGATCCAGTAGCGGTGCCGGGTGCAGAGGTAGCGGTGGTGGGGAGAGAGCCGGAACACCTTGCCGCCGGGGTGGCGGGCGTCGCAGCGTGGGCAGCCGATCTGCGGGGTGGTGCCGGAACGCCTCCCAGGTCGGGGGTGGGTCACGCAGCTCCAGCAGCGCGCCGGCCAGGTGCCAGGCGGGTCGTCCGGTGAGCGCGGCCAGGGAGTCGGGGTCGGGAGTGCGGCGGCGGAGCGTCGGGAAGGGCGCGGTGACTCGTTGCCAGAGCTCGTCGCCGTCCAGGCCGTTGAGCGCTGCCAGGCGGGCGAGATGGGAGGCGAGGATCTCGTGCCGGGCGGGCGGCGGCGCGATCGGCAGGCGGCGCGGCAGCGGCGAGGGGCTGGGCATCATAGCGTCGCGATCTCGCCCAGTGCGCGCCTGCTGGTCTTGGTGGGCGCGGTGTGCCGTATCGCGGCGTAGTCGAGGGGAACCAGGTCCAGCAGGTCGTCGGTGATCTGCTCGATGCCGGTCTCGATGGCCAGGATCGCCGCGCCCCGAACCAGCTGGGAGAGACTGCCGATCATCCCGCCGGTCCGGCGGTAGAGGTCTTCGGCTATCGCGGGCAGGGTGCCGGGGGTGTGGTCACGCAGCCGCAGCGTGCTCTCCAGCGTGGCGACCAGGGCGTCCCAGGCGTTCCGCTGCTCGGCGGTGCCGTAGGCGAACGGGGCGGCCTCAACGACGGCGAACCGTCCGGCGATCTGCCGTCCGCGCGCTCCGGCGAACAGTCCCTGGGCCTCGACTTCGACTCCGGCGTAGATGAACGTTGCGGGCAGCCGCTCGGCGAAGTACTTCAGCTGATCGGAGACCTCGGCGCCGAAACGGGTCGCCAGGTTGAGGTTGTGGATCTCATCCACCAGCACCAGGGCGACGTGGGTGTGCGCGGCGACCGAACAGACGGTGTTGGTGACATCGGTGAGGTTGGCGCTCGGGCCGATCTCCAGGCCGAAGAAGCGGGCGAACTCAACCGCGAGCATCCGCGGGGTCGCCGCCGGTGGAATCGTCACATAGAGCACCGGCATCCGCTCCGGATCGCGGGGATGCCGCCTGCGGGTGGCGAGCTCGTGCGCGCGAGCCAATTGGGTGAGCGCGGTTGTCTTGCCGGTCCCCGACATTCCGCTGATGATCGCGCCCCGGCGTGCCGAGATCTGGTTGCGGTTCAGCTGAACCAGCAACCTGCCGGTGGCGATGACCTTCTGGATCGTCGGGGTGCTCACCAGCGGAAGGTCGGCGTGATAGTCCCGCCGCGCGTCCTGGCGAGCGGCCCGCGTCGCGCGGGGAAGTGCCAGCAGGGCCTCGGCGCTCAACGGCTCGGGCGGGCGCGGGGCGCGGCCGACGAACCGTCTCCAGCCCTCCCTGGTGGTCAGCGGGTTGCCCGGCGGAAGCGCCTCCCGCTCGGGGACCTCCGGTGAGGACTGTGCGGGTTCCAACCAGGTCGGGCGGGTGCGGCGGCTCATATCCACTTCTCGGCTTCGGCTGCGGCATCGAGAATCCCGAACGTCACCACCGGTTTGCCGCCGACGGGCTCGTCCTGGACGTGCTCAGGTTCGGTCGGCTGGCGGTCGGGGGTGCGCCGCCCAGCAGGCGCGGCGGGCTTGGTGCGCGCGGCGATCGCCGCTGTGCGCCGATCGCCCCTCAGTCGTGCCGGGCCGTTCTCGGCCCGGGTGAGCAGGTCGTCCAAGACGCGGGCGACGTCGCTCTCGCAGATGTCGTCCAAGCCCCGCATCGCGGCCAGGCGGCGGGCATGCCGCCAGGTGAAGTCGGCGAACGGCGCGTTCACCATCGCCTGGTGGGTCCAGGGAACGGTGACACAGCCCTGCTGGGTGCGGACGAACACCTTGGAGACGTCGTAGGGGTCGTAGTGAACTTCCCAGAGTCCCTTCTTGGCCATGACTTCCGAGTGCTGGCGCCGGTAGGGCTCCAACTCGTCGAGGCCGCCGCGGTGGTCGGTGTCGTAGGTGCGGTAGTCCAGCCGGATCCCGTAGTCGTTGATCGCCCGGCAGGCGAACCGGCAGCAACTCCAGGTAGTCCTCCCCAGCAAGCACCAACGGCAGGTAGCCGGCGGCGACCTGCGCGGCGTAGGCGTCGTTCGGAGAAACCGCCCGCCGGGGCAGGTAGGGATCGCGCAGCGCATCATCCGGGGCGCATCTGCCAACCGCAGACGATCCACTCATCCAGCAGATCTTGAAGCTCGGAGACGGTCCAAGCCGCCTCCGCCTCGGCCGCCGCGCCACGGCGGGTGACGTCCCGGCCGGCGTAACCGGGCAGGTGCTGGCACCACAACGTGTTGACCGCGCCGAACGTCGCCTCCGACGATCGCCTTGTCGGTCGGAGTGCGCGGGCGGGCGCGCTGAACCGAGATGCCCAACCGCTCCCAAGCCCGCAGGAACGCCTCGGAAATGAACACCTTTCCGCCGTCGATCACCACGGTGTCTGGCACGATCACGGGCTTGGCCGCCGCCTGCTCCATCCGCGCGTCCACCTCCATCAGGCGGTCGTGCGGGAGCCGCGAGGACGCCATCGCCAGCGAACGATCCCAGCCCGGCCGCATCGGCTCGGGCACCAGCATCCGCGCCAACAGCAACGCCGCATCGACCGCCTTGGTGCCGACCGGTCGCAGCACCGCAGCGCAGATCGTCCGCGTCGCAACATCAACGGCGATCGTCAGCTCGGCGCGGGCAGTCAGCCCGTCATCGAGCACCACCATCACGTCCAACGGCGTGGAGTCGATCTGAACCTGCTCGCCCGGCTGGCCGGCCATCGTCGGGGTGAAAGGGCCGTCTGGCGGCGGGTGACCGCCGACCCAAAGGTGTGCCTTCCGGCCGAAAGCGCGTCGATCAGCCGGTAGAACGTCGTCTTGCCCGGCAGCGGAACCACCCCCGGGCCGTGCGTCTCCTCCAGGTTCTTGGTGACCCGGGGGATCAACCGGGACCTGGTTCCGGTCGAGGTCCCCGCCTCGGCCGCGATCGCCTCCTGCAACGCAATGATCAGCCTCGGGTCGGCCCGGCCACCGACCTCCACTTCCCGCAGCGCCCGCTGATCGACCAGCCCCCACAACCCCTGATCACCGAACCGCAGCCGACGGCCCTGAACCGTCCGCTCACTCACCCCCAGCTCGGCCGCCTTGGCCCGATCACGGGCGCGCAAACTGTGCTGCACCGGGTCGTATTCGGGGCGTCCGGCCGTGCCCGGCTCAGCACCCGGCGGCAACCCCGTCAACACCTCCACGATGTGCCGTTCCCAGGTCCTCGCCTCCTCCAAGACCTCCGGCGGCAACCCCTCCAGCAACCCCAGCGGCGTCACCTCCGGCAGCGGCTCCCCATCAACCACCGAAAATCCAGCAACCGAGCGGCGATCGCGGCCACCCGGTGGCGCGGATGACGGTAGCCAGCCAGCCAGCGAATGTTCGCCGTCGTCACTGGATCCGGAGCCCCGACCAACCGGTACTCCCACCCCGTCAGCGCTCAGGCCGCCCGGGTCGCCTCGAATGCCTCCAGCGCCCGTGCCGGCCACCGCTCCTCCGGACGGCAATCGACCACCAACTCCGAGCCATCACCTCGGCGCAGGAAGTAGTCAGGCGCATGCGAGCGTGACCTGCCCGCCCCGTTCTCCCAGAACAACCAGAACGGTTGCGAGGCGATCGCCACGACCTACGGGTCGAAGTCGAACGCCGCCAAGTGATCGCGCTCCAGCCACGACTCATAACCCACATGCCGGTCGCCGGTCGCCGACCACCAGCGGCCAGTCAGATGCCGCTGACCCCGGTAGGAGACGAACTGCCGCACCGGCGCGGCCCGCTCCAACCGCAACGACCACGCATCAGCCAGACCCACCCGAGCCTGCCCGCCGTCTCCGGTGACATACGCGAGCTCGAACCCTTCAACCCGGGCAGGAGCACCACCCTGGAACCGACCGCACCCCAGGCACAGCGGCACATCATGTCGCACCCCGGGCCGACGCGACGCAAGGTTCACCCGAACGCAACGTCGGTACGCGCAACCTTCACCCGGAACGCAACCTTCATGCGGAACAGACACCTGCTGTGACCACGGCCCGTGTCTGGGGCCGGCTCCCCAACGCCGGAGTATCTGCTGCGGATGACTTGTAATTGCGAGTAAGTTGCAACGAGGTGGAGTCCGGCAGATTTCTTCGAGGACGGTGCTCCCCATGCCCCACCTGTTGCCCGAGAGCGGCCCGCAGCGCGTCATCGTGGCGTCCAACTTCCTCTACACGCTGGGGAGCGGGCTCTACCTCACCGCGGGGGTCCTGTACTTCACCGAGGCCGTGGGGCTGCCGGCGGAACGGGTGGGGCTCGGTCTCGGCATCGCCGGGCTGGTCTCGCTGGCCGTCGGGATCGGAGTGGGGCATCTGGCGGACAGGGTCGGGGCGCGCGGGGTCTACGCGACCACCCTGGTCGTGCGGGGTCTGGCGGCGGCCTCGTTCGCACTGGTGGACGGGTTCTGGCCGTTCGTGCTCGTGGTCTGCGTGGCGACCGGTGCCCAGGCGGCGGGCCTGGCGGCGCGCAGCCCGCTCATCCGGCGGTTCGGCGGTGAGCGGCCCCAGGAGTTCCGCGCCTATCTGCGCGCGGTGACGAACGTCGGGATCTCGCTCGGCGCCCTGCTGGCGGGCTGGATCGTCGCCGTCGGGACCACGTCCGCCTACCAGGCGCTCGTGCTCGGGCTGGCGGTGGCGAACCTGCTCGCGGCCGTTCCGCTGGCGCTTCTGCCGCGGGTCAGGCCCGGGGCGGCGGCCGGCGGACCGCGCTGGACGGCGCTGCGGGACCGGCCGTACCTGCTGCTCACCGCGCTCGAGGGGGTCATGGCCGTCCAGTTCAAGGTGCTGACCGTGGCGCTGCCGCTGTGGCTGGTGGCGGCCACCTCGGCGCCGCACTGGCTGATCGCGGGCACCATGGTCACCAACACGGTCATCGTGGTGGTGCTCCAGGTGCGGGCGAGCCGCGGCGTCGACTCCCCGGCCGCGGGCGGCGCCGGGTACCGGCGGGCCGGGGTGGCGTTCCTGGTGTCGGCCGCGCTGGTCTCGCTGGCGGCCGGGGTTCCCGCGTGGGCCGCCGCGGGGCTGCTCGTCGGCGGTGTCGTCGTCCACTCGGTGGGTGAGCTGTGGCATTCGGCGGCGGGCTTCGAGGTGTCGTTCGCGCTCGCCCCCGAGCACGCCACCGGCCAGTACCTGGGCGTGTTCGGCCTGGGCGCCGGGTTGGCGGAGGCGTTCGGGCCGAGTCTGCTCATCTCCCTCTGCGTCACCTGGGGACGGCCGGGATGGTTCGTCGTGGGAGGCATGTTCGCGCTGGCGGGGTTCGCGGCTCCCGCCGCGGTCCGGTGGGCGGGGCGTCGGCATGCGTCCAGCGTTCGGGTTCAGCCTGCGGCGGTCTGAGGGCGGACGACCGCCGATGATCTTCGTCCGCCGAACGGGTGGATCTTTCACCGGGCGCGAGACCAGGATGGGACGGGGCCGGGTGCCGGACGGTGTGCTCGGCTGAATCCGGTCCGCGGCGGGCGTGCCTCTGCCGGTCGCGGGCCCTGGTGGTGAAGGAGTCGCAGTGGCGCATGGAAGCGGTCCGGGGCCGATCGCCGAGGACGGGTCGGCCGTCGAGTACTACCTCGTGTCGCCCGCGGACGATGCGAGCGCTCGCCTGGTGCACGACGCCCTGCCCGAGGGGGCGTCCGTCCTCGACCTCGGCTCGGGCACCGGACGGGTCTCGGCGCCGCTCAGGGAGCTCGGCCACCCGGTGACGGCCGTGGACGCGTCGGCGGACATGCTCGCGCACGTCCCGGCCGGGATCAGGACGGTGCGCAGCGGCATCGAGGAACTGGCGCTGGACGAGCGGTTCGACTGCGTCCTGCTGATGTCGTTCCTGGTCAACTACGGTGACCGCGACGCGCTGCTGGCGTCGTGCCGCCGCCACGTGAGCGACGGCGGGCGGGTGCTGATCCAGCGCGAGCCGGACGGGTTCTTCGACGAGTTCCCCCGGGAGTGGACGGGCCGGAACGGCGTCCGCACCCGGCTCAGCGAGGTCGTGCCGGTCGGGCCGGGCACGGTCACGGCCACCCTCGAATACGACTCGGGAGACCGCGCGTGGTCCCACACCTTCACCACGCGGCGGCTGGGCGACGACGAGCTGCCGGAGGTCCTCGGGAAGGCCGGACTGCGGCTCGACGGGTTCCTCACCGAGGACCGGACCTGGGTCGTGGCGCGCCCGCTCCCGTAGACGAGGCGGCTGGGAGCCGTCCAGGACGGCTTTCAGGGTCTCATGGACGCGTCCGGGGGAGACGGTGACGATGTCGTAGCGGGCGACTCCGGCGCGGACGAACGGGTCCTCGCCGGTCAGCCGGCGGACGGCGTCCTAGGTGTCCTGTCGGGCGAGGGCGGTGTCCAGGGTCCGCGCCCACTGGCGGAGGAGGCGGGTGCGGCGGGCGGAGTCGTCGGTGAGGAGGTCGGCGAGGCCGAGGCCGCGGACCAGGTCGAGCGTGGCCTGGACGGTCTCCCGGACGCCCGGCAGCGACTCGTCCGCGCCGAGGGCGTCGACGGTCAGGCGGTGCGCCTCGCGGCCGAAGCGGGCCTCGAGGGGGACGACCCGGGCGCGCAGCTGCTCGTCCGAGCTCGCCGCGACCCACAGCTGCAGGGCGGCCTTGAACAGCGGGCTGGAGTACATCTCGCCGAGGAGCGTGACCACCTCCAGGGTGTCGGGTCGGCGGCCGGCGAGTTCGTCGAGGCGGGCGCGCATCCGCTCCAGGCGGACCTCGGTGCCGTACTCGACGGCGGCCGTGACCAGCTCCTCGCGGGTGCGGAAGTGGTGCTGGGCCGCGCCGCGCGAGACCCCGGCGCGCTCGGCGACGACGGTCACGGTCGTCCCGGCCCAGCCGACCGAGGCCAGGCAGTCGACGGCGGCCTCCAGGAGGCGGGCGCGGGTGGCGCGGCTGCGGTCCTGCCGGGGTTCGCGGGGGGCGGCCTGGGCGGTCATGGTCTCCTCGGGGTGCCTCGGCGGCCCGCGCGCACCGTACCCGCGGGTAGAAAACAATCATGCACGATTGATTTTATCGTGCCGGGCTGGCAGGGTGCCGGTCATGAGTCGACCGCTGCGCGTCGGGAACGCCTCGGGCTTCTACGGCGACCGGTTCAGCGCCGTCCGGGAGATGCTGGAGGGCGGCCCGCTGGACGTCCTCACCGGGGACTACCTGGCCGAGCTGACCATGCTCATCCTCGGCCGCTCGAAGCTGAAGGACCCCGGCGGCGGGTATGCGGGGACGTTCCTGAGGCAGATGGAGGACGCGCTCGGGCTCGCCGTCGAGCGCGGCGTGAAGATCGTGACGAACGCCGGCGGCCTGAACCCGCGCGGGCTGGCCGAACGGCTGGGGGAGCTGGCGGACCGGCTCGGCCTGGACGTCAGGGTCGGCCACGTCCACGGTGACGACCTGCTCGCCCGCGCGCGGGAGCTCGGATTCCAGGACGAGCGGTACGGGCAGCCGCTCACCGCCAACGCCTACCTCGGCGCGTGGGGGATCGCGGAGTGCCTGAAGGCGGGCGCCGACGTCGTCGTGACCGGGCGGGTCACGGACGCGTCGCTCGTGGTCGGGCCCGCCGCCGCGCACTTCGGCTGGGCGCGCGACGACTGGGACGCGCTCGCCGGCGCGACCGCCGCCGGGCACGTGCTGGAGTGCGGCGCGCAGGCCACCGGCGGGAACTACGCCTTCTTCCAAGAAATCTACAACGTAAAGGACGCGGCCCCGGTGCGCCCCGCGGGCTTCCCGCTGGCCGAGATCCACGCCGACGGATCGAGCGTCGTCACCAAGCACGAGGGGACCGGCGGCGCCGTCACGGTCGGGACGGTCACCGCGCAGCTGCTCTACGAGATCGGCGCGCCCGCGTACGCCGGCCCGGACGTCACGACCCACTTCGACACCGTCCGGCTCGCGCAGGACGGCCCGGACCGGGTGCGGATCAGGGGGGTGCGGGGCTCGCCGCCGCCGCCGACCACGAAGGTCTGCCTCAACCACCTGGGCGGGCACCGCAACGAGATGACGTTCGTCCTCACCGGGCTGGACATCGAGGCGAAGGGCTCCCTCGTCCGCGCGCAGATGGACGCGGCCATGGGGACGGACCGTCCGCGGCGGGTCGAGTGGACGGTGATCGGCTCGGCCGCGTCCGACCCCGCGACCCAGGGGGAGGCGACGGCGCTGCTGCGCTGTGCCGTCCTGGACCCCGACCCGGAGAAGGTCGGGCGCGCCTTCAGCAACGCCGCCGTGGAGCTCGCGCTGGCGGGGTACCCCGGCTTCACGATGACGTCGCCTCCCGGGAAGGGCGGCCCGTACGGCGTGTACCGGCCGGCCTTCGTCCCGAACGAGGAGGTCGCGCATCTGGCCGTCCTCCCCGACGGCACCGAGGTCGCGATCGCGGCGGCACCCCGCTCCGAGCCCTCCGAGCCTGCTGCGGCCTTCCGATCCGCTTCGACCGGCGAGAGCGCGGAGCCGACTCCGGCGCGGGAGCCGGGAAAGAGGATCGCGCTCGGAGAGATCGCCGGGGCCCGCAGCGGCGACAAGGGCGGGGACGCCAACATCGGCGTCTGGGTCCGGACGGACGCGCAGTACGCGTGGCTCCGCGCCCACCTCACCGCGGCGCGCCTGCGCGAGCTCCTGCCGGAGACCGGCGGCCACCGGGTCGTCCGGTACGCACTGCCGAACCTGCGGGCGGTGAACTTCGTGATCGAAGGGCTGCTGCAGGAGGGCGTGTCCGCCTCGACCCGGTTCGACCCGCAGGGCAAGGCCCTCGGGGAGTGGCTGCGGTCCCGTTCCGTCATCGTCCCGGAGGCCGTCCTGTGACCCTCAGAAGCACCCTGGACGCCGCGAGCTCCGAGTACCGGGAGCGCAGGGCGGCGATGCTCGGCAAGCTGGCCGAGCTGGACGCCGAGCACGCCAAGGCGCTGGCGGGCGGCGGCGACAAG
Organism: Actinomadura logoneensis; assembly: GCF_003428695.1. Lineage (GTDB taxonomy): Bacteria > Actinomycetota > Actinomycetes > Streptosporangiales > Streptosporangiaceae > Spirillospora > Spirillospora logoneensis. Next base: position 14,235 of record NZ_QURH01001040.1, read on the forward strand.
TACGTGCAGCGGCACCGCGGGCGTGGCAAGCTGCTCGCGCGGGAGCGGATCGAGCTGCTGCTCGACCCGGACTCGCCGTTTTTGGAGCTGAGCCCGCTCGCCGCGTGGGGCAGCGACTTCCCGGTCGGCGCGTCGGTCGTCACGGGCATCGGCGTCGTGGAGGGCGTCGAGTGCCTGATCGTCGCGAACGACCCGACGGTGCGCGGCGGGGCCAGCAACCCGTGGACGGTGAAGAAGAGCTTCCGGGCGTCCGACATCGCGCTGGAGAACCGGCTGCCGGTGATCAACCTGGTGGAGTCGGGCGGCGCGGACCTGCCGACGCAGAAGGAGATCTTCATCCCGGGCGGGCGGATGTTCCGCGACCTGACCCGGCTGTCGGCGGCGGGCATCCCGACGATCGCGCTGGTGTTCGGCAACTCCACGGCGGGCGGCGCGTACATCCCGGGCATGTGCGACTACACGGTCATGGTGAAGGAGCGCGCGAAGGTGTTCCTCGGCGGGCCGCCGCTGGTGAAGATGGCGACCGGCGAGGAGTCCGACGACGAGTCTCTGGGCGGTGCCGAGATGCACGCCCGGACGTCCGGCCTCGCCGACTACATGGCGGTGGACGAGCACGACGCGCTGCGCCTCGGCCGCCGGATCGTCCGGCGGCTCAACCACCGCAAGCTCGGCCCCGGGCCGTCGGCTCCGGTGCGCGAGCCGCTGTACGACCCGGAGGAGCTGGCCGGGATCGTCCCGGAGGACCTGAAGGTCCCGTTCGACCCGCGCGAGGTGATCGCCCGGATCGTGGACGGCTCGGAGTTCGACGAGTTCAAGCCCCTCTACGGGACGAGCCTGGTCACCGGGTGGGCGCGGCTGCACGGGTACCCGATCGGGATCCTCGCGAACGCACAGGGCGTGCTGTTCGGCGCGGAGGCGCAGAAGGCCGCGCAGTTCATCCAGCTCGCCAACCAGGCGGACACGCCGCTGCTGTTCCTGCACAACACCACCGGCTACATGGTCGGCGCCGAGTACGAGCAGGCGGGGATCATCAAGCACGGCGCCCTGATGATCAACGCGGTGGCGAACTCGAAGGTCCCGCACCTGACGGTGGTGATGGGCGCGTCGTACGGGGCCGGGAACTACGGCATGTGCGGCCGGGCGTACGACCCGCGCTTCCTGTTCACCTGGCCGAGCGCCAAGTCGGCGGTGATGGGGCCGCAGCAGCTCGCCGGGGTGCTGTCGATCGTCGCGCGCGCCGCCGCCGAGGCGCGCGGCCAGGTCTACGACGAGGAGCAGGACCGCGCGATGCGGGAACTGGTCGAGACGCAGATCGAGGCCGAGTCGCTGCCGTTCTTCCTGTCCGGGCGGCTGTACGACGACGGGGTCATCGACCCGCGCGACACCCGCACCGTGCTCGGCCTGTGCCTGTCGGTGGTCCACAACGCCCCCGTGCGCGGCGCGGACGGCTTCGGCGTCTTCCGGATGTGATGATGATCGAGAAACTGCTGGTCGCCAACCGCGGCGAGATCGCCCGCCGCGTCTTCCGCACGTGCCGCGACCTGGGGATCGCGACCGTGGCGGTGTTCTCCGACGCCGACGCCGGCGCCCCGCACGTCCGGGAGGCCGACGCGGCCGTCCGGCTGCCGGGGGACGCGCCGTCCGACACCTACCTGCGCGCCGAGAGCCTCATCGCGGCGGCGCGGGCGGCGGGCGCGGACGCCGTGCACCCCGGCTACGGGTTCCTGTCGGAGAACGCCGGATTCGCGCGGGCCGTCCTGGACGCGGGGCTGACCTGGGTCGGGCCGCCGCCCGCGGCGGTCGCGGCCATGGGCTCCAAGACCGAGGCGAAGCGGCTCATGGCGGCGGCCGGGGTGCCGGTGCTGCCCCAGCTCGACCCGGCCGAGGTCACCGAGGCGGACCTGCCGATCCTGGTGAAGGCGTCGGCGGGCGGCGGCGGACGCGGCATGCGGGTGGTCCGCGACCTGGCCGGGCTGGACGAGCGGCTGGCGGCGGCCGGGCGCGAGGCGGCGTCGGCGTTCGGCGACCCGGCGGTGTTCTGCGAGCCGCTGCTGGAGCGCGCCCGGCACATCGAGGTGCAGATCCTCGCGGACGCGCACGGGACGGTCTGGGCGCTGGGGGAGCGGGAGTGCTCGATCCAGCGCCGGCACCAGAAGATCGTCGAGGAGGCGCCGTCCCCGGCGGTGGGACCGGAGCTGCGCGCGCGGCTGTGCGCGGCGGCGGTGGACGCGGCGCGGGCGATCGAGTACGTCGGGGCGGGCACGGTCGAGTTCATGCTCGCGCCGGACGGCCGGTTCTTCTTCCTGGAGATGAACACCCGGCTCCAGGTCGAGCACCCGGTGACCGAGTGCGTGTACGGGCTGGACCTGGTCCGGCTCCAGCTGGAGATCGCCGAGGGGGAGCGGCTGCCGGACGAGCCGCCCCGGCCGTCCGGCCACGCGATCGAGGTCCGGCTGTACGCCGAGGACCCGGCGCTCGACTGGCGGCCCGCCGGCGGCGTGCTGCACGCCTTCGACGTCCCCGGCGTGGACGCCCGGTTCGCCGTCCCCGCTGACGGCGGGCTGCGGCTGGACGCCGGGTACGAGAGCGGCGGCGAGGTCGGCGTCCACTACGACCCGATGCTGGCGAAGGTCATCGCGTACGCGCCGACCCGCGCCGCCGCCGCGCGCAGGCTCCGCCGGGCGCTGGGCGGCGCGCGCCTGCACGGGGTCACCACCAACCGGGAGCTGCTGGTGCGGGTCCTCGGCGAGAAGGCGTTCCTGGCCGGGGACACCCACACGGGCTACCTGGACGAGGTGGGGCTGGAGACGCTGGCCCGGCCGCTGGCGGACGAGCGGGCCGTGCGGCTGTCCGCGCTGGCCGCCGCGCTCGCCGACGCCGCCGCCAACCGTGCGGGGGCCCGCGTCCTGGGCGGGTTGCCGGCGGGATGGCGGAACGTCCCGTCCCAGCCGCAGCGCAAGGCGTTCGAGGGCGGGATCGAGGTCGAGTACCGCCTGACCCGCGACGGCCTGGTCACAGGCGACGCGGGCGACGCGGATAACGCAGCGGGCACGGTGGCGCTGGTCGGCATGTCGCCAGAACAGGTCGTTCTAGACGTGGACGGCGTCCGGTACGCCTTCGACGTCCAAGCTGTGGGCGGACGGGTGTTCGTCGACTCCGCGCTCGGACCCGTGGCGCTGACGCCCGAGCCGCGCTTCGCCGACCCGAGCGGCCAGGTCGCGCCGGGCTCGCTGCTCGCGCCGATGCCCGGCACCGTCGTCCGCGTCGAGACCGAGCGGGGCGCGGACGTCGCGGAGGGGCAGACGCTGCTCATCCTGGAGGCGATGAAGATGGAGCACCGCATCGCCGCGCCCGCCGCCGGGACCGTGGCGGCCCTCAACGTGACGCAAGGACAGCAGGTCGAGGCCGGATCGGTCCTCGCTGTGATCTCCGAAGGGACCCCCCACACGTGAGCTTCATCGAATCCGGGGAGCGGCGCGCGCTGCGCGCGGCGGTCGCCGAGCTGGGCGCGAAGTACGGGCCGGACTACTACATCCGCAAGGCCAGGACCGGGGAGAAGACCGACGAGCTGTGGGCCGAGGCCGGACGGCTCGGCTACCTCGGCGTGAACGTCCCGGAGGAGTACGGCGGCGGGGGCGGCGGCATCGGCGACCTGGCGGCCGTCTGCGAGGAGCTGGCCGCCGCCGGGTGCCCGCTGCTGCTGATGGTGGTGTCCCCGGCGATCTGCGCCACGATCATCGCCCGGTCCGGCACCGAGGACCAGAAGAAGCACTGGCTGCCGCGGTTCGCCGACGGGTCGGTGAAGATGGCGTTCGCGATCACCGAGCCGGACGCCGGGTCCAACGCGCACCGGATCACCACCACGGCGCGCCGCGACGGCGACGGCTGGGTGCTGACAGGCCAGAAGACCTTCATCTCCGGGGTGGACGAGGCCGACGCGGTGCTGTTCGTCGGCCGCACCGAGGACCAGAAGGGCAACCTGCGGCCGTCGCTGTTCATCGTCCCGACCGACGCGCCCGGCTTCACCTTCACCCCGATCGAGATGGAGATCATCTCGCCGGAGCGCCAGTTCATCTGCCACCTGGACGAGGTCCGGCTGCCCTACGAGGCGCTGGTCGGCGACGAGGACGGCGGGCTGCTCCAGCTGTTCGCCGGGCTCAACCCCGAGCGGATCATGGCGTCCGCGATGGGCGCGGGCATCGGCCGGCTCGCGCTCGGCAAGGCGGTGGCCTACGCCAACCAGCGGCAGGTGTTCCGGACGCCGATCGGCGCCCACCAGGGCCTGGCGCACCCGCTCGCGCAGGCCAAGATCGAGCTGGAGCTCGCCCGGCTGATGGCCCAGAAGGCCGCCTGGCTGTACGACGAGGGCGACGACGCGGGCGCGGGCGAGGCCGCGAACATGGCCAAGTACGCCACCGCCGAGGCCGCGGTCCACTGCGTGGACACCGCGATCCAGACGCACGGCGGCAACGGCCTGACCAGCGAGTACGGCGTCGGGATGCTCGCCGGGGTCGTCCGCCTCATGCGCATCGCCCCGGTCAGCCGCGAGATGATCCTGAACTTCGTCGCGCAGCACTCCCTGGGCCTGCCCAAGTCCTACTGACCCTCCGCGTCCCGGGCCGACCGGTCCCGCGCGCCGACCGGCTCACGTCCCGCCGGTGCCGGGGGCGACCGGTTTCGAGTCTTCGGTCGCGACCGGGGGCGCGGGCTCGGGAACGTGCGCCCGGCCGAGCGCCGGTTCTGGGGCCGGGTCGGGTGCCGGGTCGGGTGCGGTGGGCGGCGGACGCAGGGAGTCCAGCAGCGCGCGCATCTCGTTGAGGGCGGCGCGCGCGTGCTCGGCGACCTCGACGAGCGCGGCGGACCGGTCGGCGTCCGGGTCGGCGAGCGCGTCCTCGGCGACGCGGACGAACCGGCCCGTCCGGTCCAGGACGGTGCCGCGCAGCCCCTGGGCGACGCGGTGCCGTTCGGCGGTGACGGCCGCGCCCGCCCGGGCCGCCATGGTCTCCAGCGCCGCGTTCTCCCAGCGGTGCCCGCGGGTCACCACCGCCTTGCCGACCGACCAGGCGGGCACGAACAGCGCCAGGCCGAGGCCGTAGCCCGCCAGCAGCCCCGGCACCAGGGCCGAGGAGCCTCCGAGCCGGGCGAACCCGGCCCCGAACGTCGCCGCCCAGGCGAGCGCGGCGACCAGCGGCGCGGGCCAGGTCGGGACGCCGCGCCGGGCGTAGGCGGCGACCGCGTAGACGGCGCTGACCAGGGTGGTCGCGCCGACGAGCAGCAGCCCCGTCATGGCGGTCCGGGTCGTCCCGGCGGTGCAGGCCCAGACGATGTCGAACCCGGTCGTCCAGGCCAGGACGGCGTAGGGGGCGTGCCGCCGCCACCACAGCGGCAGCGCCCGCAGCAGGAACGCCGCGGCCAGCAGCGCCATCGACCACGGCGACCAGCCGGGCAGCACCGGCTCGGGCGGCACGAACGCGATCAGCGCGGGCAGCAGCACCGACTGGACGATCAGGATGCCGTCCACGACGTCGGGCCAGCCGTGCCCGCGGCCGTCCGGCACGCCGGTCGGGAGCACCGCGCGCACCCGCCAGCCGCCGCCGTCGGCCGGGCCC
>NZ_QURH01001036.1 GCF_003428695.1 Actinomadura logoneensis
CGCCCGCCCGCCCGCGCCGCCGCGCGCCGCGCCGCGGGCAGCCGCCGGTACCGGTACATCAGCAGGGCCTTGGCGATCTCGGGGAAGCGCGTGGTCAGGAACGGCAGGATGAACAGCTCGTCCCAGAAGACGTGGCCGCGGTACGCCTCGCCGTGCAGGCCCCGCGCGGGCACCCCGGCGTCCAGCTCCACGCTGTGCGGCGAGACCGTCTGCAGCAGGTGGAAGATGTGCAGGTTGAGGACGCGCTGCACGTCCGGGTGGTCGATCCTGAGCCGGGCGCGCCGCCACAGGTGGGTCCAGGCGAGCCCGTGCCGCTCCACCAGCGTGTCGAAGTCGCCGGCGTCCCGGACGGCGGCCAGTGCCGCCGCGCCGGGCTCCTCGACGGCGCGGTCCCGCGAGGTGAGGACGGCCGCGACCTTCTCGACCGTCACCGGCTCGCCCCGGACGGCCGCCAGCCGCAGGTCCACCGCCGTCCAGCCCGGTTCGCTCCGCCTCGACGGCTCGGCGGGACGGGACGCGCGGGTGCGGGCCGCCACGGCGACGGCCGTGCGGGACGACAGGGTCGTCGTCCGGAGCGCGGCGAGCGCGGGGTCGTCGGGGTTGAGGGGCGCCTCGCGCGTCAGGTGGGTGCCGGGCAGGTTCCGGTAGCGGGCGACGCCGGTGTTGGCGACCCGGCCGTCCAGCGCGGAGCGGATCTCGAGCGTGCCGGACCAGTCCTCCGGCACGATCGTGGTCTCGAGGGCGGCCAGGCGCGGGTCGTCCATGGAGACGATCCGCCGCTGGGCGAGGCGGAACGTCCGGCCGGCCTCGTCGCGGAAGCGCAGCAGCCGGGTCAGGACGCCTCGGCGCAGGTCCAGTTCCTGTTCGAAGGACAGCAGCCGCCCGTCCCCGGCGACCCGGTCGAGGTCGAACCACTCGCCCCCGGCGGCGCGGAACGTCAGCGGCAGCCAGTTCGGGACGTTGACCAGGTCGGTGTTGTCGGCCCGGCGCCCGGCGACCTCGGCCACGAGCCGGTCGTAGCAGCCCGCCACGTAGGTCCCCGGGTAGTGCACCGCGTCCGCGGCCGACTCGGGAGCCGCGCCGCGCGTGGCGAAACGGCCGTTGCCCAGCGTGCACAGCGCCTCGCGCAGGCGCTCGGAGGCGGGGTCGTAGCCGTCGTAGGCGAGGATCCACTGGTCCATGCGGTCCCTTTCGCCTCGTGGTTCGAGGCGGATACCGGGAGGATGCCCGTTTCGGCGCGGTCTCATCTCCTGTTCCCGAGGACTCCGCTGTTCCGGAAGCCTTCCGCCGTCCCGCCGGCACTTTCCCCCACTTCCGTCTGCGTCCGGCCGGCGCTGGGTATCAACCGGAGTGCCGTCTCGGGGGAGGGGTCGAGGATGGGTGGACTGGACAGAGCCCAGAGGGCGCGGGTGCTGCTCGGCTACGACGCCTCGGAGGACAACGAGCCCGCCCTGGCCTGGGCGGCCGAGGAGGCGCGGCTGCGCGGCCTGGAGCTGGTCATCTGCCACTGCTGGCACTGGCCGTACCCCGCCGGGTACGTGGACCGCGACGTGGAGTCGATCGTCCGGCGGGCCGGGGAGACGCTCCTCAAGGACGCCGGGGAGAAGGCGCGCGGGCTGGGCGCGGCGGGGCCCGTCACCGTCCGGCTGCGTCCCAAGCCCGTCGCGGACGCGCTGGTGGCGGAGTCGGAGGAGGCGGAGCTGATCGTCGTCGGCTCGCACGAACGGCACCGCCTGCCGGTCGGGTCCACCGCGCTGCAGCTCCCCGTCCGGGCGCACCGGCCCGTGGTGGTCGTCCGCCGCGACGGCCGTGTCGGCCGTGTCGGCCATGTCCGGGGCGGTGTTCCGGGCCGCGTGGTCGCCGGGGTGGACGGGTCGCCGGGCGGCCACGCGGCGCTGGGGTTCGCCGTCGAGGAGGCCGTGCTGCGGGGCTGGGAGGTCCGCGTCGTGTACGGGGTGTGGGAGCCGGGAGCGGTGGACGAGTCCGAACTGCCGCTGTTCGGCGACAAGGAGCGGCTCGTCCGGGTGCGCACGGCGGTCCTGGAGCGGGCCGTCGCGCCGTGGCGCGAACGGTACCCGGAGGCGCACGTGCGGGTCGCGGCGGTGCTCGACCGTCCCCGCGAGGCCCTGCTGGAGGCGGCGGAGGACGCCGACCTGATCGTGGTGGGCGACCGCGGCACCGGGAGCCTCGCCCCTCTGCTCCTCGGGTCGACGAGCTCGGCGATGCTCCAGCACGCGCCCTGCACGGTCGCCGTCGTCCCGTCCTCGGCGCCCTGACTCCCGGCCGGACGCTCCTGCACCGGGCGATTTCTTTGTCGCTTTTTTGCTTGGGGTGAGGGAGGCGGGGCGCGGCCGTCCCGAGGCCCGCGCAGGCCGCCTGTGCACCCGGTCGGGCGGGGCCCGACCGCGGACTTTCGGCCCTTTTGCCCAGGGTGCGCGGGGTGGTGGACTGAGAACGGCGGGCTCAAGGAGAGGAGCGACCGATGCAGACCGGCGACATGCAGACCGGCGACATGCAGACCGGCGACAGCGCGGCGATCGGGCTCGACGTCGTCCGCGGCGCGGTGGCGGACGCGGTCCGGGCGCCGTCGGTGCACAACACCCAGCCGTGGCGCTTCGGCGTGCGCGGATCCCGGATCTCCCTGCGGGCCGACCCCGACCGGCGGCTGGACGTCGCCGACCCGTACGGCCGCGAGATGCTGATCAGCTGCGGCGCGGCCCTCTACAACCTGCGCCTGGCGCTGCGGAAACGCGGGTACGAGCCGGACGTGCGGCTGCTGCCCGACGCGGACCGCCCGTACCTGCTGGCCGACGTCGAGGCGCGGGCCGTCCGCGACCCGGTGCCCGACGAGACCGGCCGGGAGTACGCGCAGATCGCGCGGCGGCACAGCCACCGCGGCGGGTTCCGGCCCGATCCGGTGCCGGCCGGGGTGGTCGAGGACCTCGCCCGGGCCGCCGACCGGGAGGGGGCACGGCTCATCGAGGCCGCCGACGTCCACGTCACGGGCGCGCTCGCCGCGCTGACCGGCGCCGCCGAGCACATCCAGCGCCGCACGCCCGCCTACATGTCGGAGCTGGTGCGCTGGGCTCCGTCGCCCGCGAGCACCCGCCGGGACGGCGTCCAGCCGGAGGCCTACCCGAAGCAGACGCCGCGCATGGAACCGGACTTCGCGGCGCGCGACTTCGCCCGCGGCCACGGATGGGGCGCCGACCCGCGCGACGGCGAGGCCGGGCAGAGCGCCGAGGCCGGGCAGGGCGAGACCGGGCAAGGCAAGGTCCGGCAGGGCGAGGCGGAGCAAAGCGAGAGCGGAGGGGCCGAGGACGATGGGGCGACGGGCGTCGTGCTGCTGCTCGTCACGGCCGGGGACGGGCCGGACGCGTGGCTGCGCGCGGGCGAGGCGCTGGAGCGCGTCCTGCTGGTCGCCGCCGGGCACGGCCTGGCCGCCGCGTACCACACGCAGGCCATGCAGGTCCCTGAGCTGCGCGAATCCGTCCGCGCCCACTTCTGCGACGGGGCGTACCCGCAGCTGCTCCTGCGGTTCGGCGTCCCGGCGCGCCGCGACCCGGCGTCCGTCCGGCGGCCGGTCGAGGACGTCATGGTCGTGGAGCCGTGACCCCCGGCGCCCCGACATGCCGGGACGCGCCCGTTCCGCGAGGACCGAAGGTCCCTGAGGATGTGACGTTCGGTGGACTGATCGGACGGTCCCGCCGCCGGAGGATGGGGGCATGAGAGCACAGACGTCCAGCGGCCGGGTGTACGCGTTGCTCACCGACGGCTCGCAGGTGGAGATCAGGCGGCTCACCGCGGACGACCGCGAGGCGGTCCGCGCGCTGCACCGGGGACTCAGCGACGAGAGCCTTTACCGGCGGTTCTTCGGGTTGAACCGGGCGATGGCCGACCAGGTCGCCGACCAGGTCTGCCGTCCGGACTCGCCGGAGCACGCCGCGCTGGGGGCGTGGCTGCGCGGCGAGCTGGTGGGCGTCGCGGGGTACGAGGCGTCCGACGTGCCGGACGAGGCGGAGATCGCGATGGCCGTCGCCGACCGGACGCACCACCGCGGTGTCGGCACCCTGCTGCTGGAGCACCTGGGCTCGCTGGCCCGGGAGCGCGGGATCGTGGCGTTCCGGGCCGACACCCTCGCCGAGAACGGCGCGATGCTGCGGGTCTTCGCCGACGCCGGGATGCCCGCCAGGCGGCGCGCCACGTCCGGCGTCGTGGAGATCACGATGCCGCTGGTGACCGACGAGCGGTACCTGGACGCGGTGGCCGAGCGGGAGCGCAACACGACGGTGGTCAGCCTCGCGCCGCTGCTGCGTCCGCGGGCGGTCGTGGTCGTCGGCGCGAGCCGCCGCACCGGGACGGTGGGGACGGCGCTGCTGCGGAGCATCCGGGACGGCGGTTTCGCTGGGCCGCTGTACGCGGTCAACCCGCACGCCGCCGGGACCGAGCTGCACGGCGTGCCCTGCGTGGCGTCCCTCTCCGACCTGCCCGGCCCGGTCGATCTCGCGGTCGTCGCTGTCCCGGCGGACGCGCTGGCCGGGGTGGCGGCCGAGTGCGGGGCGGCGGGCGTCCGGGGCCTCGTCGCGATCACGTCCGGGCTGTCCGAGCGGCAGGGCGCCGAACTGCTGGCGACCTGCCGGGAGCACGGCATCCGGCTGGTCGGGCCCAACTGCCTCGGAGTGGCCGAGACGTCCGGCGTGACGGACGCGTCGGAGGCATCGGACGCACCGGCGGCGTCGGGCGCGTCGGACGTGTCGGACGCGCCGCACGCGACCGGTCCGCTGAACGCGACCTTCGCCGCCCGGCCGCCCGCGCGCGGCGTCGCCGGGGTGGCGGTGCAGTCGGGCGGCGTCGGCATCGCGCTGCTCGACCACCTCTCCCGCCTCGGCATCGGCGTGTCGTCCTTCGCGTCCCTGGGCGACAAGTACGACGTCAGCGCCAACGACATGCTCATGTGGTGGGAGTCGGACGAGACCACGCGGCTGGGCCTGCTGCACGTGGAGTCGTTCGGCAGCCCCCGCAAGTTCGCCCGGACGGCCCGCCGGGTGGCCGCGCGGATGCCGCTGCTGACCGTCCTCGCCGGACGGTCGGACCCCGGGACCCGCGCGGCGGCCTCGCACACCGCCGCCGCCGCGACGCCGGAGGCGACCCGCCGCGCGCTGTTCGAGCAGGCGGGCATCGTCGCGACCGACGACCTGGGCGAGCTGGTGGACGCCGCCGCGGTGCTGGCGACCCAGGCGCCGCCGTCCGGGCCGCGCGTCGCGGTGGTGTCCAACGCCGGGGGCGCGGGCGTCCTCACCGCCGACGCCTGCACCGACGCGGGCCTCGCCGTCCCGGACCTCGCCCCGGCCACGCGGCGCGCGCTCGCCGAGGCGCTTCCCGCCGGTGCCGCCGTGACCGATCCGGTGGACACCACGGCCGCCGTCTCCGCCGAGGCGTTCCGCCGCGCGATCGACCTGCTCGCCGCCGACGACTCCGTGGACGCCGTCATCGCCGTCGTGGCGCCGACCGCCCTCGGCGAGCTGACCGGAGCCCTGGACGGCTGCGCGAAGCCGATCGCCGCCGTCGTCCTCGGCCAGCCGGAGAGCGTGCTGGTCACGGAGCGGGGCGTGCCGTCCTACGCCTACCCGGAGAACGCCGCCCGCGCGCTGGCGCACGCCTGGTCCTACGCCCGGCGCCGCGACCGGGCGCCGGGCCTGCCACCGGAGCTGCCCGGACTGCACACCGGGCGGGCGGCGGCCCTCATCGAGGGCTTCCTGAAGGTCGCGCCGGACGGCGGCTGGCTGCCGCCCGTTCCGACGTTCGAGCTGCTGGAGTCCTACGGCCTGCCCCTCGCGCCGTGGCGGGTGGCGCGCGGCGAGCGGGAGGCCGTCGCGGCGTCCGCCGAGATCGGCGGCCCGGTGGTGCTCAAGGCCGACGTCGAGGGCGTGGTGCACAAGACGGCGGCGGGCGCGCTGCGTCTGGACCTGCGCGGGGAGCGGGCCGTCCGCGACGCGTACCGGAGCCTGGCCGACGGGTTCGGGGACCGGCTCCGGGCGGTGGTGGTGCAGGCGATGGCCGCCGAGGGCGTGGAGGTGCTGTGCGGCGCCGTCCAGGACGACGTGTTCGGCCCCGTCGTGATCTTCGGTGCCGGGGGCGTGGACACCGAGGCCCTCGCCGACCGCGCCGCCAGGCTGGCTCCTCTCACCGAGCGGGAGGCCGAGGAGTTGGCGGGCGCGCCCCGGGTGGCGGCGGTCCTGGCGGGCCACGCCGCGCGTCCCGCCGGGGACCTCCCCGCGCTGCGCGACGCGCTGCTGCGCCTCTCCAGGCTCGTGGCCGACCACCAGGAGATCGCCGAACTCGACCTCAACCCGGTGATCGTCCGCCCGGACGGGATCGTGGCCGTCGACGCCCGCGTCCGCCTGGCGCCGCACCGCGTCTGGGACCCCTACCTGCGCCGTCTGCGCTGAGTCGCCCCGGCCCGCCCCGAGCCCCTTCCCGGCCCGCCCCAAGCCCCTTCCCGGCCCGCCTCCGGCGCGGACGGGGAGGGGCTTCTCGCCGCCGCGGCCCGCTTCCGGCACGGAACCTCCGGGCGGTCGCCCATTGACGCAACCGGTTGGTTGCCATAGTGTCGCAACCAATCGGTTGCCACTGGGAGGGCGTCATGGGATTTCCGGATCGGATCGAGCGCAGCATCGACCTCGCGCACCCGCCCGCGAAGGTGTGGGACGCGCTCACCACGGCCGACGGGCTGGCCGCGTGGTTCGCCGTGGCCGCCGGCATCGAGCTGGAGCCCGGCGGCGCGGCGTGGATGCGGTTCGGCGACGGCACGTCGCGGCGCCTGCGGGTCGAGCGCGTCGAGAAGCCGGCGGTGTTCGGGTTCACCTGGCAGATCTTCGGCCTGCCCGACGACGACCCGCGCCGCACCTACGTGGAGTTCACCCTCGAGCCGTCCGGTGGCGGGACCCGGCTGACGGTCGTCGAGACGGGCTTCGCGCAGCTCCCCGAGGGCGAGCACGCCAAGGCGTTCGGCGGGAACACCGACGGCTGGGCGGCCCAGTTCCGCAACCTCACCGGCCACCTCGATGCGGCCTGATGCCGGACGACCCGACGGCCCGGCCTCCGGACCCGGTCCCGGCCCGGCGTCCGGCGTAAGCCCCGGAGCGCGCCCGGCCACGGACGCGGAGACGGGCGCGGAGCCGGCAGCGGTATCGGACGCCGGGTCGGACGCGGTGTCGGACGGGGTGTCGGACGCCGGGTCGGACGCGGTGTCGGACGCCGGGTCGGACGACGAGGCGGTCGCCGAGCAGGTCTTCACCGCGCTGGCCGACCCCACCCGGCGCGCCCTCCTGGCGGAGCTGGCCGCGGGCGGCCCGGCCACCGCGACCGACCTCGCCGCGCGCCTTCCGATCACCCGGCAGGCCGTCGCCAAGCACATCGCCCTGCTCGCCGACGCGGGGCTGGTGACGGCCGAACCGGGGGAGCGGCGCCGCGTCCGGTACCGGCTCCGCTCCGCCCCCATGCGGGTGGCACAGCGGTACCTCGCCGCCCTCGCCCGCGACTGGGACGGCCCCCTGGCCGCCCTGCGCGACCATCTCGACACCTAGGAGAACCCCCATGAAGATCGCACCCGTCGTCTCCCGCGAGGAGTGGGAGGCGGCGCGCGAGCGCCTGCTCGTCCAGGAGAAGGAGCTCACCCGGGCCCGGGACGCGCTCGCGGCGCGGCGCCGCCGGATGCCGTGGCTGCGCGTCGACGAGCCGTACGTGCTCGACGGCCCGGACGGCGAGGTAAGCCTGCTCGACCTGTTCGAGGGCCGCCGCCAGCTGATCGTCTACCGCGCGTTCTTCGAGCCGGGCGTCGGCGACTGGCCGAACCGGCCCTGCCCCGGCTGCTCGCTGGTCGCCGACCAGGTGGCGCACACGGCCCACCTGAACGCCCGCGACACGACGCTCGCGTTCGCGTCCCGCGCCCCGCAGCCGGAGATCACGCGGATGAAGGACCGCATGGGCTGGACGATGCCCTGGTACACGATCACCGACGGCTTCGACGTCGACCACGGCGTGGACGAATGGCACGGCACGAACGCGTTCATCCGCGACGGCGACACCGTCTACCGCACCTACTTCGTCAACAAGCGGGGCGACGAGGCCATGGGCGGCACCTGGGCCTACCTGGACATCACCGCCCTCGGCCGCCAGGAGACCTGGGAGGACTCACCCGAGGGGCATGAGCAGACCCCGCCCTACCAGTGGTGGAACTGGCACGACTCCTACGGTTCCTGACCGGCGCCGCACGCGGCGGGAGGAGCGCCTTCTTCCGGGAAGAGCTGCTCACCTACTTCCCCGAACTGGGAGAGAACCCTCTTCTGGTCGACGAGATCCTCGGCATGGCCGAGTACGCGGTGGAGTCGGGTACTACCGGGACGACCGTGACCTGCGGTGGAGCCGGAGCGTTGACCCGGGTGCGCTGAACTGGGAGGAATTCCTCCGCTCGACCAATTGGCGCGGCGATCGAGTCTCTTTCGGAGGCTAGTGCCGCGTCATGCGGTGCCGATCACGCCTGGCCATCCCGGTCATGCCAGGCCATGCCGGTCATGTCGGTCGTCCGGGCGTCACGTCGTCCGGAGGGAGTGGCGGACCCAGACGTTCGGCTCCACATAGACGGCGTGGTCGTGGTCGAGGGAGCAGGACACCGGGACGAGCGCCTGGGGCACCTCGACGGGGCCGGGGGTGTCGAACGGGAGGCCCGTCCAGTCGCGCCACTGGGCGAGCGAGCCGGCGACCACCATGGACGCGGGGGCGACCGAGTCGATGACGCCGCCCGCGCGGACGTGGACGCGGAGCCAGGGGTCGTGCGGCAGGCCGTCCGCGCGGGTGCGGTGCGCGTACTCGGCCATCGGCGTCCTCGGCTCCAGGTGCTTGGCGTTCGGCCGGACGGGCGCGACCAGTTCGCCGAACCCGCGCGCCGCGGCGTTGTCGCGCATCGCCGCGAGCATCGTGCCGGACAGGCCCGTGCCGCGGCGGTCGCCGCGGATGGTGATCTCGATGGCGCTGACCGTGTCGGGCCCCGTCCCGGCGGTCCGGTCGTGGAACGCCCAGATCATCACCTGGTCCCAGCCCGTGCCGGGGAGCGGGCCGCGGGACCGGAACGGGACGCTGAAGCCCCGGGCGACCAGCTCGCCGTCCGCGGTCGCGACGATCACGAACTCGGGGAAGAGCCGGGGGATGTCCGCCCACCGCGCCTGGGTGACCGGGTCGTATCCGGTGAAGCCGGGCCATTCCCCGCTCAGCTCCGGCAGGGCCCGCTCCAGTTCCGGCCGTTCCGCCAACGTCGTGATCTCCATCCAGGCAGGTTACAGCCGTTTTGGGTGATGTTTCCGGCGGCCCGGTGTCAGCCCGCGGAGGGGCTGCCGCCGAAGGAGAACTCGTTGCCGTCCGGGTCGCGGAACGTGGCCTTGCGGACGCCGTTCTCCAGGGTCTCCCGGCTGGCCGGGACCAGGCCGCGCACCAGGACCGCCGCCAGCCGCACGTCGAAGTCCGCGGTGAACACCGTGGTCAGGGAGTGCCCGGCGCGTTCGGGCAGGTGGACGACGTAGACGTAGCGGTGCTCGGCGACCTCCCACACCGCCTCGGCGTCGTTCGGCTCGAACGCCGGCGGCGAGCCGAACAGCCGCTCGTACCACGCCAGCGCCGCCGGATAGTCGCTGACCGCGATGCCCGCGAACAAGTCGATGGTCATACCGCGATCCTAGGAAGCGCGGCGGCGGCGCACCCCCGGATCGGCGGGACCGGACGCGGGCCGGTGCGAACCTTTCCCCGCGTCAGCCGTTCCCCTCACCGAACCCGAGGAGCAGCCGGTCGGTGACCGGACGGTAGCCGACGGCCCGGTAGATGCCGTTGCTGGTCGGGTTCGACAGGTCGGTGAACAGCACGATGTGCCGGACGCCGGCGTCCAGCGCCGAACGGGTGACGGCGGCGGTCACCGCGGCGCCGTAACCGCGGCGGCGGTGCGCGGGCCGCGTGTAGACGGGCGCGACGCGCGACATGCCGTCCAGCGCGGGTGTGCGCCCGGCCATCGCCACCGGCTCGCCGTCCACCTCCCAGAGGACGACGCAGCCCGTGCGCAGGCGCTCCTCCATGACGGCGACGGGCGCCGCGCCGCCCGCCTCGGCGGTGAACTCGTCCAGCCAACCCAGGACGAGCGGCGCGTCGGCGGCCCGGGCGGTCCCCGCCGCGCCGGGCGGCGTCGGACGCGGCGGGACCAGCGTCTCCAGCCGGTACAGGCGCTGCTGCATCAGCGTCCAGGGCACCGCGCCCGTCCGCCGCTCCCACGCGGCCGCGAACGCGGCGGCGGCGGACGGTTCGGCGTTCACGCCGCTGGGGTCGAACGTCAGGGTCTCGGCGAGCGCGCGGGCCGCGTCGTCCGGCGCGGCGGTGAGCAGGATGGGGAACGTCGGGGTGCAGAGGAACGCCGCGACCGGCTCCGCGCCGCCGAACCATCCGAAGACGGGGTCGGCCGTCCCGTAGGCGTGCGGGCCGGTGTGGCGCAGCGTGTCGAGGATGGTCAGGTGGGTGGTGTTCCGGGCCGGGTCGGCGCGCAGCAGGGCGCCGGCCGCCGCGTCGAACGCGTCCGGATCGCCGGTGAACCGCCAGCCGTCCATGCCCGGCACCCTACTCGGCCGCCGCGCCGCCGCCCCGTCTTTCCGCGACCGGCGGCTCCGCCTGGGGCTCGGTGTCGGGTTCCGTGGCGGGTTCGGTGTCCGGCTCCGCACCAGGATCCGCGACCGCGGCCTCGGGTCCGCGCCCGGCCAGCGGCAGGATGATCGCGGACGGCCGGTCCGGGTCGTGGAAGACCTCCTGGTCGGCCGGGACGGCGGGCCGCGCCGGACCGGCCAGCGGGGCGCCGGTGCCGGGGTTCACCGCCACCTTGGGGTAGGCCCCGCTGGTCACGTGGACGCGGACGCGGTGCCCCCGCCGGAACCGCCGCGCGGTCGGCCACAGGTCCACGACCGCGCGGCGCACGCCGTCGCCGTCCGCGGGGTGCGCGGGCGTCAGCCGCAGCCCACCCTCGCAGACGTTGCGGGAGACGCCGTCCGCGTCCACGTCGCACAGCCGGACGACCAGGTCGGTGTGCGGACGGCTCGACCGCAGGAAGACCTCCGCCGACACCGGGCCGATCACCTCCAGGTCGCGGGTCAGCGGCGGCGAGGTGAACACCAGCACGTCGGGCCGCCGCTCCAGCGGGCGGTTGTCGACGGGCTTGGAGCTGCCGAGCAGCGTCGGGCCGCCGAGGGCGGGTGTCGGACGCGCCGGGTCGTACCGGTAGGTGCTGGGCCGGTGCGGGAGCGGACCGTCCGGGCCGAGTCCACCGCCCCGGTGCAGGTGCCACCGCTCCCGGCGCATGCCCGGCGGCGGCCAGTCGCGGTAGTCGCGCCACTCGCGCGCCCCGGTGACGTAGAGCCGCACGGGGTGGGTCCGCAGGCCGGACGTGGCGCCCAGCAGGTGCGCGCGGAACCACGCGAGCGATTCCCGGAAGGCGACGAGCCCGTGCCGGGCGTCGGCGTGCCACCACGGGCCGATCGTCAGGTACGGCCGGTGCCCGGCGGCGCGCAACGCGAGATAGTCCTTGATCTCCCACGGCAGGAACACGTCGTACCAGCCGCCGAGGAGCGTGACCGGAGCCTCGACCTGTCCGACGGTTTCGGAGAAGTCGCGGCGCAGCCAGTAGTCGGTGCCGTCCGCGTGGGCGGCGAGCAGGTCCTGGTAGAACCGCATGGGCGCGCCGCCGGTCAGGACGTCCAGTTCGGCGAGCGGACGCAGCGACGCGGCGGCCCGCAGCGCCCGGCGGCGCGACACCAGCGGCGCGGTGAGCAGGCCCAGGCGGCCGGTCTGGCTGTGCGTCAGGTGCGTCCAGGTCAGCGTGGACTCCAGCGCGAACGACCCGCCGACATACGCGGCGTCGCGGAACGACGACGCCGTCACCTGCAGCGCCATCGCCCTGAGCTCCGGCCCCGCGTCCGCCGCGATCGCCCACGCCGAATATCCCAGGTAGGACGCCCCGTACAGGCCGAGCGTCCCGCCGAACCAGGGCTGCTCGCGCAGCCACCGCAGGGTCGCGGCGCCGTCGTCGCGCTCGCTCCCGAGCGGGTCGAACTCGCCGCCCGACCCCGAGGTGCCGCGCGCGCTCTGCACGACGAGCTGGAACCCGAACGGCACGAACGGCAGGCCGTTCAGCACCGCCGCCGGGCCGCGCCGTCCGTAGGGGGTGCGGACGAGCAGCGTGGGAGGGTTCCGGACGCCGCGCGGGACGTACCGGTCGGCGAGCAGCGTCACGCCGTCCGGCATGGGCACCGGGATGTCGCGCTGGACGGTGTGGCGCGGCACGCGCGGCGGGAGCTTGGGAACGCGGAGCGGGGGAGTGGGCAGGCGGTCGAAGAGAGCCATGCTTCTCGGCCTCCGGGGGGCTTCTCGGTCTCCGTGGGGGCGCGGTGTCCCTGTCCGCCTTGCTACCAGACGGTGGCGCCCTCCGGTGGCGGGCCGCCCGTCCGGGTGACCTCCTCCCACGGCACGCGCCCGAGCTCACCCAGCCGCCGCGCCCAGTGCGCCTCGCCGCCGAACTCGTCCCGCCACGCCCACAGCCGCGTCGTCAGCGCGCCGAGCGGATGCTCCGAGGTCACCCCGATCGCGCCGTGCACCTGGTGGGCGAGGTCCGCGACCGCTCCCGCCGCGCGCGAGGCGTTCAGCTTCGCCGCCGCGACCGCGAACACGTCGCCCGGGGTGCGCAGCGCGGCCCGCACCGCGACGTCCGCGACGGCGGCCTCCCCGGCCAGCTCGGCGAGCTGCTGCCGGACCGCCTGGAACCGTCCGACCGGCCGCCCGAACTGCTCCCGCTCGCCCGCGTGCCGCACCGTCAGCTCCAGCGCCCGCCGCATCGCCCCGGTGAGCTGGACGGACCGCAGCAGCGCCCCGCGCAGCGCCACGTCCCCGGCCGTGACGGGACACGGCACCGCCGCGAGTTCACCCCGGACCGTCACGTCGTCGCGCGGCTCGCCCGCCACGTTCGTCCCGGGGACGGTCTCGACGTCGTCCGGCGCGACGACGGCGACGCGGTCCCCGTCGAGCACGACGAGCCGGTGCGCGCGCCGGGCCCACGGGACGCGGCGCGCGGACCGTCCCGGCACGACCGTCAGCGGACCCGGCGGCACCGGAAGCGCGGCCGCGGCGAGCAGCCGTCCGGCCAGCAGCGTCTCCGCCAGCGGGACGGCCGCGCCGTGGTACCCCTGCGCCCGCAGCAGGACGGCCGCGTCCGCGAGGTCGCCGCCGCTGCCGCCCGCCTCCTCCGGGACGCCGACGCCCGCCAGCCCCGCCTCCACCAGCGCGGGCCACGGCTCGTCCAGCGCGAGGACCGCGTCGGCGGTCTCCCTGAGCAGCCGGTCGTCGGCCATGGTCAGCCCACCTCCAGGGCCCGCGCGACGATGCCGCGCAGGATCTCGTTCGTCCCGCCCCGCAGCGTGAACCCCGGCGCCTGGACGACGGCCTGCGCGAGCAGCCGAGCGGCTGGGTCGGGGGACACGGGGTCGGGTTCCACGCCGAGCCGGTCGCGCGCCACGTCGATCACCTCGCGTTCGAAACGCGTCCCGAGGTCCTTGACCAGCGCCGCCTCCAGCTCGGGCGCGCGCCCTTCGGCCAGCGCTCCCGCGACCGCCAGCGACGCCTGCCGCAGCGCCCACAGGCGTCCGAGCAGCCGTCCCGACGCGGCCCCCGGAGCCACCGAGCACACCAGCCGGACCAGCGCGAACGTGCTCAGGAACCGCTCCGGGCCGGACCGCTCGTACGCCAGCTCCGCCGTCACCTGCCGCCAGCCCGCACCCTCCGCGCCCAGCAGCTCGGCCGGCGCGCCGTCGAACACCACCTCGTTGAAGTGGTGCTCACCCGACAGCCCCCGGATCGGACGGACCGTCACGCCGTCCGACGGCAGCTCGACGACGAACTGGCTGAGCCCGTCGTGCCGCGTCGCGCTCGGCGTGCTGCGCGCCAGGACGACGATCGCGTGCGCCAGGTGCGCGCCGCTCGTCCACACCTTCGTCCCGGTCAGCCGCCACCCGCCGCCGTCCCGTTCCGCGCGCGTCCGTTCCGCGGGCGTCCGTTCCGCGCGCGTGGGTTCCGCGGGCGTGCGTTCCGCGCGCGTGGGTTCCGCGGGCGTGGGTTCCGCGGGCGTGGGTTCCGCGCGCGTGGGTTCCGCGCGCGTGGGTTCCGCGCGCGTGCGTTCCGCGCGCGTGCGCACGGACGCCAGGTCCGATCCGGCGTCCGGCTCGCTCATCCCGATCGCGAAGAAGCACTCGCCGCGCGCGATCGCGGGCAGGAACCGCCGCTTCTGCTCCGGCGTCCCGTGCGCGAGGAGGCTCGGCCCCATCTGCCGGTCGGCGATCCAGTGCGCCGCGACCGGCGCGCCCGCCGCGAGCAGCTCCTCGATCACCACGAACCGCTCCAGCGCCGACCGCCCGTGCCCGCCGTACTCGACGGGCAGCGTGATCCCGAGCCAGCCCCGCGCGCCGAGCTCCCGGCTGAACGCCGGGTCCGCGCCGGTCAGCCACGAGTCGCACCGCGGCTCGAACCGCGCCGCCGCCAGGAATCCGCGCACCTCTTCGCGCAGCCGCTCGGCCTCGGGCGGCAGCACCGCGGGTTCCAGCTCGGGCAGCGCCATGGGCCGCACCCCTTTCGAGAGAATCCGCGTTCACGGTAAACCGCCGGTCATCTCCACGTCTCTAATCCGTGACGCCCCTGACAGCTGGACTTCGCGGCGCCTCCCGGCCGGGTGCGGGAAGCAGAAACCCCGCTGCCGCGAAGAACCGATAGAGGTAGCTGAAAGGAAGAGATGAGCGGACCATACGACACCGAGACCGACGTCCATATCGAAGTGCGTGACATCTACGCATCGCACGCCAAACACGGAGTGATGCGCGCCCGGACGCACCACCTCATCACGCGGGTGTGCGCCGAGCACGGCCTGGAGCTGGGCGAGTACGACCGAGAGGTCCTGCGGTGGCTGGCCCGCCAGCCCCCGGAGAGGGTCCAGGTGATCGCGGACCTCATCGACCGCGCCTCCGCCGCCGCCCGGGATCGCGCCTGACCCTCCCGCCCCCCCGATGAGGCGAGCCGTCCGCGCCCCCTGGCGGCTCGCCGCATCGCGGCACTCCCCGAGAAGGGCCGCGCCCCCTGCGGGCAAACACCAGTGTCAGCCCGCCCCGACAGGAGGAGCCGCGATGCCCGGACCACTGGACGGCGGACGGCTCCGATGACCGCGGAGCCGTCCGACGGGGAGATCATCGCGCGGTCCCAGGAGCGGCCGGAGCGGTTCGCCGAGATCTTCGACCGCCACTACACCGAGATCCACCGGTACGTGGACCGCCGTCTCGGCGCCGACGCCGCCGACGACATCGCCGCCGAGACGTTCCTCGTCGCGTTCCGCGCCCGCGCCTCGTACGACCCGGAGCGGACGTCGGCGCGTCCCTGGCTGTACGGGATCGCCACCAACCTCGTCTCCCGGCACCGCCGCGGCGAGATGCGGCGCTACCGGGCGATGGCCCGGATGGACGGCCGGGACGCCGTCGAAGGACACGAGGACCGCGTCGTCAGCGCGGTGACCGCCCAGGACGGCACGCTGAGCGCGGCCCTCGCCGACCTCGCCCACGGCGACCGCGACGTCCTGCTGCTGGTGGCGCTCGCGGAGCTGAGCTACACCGAGGTCGCGCAGGCGCTCGGCATCGCCTACGGGACGGTCTGCTCCCGGCTCAGCCGCGCGCGGAGGAAGGTCCGGGAGGCCCTGCCCCCGCCGCCGCCCCCACCCGCGCCCCGGCCCCGCCCCCGACCGAACCCACAGCCGTCGTCGGCGACCCGAGGAGGAGCCCGTGCCTGACCTGGAGAAGGTGGCCGCCCTCCACCCCGTGGAACGCGAGCCCTCGCCCGCCACCCGCGCCGCCGCCCGCACACGGCTGATGGACGCCATCGCGAGCGAGAACACGACCCGCGAGAACGTCGCGCGCGAGGACGTCAAGCGGGAGGACGTCAAGCGGGAGGACGTCAAGCGGGAGGACGTCACGCGGGAGGACGTCATGCGCGAGGTCGCCGTCCGTGGAAAGGTCGCCGTCCGCGGGAGGGACGGGCGTCGGCGCGGGCGACGCGGGAGGACGGCGGTCCCGGGACGGCCCGCCAAGGCCGGTTTCCTGCTGTTGGCCGGCGCCCTCGCGGCTGCGCTCGTCACACTGTTCTCGCTGGTCACGGGCAATATGCGGGACCCGCTTCCGTACTACGCGATCGAGCCGCTCCACTACCAGGAGGGGGACGCCGCGCGGCTGCTCCTCACCGCGGCGGACGGGGCGGCGAAGTCCTCGCGCACGGGAGGGCTCTGGTACCGGAAGTCGTCCATCGGCATGACCGTCGTCGTCCGCTCCCCGATCCGGCCCGGTGTGACGTACGCCGTGCAGGTCGAGCGGGACGACCATCTCCTCGCCTCGACCGGCGAACCGCATCCGGCACGGGAGGCCCCCGGCAGGCCCTCGGGCGCGGGGACGAAGGCGGCGAGCTGGGAATGGCCGGGAGACCGGCTCACCGTGCGGCCGGTGAGCGCGGTGGACGCGGCCCGCTGGGAGGCGGACGGCAGGCCGGGAGCCGAGGAGTTGGGGGCGGGGCGGCCGGAGCGGTCCCTCGGCCCGGAGATGGGCGCCGACGGCCCGGTCCTCGACTTCGGCGTGGCGGAGGCGCGGCGCCTCCCCGCCGACCCGGCGCGACTGCGGGCGGCGCTGCTCAACTACGCGGTGCGGGTCGGCGGACGGCGCGTCCCGGACCCCGACGCGTACCTGTACCGCGGCGCCTCGTTCCTGCTCGTGGACGCACCCGTCGACGACGCCGTCCGGATCGCGGTCTACCGCCTGCTCGCCGGCCTGCGCGGCGTCCGGACGGTGACCGCGGCCGACGCGACCGGGCGGCGGCGCCAGGGGGTCGCGCTGCGGACGACGTCACCGGAGTACGGCACGATCGACTCCGAACTCCTCATCGACCCCGGGACGGGACGGCTCGTCGCGAGCCAGGAGGTCGTCGTGACGCCCGGCGCCCGCGACGCGGACCTGCGCCCGGGGGACCGGTGGCGCTACGAGGTCGTGCGGCAGGCGGGATGGACGGACCGTCCCGCCGAAAGCCTCCTGCCCCGCTGACCCGCGGCGCAGCCGCCGCCTCCGGCCGAGCGCGTGTTCACGCCGACAGTTCGCGTTCCAGAGGCGTGCGGAACCTCGGGGTGATGCGGACGCCGCCGAGGAACGCGGTCATCCGCTCCGCCTCGGCCTCGACGGCGGCCTTCGCGGCGGCGCCCGCGTCCTCCAGGAGGCGGAACACGACCGCGCCGCCGGCGTCCTGGCTCCAGCCGCCGACGATCCGGCCGTCCCACCACACCGACGGGCCGATGTTGCCGTTGCGGTCGAACAGCGCCGGGACGTGGGCGGGGTCGAGGTAGAAGTCGCGTTCCTTCCATCCCATCGGCGTGGCGTCCAGCGCGGGCAGCAGCGCGGCCCACGGCTCGGGCGCGGGCACCGGCTCCAGGTCGTCGGCGAGGACGAGTCCCGCGTCGGTCTCGGCGGTCTCGAGGTCGGCGAGGGCCTTCTTCACCTCGCCCGCCGTCCAGCCCGTCCACCACTTGACGTCGAGCGCGGTCGCGGGGCCGAACGCGCGCAGGTAGCGGCGGACGACCTCGGCCCGCGCCTCGGGCAGCGGCAGCGCGGGCACGCCGTCCGGCAGCCACGTCTCGATCGGCGACCACACGTACTGGCTGCTGACCCACGTCCCGTTCGGACGGCCCCGGACGATCCGGCCCTCGCAGCCCAGCGTGACCAGCACCCACGTCGTGATGTTGGTCATGCTCTCGTACGACTTGCCGGGGGCGAGGAGGACCTGCGAGCGCAGCCGCGGCTCGGCCGCGCTGAGCTGCGCGCCCGTCGCGGCCCCGAGCTCCAGCAGCGCCCGGTGCGTCGACTCCTCGACGTCGGCGAGCCAGGCGTCCACGTCGTCGCCGCCGAGCCCCCCGTCCGCCATGAGCTTGGTGTACCGGGCGCGCTGCTTGACGGCGAGCGGGTCGGCGACGGCCGCCTGCAGCGCGGGCAGGAAGTCGGTCGGGACGACGAACATCGTGCGGCGCATCGCCAGCAGCCGCAGCAGCGTCCGGTCGTCGTAGAGCGCCTTCTCCACGTGCCCCGGTCCGGTGGTGCGCCCGCGCGCCGCGACCTGGAGGAACACCGACGCCGGGTCGGTGGCGTGGAGGGCGGTCAGCGACCGGGCGACCGCCAGGGGGTCGTCGGTGCGGACGTCCGCGGCGAGCCGGTGCCTGATGCCGAGGCGGGCCCGCCGCTCGGCGACGCTGATCGAACGCATGAGCGAATCCTAGTCGCCGCGTCCCGCCCCCGCACAAGAATGATCACACCGGTCCGGCGGGACGCGGAGCCGGGAGCCCGAGCCGGAAGGCGGAACCGCGAAGGCGGGAGCGGGGGGAGCGGCGGGGGACTCAGTGCGCGAGGCGGGACGCCGCTGACGCCCGCACCTCGGGACTCTCGGCGGTGTCGTGCTCCAGGCGCTGCAACCGGGTCCGGGTCTCCTCGGTGATCGGCGCGGACGCCGCGGCCGTCCGCCGGACCGGTTCCTCGCAGTCCCACAGCCCCTCGACCGTGTAGGACTCGGCGGTGTGCGGCGCGGTGCGGACCAGCGCCCTCAGGATGCGGCGGCGCAGGAACGCGTACTCGGTGTCGGTCCACGCGGACTTCAGCAGCGGGACGGCCTGCCCCGCGCGGAGCCTGCCCAGGCCCTCGACGGGCTCGGCCGCCGCGCCCCACGCCCCGCGCTCCAGCGCGTCGGTCAACTCGTCCATGAGCAGCGGGATGTCCTGCCGGGTGCCGTGGTTGGCGATCATCCGGAGGCCGACGTACGCGCACGGGCCGGAGGACGTCGCCCACACGCGCGCCCGGGGCAGCGCCTCCGGGCCGTAGAACTCGACGGCCTTGCCGACGGCTCCTATCCAGCGCGGCCTGCGCTGCGGCAACAGCTCCTCGGCGAGGTCCAGCAGCGCGGGCGCGCGCCTGCGGCCCAGCTCGAACAGCGCCGCCACGGACGCGTCGTCGCCCTGGCGGGCCAGCTCGACCAGCTCGGTGTCGGAGGGGCCGCCCTCACCACCGCCCACCCCGGCGGCCCCTCCGGCGAGCGCGAACCGGTCCCGCGGGTCGCGCGCCCGGCCCACCGGACGCCGCGCCTTCCGCTCGCGCTCCTTGGCCAGCGCCGCGGCGATGCGCGGCTTGCGCGCCGCCCACATCTCCAGGACGGGGTTGTCCACCTCCCAGGCGAGTTGCGCCAGGTCGTGGTCGTCGCAGCGGCCGTCCGCCAGATCGTCCAGGTCCCACGCCAGCGCCGGATCGCGCAGCCGGACGAGCAGCGTCAGCGCGTCGAACCACTGCGCGCCCTCGTCGGCGTACCGGCGCAGCGGCTCGGCGGCCTCGCGGCGGCTCAGCCGGACCAGGTCCGCGAGCGTCTCCAGCGCCAGCCCGACCCTCAGGCCCGGCCAGCGGCCGTCCTCCTCCAGCAGGTCGTCGGCGTCGAACAGGTGCTCGGCGACCGGACCGACCGGGAGCTCCAGGTCCACCATCAACCGCGCGTAGTACAGGCCGCGCGACTCGCACTGGCGGTCCCATCTCGGATCCCGCCGGAGGCAGTCGTACACGTACTCACCGGCGCCCGGCCGCTCGGCGGCGCGGCGCGCCGCCCTGCCGAGTCCACGCTGGAGCTGCCCGTGAAGGGTGCTCGCCGATTCCACCACGACCTTGTTGTTCACCCCGCCAGAATGCGCACTCGACCAGATATCGGGCAAGTGCTTTCCCGCGCCGCGACCCGTCCGTACCCCACCGGCCACCCCGCCAACCACCGCCGAGCCCCGCCCGCGAGCCCCGCCCGCGACGGCCGCCGGACCCCGTCCGCCGACCACCGCCGGGACCCCCCGACCGCCGGCGGGACCCATCGACCACCGCCGGGCGGGCCG
>NZ_QURH01001038.1 GCF_003428695.1 Actinomadura logoneensis
AGGCCGCTCCCCGGCGCGCCGCCGTCGTCCGGCCCGGCCCCCGCGGACCCCGCGGATCCCACGGCCGCGGCCCGGCGGGCGGCGCCGTCGTTGACGATCTCCAGCCGGACGCACGTCCCGTCCTCCGTGTCCACCCGGATGCGGCACCAGGTGGCCGAGGAGTGGCGCAGGATGTTGGTGGCGGCCTCGCGGACCACCCAGCCGAGCGGTTCGTGCACGGCGGCGGGCAGTCCGGTGGGCACGTCGGGCCGGTCGCAGGCGATCCCGGCGGCGCGGAGGACGGCGGACATCCCGTCCAGTTCCGTCCGCAGCGAGGTGGCGCGGTGGCCCCGCACGATCTCCCGGACGTCGCGGACCGCCTCCCGCGCCATCGTCTGGATCTCCGCCAGCTCCTTGCGCACGCGGGCGGGGTCGCGGTCGGCGAACCGCTCCGCCACCTCCGCCCGAAGGGCGACGGCCTGGAGGCTGTGCCCGAGGACGTCGTGCAGGTCCCGCGCGAAACGCAGCCGCTCCTCGCCCACGGCGGAGCGGGCCAGTTCGGCCCGCGCCTCCCGCAGTTCCTGCACGACATGGAACAGCCAGACCGTGATGTACCCGGAGAACACGACCATCGGGAACGCCACGAGCTGGTACAGGACGGCGAGGGGCCGCATCCCGAGGACGAGGCCGCAGGCCGCCCCGGCGACCGTCCCGGCCGCCGCGACCGCGACCGCCTGCCGCGCCGGGAGCACGACCGCGACCAGGCCCGCCGGGACGAGCAACGCGTTCCCCCACCCGGTGTCCACCCCGAGCAGAGCGGGCAGGGCCCAGCTCACCAGGGTGATCGCGGCGAGCCCGAGCCGGTGGACGGGCGAGGTCCGCCGCGTCAGGTTCAGCCAGAGGAGCCGTCCGTAGAGCCCGCACACGGCCGCGACCGCGAGCAGCGCCGGGACGAACCGGGCGGCGTCGCGGCGTCCGAACGCCTCGTCCCAGAGGGCCGGGAGCAGCAGACCGGCGAGCGACACCGAGGTCAGCGCCACGATGATCGCGGCGATGACCGGCGCGCGGGGGATCCGGGGCTGCACCACGCGCTCAGCGTACGGCGACCCCCGCCATGCCGTCGCCCACCGAACCCTCGTCCACGCCTGGGCCGCAGTCCGAACCCGTGCCGCAGTCCGAACCCGTGCCGTCGCCCGCCGGAGCCCTCCTCGCCGGTCTCCGCTCAGGCCGCGCGCCTTGCGCGCGCCGGAACGGGCAGGGCGCCGTCCAGGACGGTGACACGGTCGGCCCGGCAGGCCTCATCGATCTCGCGGGTGGTGAACAGGACGGCGGTCCCCTCGTCCGCCAGGGAACGCAGGACGCCCCAGACGCGGTCCGCCGACGGCCCGTCCAGCCCGGTGAACGGCTCGTCCAGCAGGAGCAGGTCGGAGCGCCCGACGAGGGCGAGCGTCAGGTCCAGGAGACGGCGTTCGGCGTCGTCCAGGCGCTCGAACGCGACGGACGCGCGGTCCGTGAGCCCGGTCAGGCGGAGGGCGTCGGCGCGGGTGAGCGGGTCGAGCGTCCAACGGCGCCAGGCGTCCACGACCTCCGTCACGGTGAGGCCCGAGAACAGGCCGCCTTCACGCCAGACGGGCACCGGCCCACCGCCTTTGACCTCCACCGTCCCTGACGTATGGGGCCGGAGTCCGGCGATGGTCTCGAGCAGCGTCGTCTTGCCCGAGCCATATCCGCCGAGGACGGCGTGCACCTCTCCCTGGCCCACGCTGAGCGAAACCTTGCCTCGCCCAGCCCGAGGAGCCTGACGAGCCGGACGACCCTGAACGGGCAGATCGCGAACCTCGACAACCGACGGCCTCATGTGTCCCATGCTGCGCGGCGAGCGGCCTGGCGTGCAGTCACGGCCGTCAGGAAGTATCGGTGAGGTTCTCAGCGGTCGCCCATGACAAATGTCAGGCGCGTACGAGGGCGTCCAGGGTGAGCTCCGAAATCGTACGGTGACCGGACAGCGCGAGGGTCAGTTCCAACTCCGCCTGGATGCAGCGCAGCACATGCCGCACTCCCGCCTCGCCGCCGAGCGCGAGCCCGTACGCGTAGGGCCGGCCAAGCAGAACCGCCTCGGCGCCCAGGGCGAGTGCCTTCACCACGTCCGCGCCCGTCCGGATACCGCTGTCGAACAGGACGCTCATCCGCCCGCCCACGGCGTCCGCCACCAGCGGCAGGGCGTCGAGGGAGGCGATCGCGCCGTCCACCTGCCGTCCGCCGTGGTTGGAGACGATCACGCCGTCCATCCCGGCGTCCAGCGCGCGGCGGGCGTCGTCGGGATGCTGGATGCCCTTGAGCGCGATCGGGCCGTCCCAGTGCTCGCGCAGGAAGGCCAGATCGTCCCAGGTCAGGGACGGATTCCCGAACTGGCCGATCCAGTGCAGCAGCGCGGCCTGCCGGTTCTCTTCGGTCACGGGACCGCCGACCGCCCGCTGGAAGACCGGGTCGCTGAAGTAGTTCGCGACCCCGATCCCCCGGAGGAACGGCAGGTACGCCTGGTCCAGGTCGCGGGGCCGCCACGCCAGCGTGAACGTGTCGAGCGTGACGACCAGCGCCGTGTACCCGGCGGCTTCGGCCCGCCCGAGGAAGCTCGCGGCGAGGTCGCGGTCCTTCGGCCAGTACAGCTGGTACCAGCGCGGGCCGGAGCCGCCGGCCTCCGCGACGTCCTCCATCGTGCTGGACGCGGCCGTGCTCAGGATCGACGTCAGGCCGGTCGAGGCGGCGGCGCGCGCGGTCGCGAGCTCGGCGTCCGGGTGCAGGATCGACTGGACGCCGATCGGCGCGAGCACGACCGGAGCGGGCATCGGCGTGCCGAGGACGGTCACCGACAGGTCGCGTTCGGCGACGTCGCGCAGCATCCGGGGGACGATCCGCCAGCGGTCGAAGGCGTCCCGGTTGGCGCGCGCGGTCGCCTCGCTCCCGGCGGCCCCGGCCAGATATCCGTAGGACGCCGCCGAGAGTCTCCGCTCCGCGAGCGCCGCCAGGCGGGTGAGGTCCGTCGGCAGGTCCGGCCGCACGTCGGCCAGCCCGCCGAGGTAGATCTCGTTCTGGAAGTCGGAGAGCTGGCTCAAGCGGAAATCCTCCTCGATCCGGCGCGCCGGGGGGCGTCGCGGGCGAATCTGTCCCCGGGACCGTCCACAATGTTTCACATGGCACGTCGTGGATCCCAAGCCCCTCCCCCGCCGCCCGACTTCGAGGAGAACATCGTCGACGTCGACGTCTCCGAGGAGATGCGCGGCTCGTACCTCGAGTACGCCTACTCGGTGATCTACCAGCGGGCGCTCCCGGACGCGCGCGACGGGCTCAAGCCCGTGCAGCGCCGCATCCTGTACTCGATGAACGAGATGGGCCTGCGCCCCGACCGCGGGCACGTCAAGTGCGCCCGCGTCGTCGGCGAGGTGATGGGCAAGCTGCACCCGCACGGCGACAGCGCGATCTACGACGCGATGGTCCGGCTGGCGCAGCCGTGGGCGATGCGCATCCCGCTGGTGGACGGGCACGGCAACTTCGGCTCGCTCGGCGGCGACGACATGCCCGCCGCCATGCGGTACACCGAGGCGCGGATGTCGCGGGCCGCGACGGCGATGGTCGCCTCCATCGACGAGGACACCGTCGACTTCCGGCCGAACTACGACGGGCAGGAGACCGAGCCCGAGGTGCTGCCCTCGGCGTTCCCGAACCTGCTGGTCAACGGCGCGTCCGGGATCGCGGTCGGGATGGCCACCAACATGGCCCCGCACAACCTCGGCGAGGTCGTCGCGGCGGCCCGGCACCTGCTCGCCCACCCCGACGCCACCCTCGACGACCTGATGCGGTTCGTCCCGGGCCCCGACCTGCCGACCGGCGGCCGCATCACCGACCTCAGCGGCATCCGCGACGCCTACGCCAAGGGACGCGGCACGTTCCGCACCCGCGCGACCGTCCAGATCGAGAACGTCACCCCCCGGCGCAAGGGCATCGTCGTCACCGAGCTGCCGTACGCGGTCGGCCCGGAGCGGGTGAAGGCGAAGATCAAGGAGCTCGTGCAGGCGAAGAAGCTCAACGGCATCGCCGACCTGAAGGACCTCACCGACCGCAACGTCGGGCTCCGCCTGGTCATCGAGATCAAGAACGGCTTCAACCCCGAGGCCGTGCTCGCCGACCTCTACCGGCTGACGCCGATGGAGGAGACCTTCGGCATCAACAACGTCTGCCTGGTCGACGGGCAGCCGCGCACGCTGGGCTTGCGCGAACTGCTCCAGGTGTACGTCGACCACCGCATCGAGGTCGTCCGGCGCCGGTCGATGTTCCGGCGCAAGAAGCGCGAGGACCGCCTGCACCTGGTGGACGGCCTGCTGGTCGCGCTGCTCAACATCGACGAGGTCATCCAGGTCATCCGCCAGTCGGACGACTCGGCGCAGGCCAAGCAGCGGCTGATGCAGATCTTCGAGCTGTCGGAGATCCAGGCGCAGTACATCCTCGACACGCCGCTGCGCCGCCTCACCCGCTACGACCGGCTCGAACTGGAGAAGGAGAAGGAGCAGCTCGGCCGCGAGATCGCCGAGCTGACCGCCATCCTCGACTCGGAGAAGAAGCTGCGCCGGGTCGTGTCCAACGAGCTGGGCGCGGTCGCCGCCGAGTACGGCACGCCGCGCCGCACGGTCCTGATGGAGGCGTCCGGCGCGGTCGAGGCCGCCGCGGTCCCGCTGGAGATCGCCGACGACCCGGTGCTCGTGCTGATGTCGTCCACCGGGCTGCTCGCCCGCACGACCACGGCCGACCCGCTGCCCACCGGCGGCGCCCGGTCCTCGCACGACGTGCTGCTGTCCGCGGTCCGGACGACGGCGCGCGGCGAGGTCGGCGCGGTCACCTCCGCGGGCCGCCTCATCAAGGTGGACGTGCTCGACCTGCCGACGCTGCCGCCGACGTCGTCGCCGCCGTCGCTGGCGGGCGGCGCGCCGGTCACCGAGTACGTCGACCTCGACCCGGACGAGAAGGTCGTCGGGCTCGCCGCGCTCGACGACTCCGGCGGCGGGCTCGCGCTCGGCACCGAGCAGGGCGTGGTCAAGCGGGTCGTCCCCGACTTCCCGGCGAACCGCGACGAGTTCGAGGTCATCGGCCTCAAGGACGGCGACCGGGTGGTCGGCGCCGTCCAGCTCGAGTCCGAGGACCACCACCTCGTGTTCATGACCGACGACGCGCAGCTGCTGCACTACAGCGCCTCGCTGGTCCGGCCGCAGGGCCGTCCGGCGGGCGGCATGGCGGGCATCAAGCTCGCGGCCGGCGCGAAGGTCATCTGGTTCGGCGCGTTCTCCCCCGACTGGGAGGCGATGGTCGTGACGGTCTCCGGGTCGTCCACCGCGCTGCCCGGCACGCAGAACGGCGCGATCAAGGTCTCCGACTTCGCCGACTTCCCGGCCAAGGGCCGCGCCACCGGAGGTGTCCGGTCGCACCGGTTCCTGAAGGGCGAGGACGTCCTGATCCAGGCGTGGGCGGGCGTCGTCCCGCTGCGGGCGTGCGCCGCGAACGGCAAGCCGATCACCATCGACGAGGAGCTAGGCCGCCGCGACGGCTCGGGCGCCCCGCTGGCGCAGCCGATCGCCGCGTTCGGCGGCCCGCTCGGCCCGCTCCCGGAGGACCCGGCCGACTCCGCCACCACCGCCGCCGAACTGGCGGGCGAACAGGGCGGCGAGGTCGACTGACCCCCTGACCGACTGACCGCTCCCGGCCGGACGTCCCTTCGGGGCCGCCCGGCCGGCGCGTTCTCCGGCCCTGAAACCGGCGCGTCCGCCTCGCGGAGGTTGATGCCGACCGCCTGTGTCACCGGGAAGCGCCCTGCGGATGGATTAAGCCCAGCCCTAATTCGATTGTTCCGCGTAGTCGGAGCCGGTTGGCTCCTCCCATGGCATCCAGCACGCATGTGGCGATCGTGACCGGCGCGGCCCGAGGCATCGGCGCGGCGGTGGCCAGACGTCTCGCCCAGGACGGAATGGCCGTAGCGGTCCTTGACCTGGACGACTGCACGGACACCGTCGAGACCATCACCCGCGAAGGCGGCAGGGCCCTGCCGATCGCGGCCGACGTCGCATCCGAGGAACAGGTCACCGACGCCGTGGCGCGGACCGTACGCGACCTCGGCGCGCCCACCGTCCTGGTCAACAACGCCGGAGTCGGCCCCCGCGCGGAACTTGTCGACATGACCACCGAGCAGTGGGACACGGTTGTCGGCGTCAACCTGCGCGGACCGTTCCTGGTCACCCGCGCGGTCGTCCCCCACATGATCGACGCGGGCTGGGGGCGCATCGTCACCATGTCGAGCATCAGCGCGGTCGGCGACGCCGCCCGCGTCGACTACGGCAGCGCCAAGGCGGGCCTCATCGGCTTCACCAAGTCCCTGGCCCTCCAGCTCGGCCGCCACGGCATCACCGCCAACGCCATCGCGCCCGGTTTCATCGTCAGCGACATGACCCGAGCGTCGGCCCGCCGTCTCGGCTTGGAATTCGACGAGTTCGTCCGCCAGGCCGCCGCGAAGACCCCGGTGGGCCGAGTAGGCCAGCCAGAGGACATCGCCCACACGGCGTCCTACCTGACCAGCCCGGACGCAGGCTTCGTCTCAGGCCAGGTCATCTACGTGGCCGGCGGCCCCATCGACTGACCCGCCCCACACTCATCGTCCCGCCGCGTCCAGATCCTCGTTGCAGCGGACGATGAGCTCCGCCAGTTCAGTGATCTCGACCAGAGGGTGCCGCGTCGTCCCGACGCTGGGAGTGGTGAGGTGGAATCCGTGCGGCCGAGCCCACACCGTGATCTCGGCCCGCACGGACAGCACGCCCATGTTCCACCCCTCACTCCGATGCACCGGCCCCAACCCGCGCGCAACAAGCGCGGCCTGCAGCTTCCGAAGGGCGTAGCCCACGTCCATCTGCGGAAACGGCCAGGCCGCGCCTACCGGTAGCGCGAAGTACGTGACCTTGCCCGACCTGTGCGGGTCTCCAAGGCGCGCCCGACTCCGATGGACGCCCCACTCCCCTCCATGCTCGGCGGCGAGCGCGTCCACGATCCCGAGCCCTCGCCCGCCCTCGCTGTCGAACCCCGCCCGAGACGCCGTCCACGGGGACGCCCCCTTCCAGGGAGTCGCGTCGAAGACCTGCGCGACGAGCTGCGCCTTCTCACCGCGCCGGTACACCGAGAGCTCAGGCAGGGCTCCGAGCGCGGGAACGCGAGGAACGCCGTCCAGCGCGTGCAGGAACACGTTGCCCGCCAACTCGGAGACCATCGTGGACGCGTCGTACACGAGTTCGTCGGCCAGGCCGAGCGCTGACATGACCCCGCGCAGGTGACGCCGCGCGACGGCGGCACACGACGCGTCCGTCGGCAGCGCCCACGTCACACACTCCCCCGCCCGAACCCGCGCCGCTCCAACGACCGAATCCGCCGAACCAGGAGGATTCTCCATCCGATCACCACCCTGCTGACGTCGGCTTCATCGCCGAATGTGGTCACGTCGCGCCTCAGCGTGGCATCCGTCGATGATCCATTCAATCGAAAATCTAAAAGAGCTTCCTGATTCCGGATTCACCAGAATGATCACGTCCTGTGATGGCACGCTGACTCTCATGCCGGAGATCCACGCCGCCGGGTACAGCCCGACGATCAAGAAGCGCGCAGTGAGCCGGAAGCTCGTCCAGGCACGCAAGAACGTGGGGATGACGACCACCGAGGTCTGCAAGCGCCTGCGGTGGAGCCCGTCCAAACTCAACTACATCGAGAAGTCGAAGTGGATTGAGCCGAACAGCGACGCTGTCGCCGACCTGTGCGAGCTGTACGGAATCGAGGGCGCCGAACGCGAGGCTCTGATCAACCTCGCCCGCGAAGGTCGCCAACGCGGTTGGTGGTCGCGGTACAACGACGTCTTTCGGGACGAGTTCCCCGGCTTCGAGGCCGGGGCATCATTCGTCAGGACCTTCCAGAACACCTTCGTCCCCGGCCTGCTCCAAACACAGGGCTACATCGAGGCGGTCACTCTTACCGCCGGAATCGACGACCCGGCGGAAGTCGAGCGCCACGTCAACGCCCGCCTCGAACGACAACGACTGCTGTCGCGCGCCGAGTCCCCTGTCCGCCTTCAAGCGGTCATCGACGAGAACGTCATCACCCGCCTTCGACCTCACGACGTACGAGTGACGCAGCTCAAGCACCTCGTCGAGATGGCGGGCAAGGAGAACGTCGAACTCCGGCTCATCCCCGCCATCGCCGGTCTCTATCCGGGAGCCGGAGAGTCCTTCACCTATCTCGGCTTCACTGATCCTGCCGAGCGTGACATCGTCTACCTGGAGACGACCATCGACTACCGATTCCTCGAAGAGAAGGATGAGTTGCGCCGGTTCACCGACCGCTTCGGCCACCTCGCCGAGGTGGCGCTGTCCCCCGAGGCGACCCGTGATCGGCTACTCGACGAGCTCAAGAAGGAACCCGCATGAACCCTGTCGAACTCAGTTGGCGAAAGAGCACGCACTCGCAGGGCGGCGGCTCTGACTGCGTGGAAGTCGCGGCATCCGGAACGCATCTCTTCGCGCGGGACTCCAAGGACGCGACCGGCTCGGTGCTGTCGTTCGGGCCCGACGCTTGGCGGGCGTTCACGGAGACCCTGAAGCGCGGCGACCTCGACCTGTAGGTGGCTGGCGCGTCATCACCTCATTGCTCCCTGCGTTGCATCAGTGCCTCTACGACGCGCCAACCGAACCTGGCTACCGCTCGCGTTCTTCCGTCTTGAAGGTGCGGAAGCCTCGGCGGTGGTAGTTCGGGAGCGCGCGGGGATGGTCCAGCGTTGAGGTGTGCAGCCAGACCCTGGATACCTCGGGGACGAGCTCCCACGCCTGCTGAATTCCGAGCGTCAGCGCGTATCCGCCGATGCCTTTACCCACGAACTCTGGCAGTAGTCCGAAGGCCGCGATCTCCACGTCGTCGCCGGGGTGGAGATCGTAGGAGACGACGCCGGCCGGGTCGTCCTCGAACGACAGCAGGCAGAACGTCCTGCTCTGGTATCCCGCCGTCCACTCCTGCCGGGTGCGCGTCGCGCTTCTCCAGCCGTAGGGGGTGCCTACCCTCGTATGGACGTCCGCCAGCAGCGGCGACTCCAGACCGAGCGGCTTCAAGGCCAAGCCCGGTACGGGGGGCGCCGGGACGAGCTGGTCGCGGGACGTCATCTCGACGTAAGTCACGATCTCCCTCACCCGAGGGAGCCTAGGTTGCCGCCGACTCGCGGGTCGAGGGCCGGTCCGTCTCCCGGCCGCGACGGTCAGCTCGCGCGGAAGGCGTCGGCGACGGCGAGGGAGTCCTCGTAGACGTGGTAACGGGTGATCAGGCCGTCCTTGACGGTGATGTGCAGCGCGAACCGCGACGTGTAGGAGCGTCCGGTGGGACGGGCCGTCTGCCGGATCTCGCCCAGGACGACCGCGTCGCCGCCGTCCACGAGGATGCCGTCGATCCGGGTGCCGTTCTCCTCCGGGACGTGGTGGGCGGCGATCTGGGAAAAGTGCGCGGCGGCCTCGGCCGGGGTGGAGCGGTGCCGGATCCACGGCGTCTCGGGACGGCCGTGCTCGGCCTCCGGCCAGTTCACCCGCCAGTCGCACGGGTCGGCGAACAGGGCGGCGAGGCGGTCGGGGGCGCCCGCGGCGATGCGGCCGAGCAGGTCTTCGACGGTGGCGCGGGTGGTCGTCATCGGGAGCCTCCAGGGTGCGTTCCGGTGTTGGAACGATCTTGGAGCAGGCCGGTGCGTCCCGGCGATGACGTCGGAGGTAAGGCTCAGGCGCCGGCGACCCGGTGCCAGCCGGCCGGGCCGGGCAGGCGCGCGGCGGAGTCCGGCCCCCAGGTGCCCGGAAGGTAGCGGCGCGGGCTCTCCTCGGTGTCGAGGATCCTCGAGACGATGCGC
Organism: Actinomadura logoneensis; assembly: GCF_003428695.1. Classification (GTDB taxonomy): domain Bacteria; phylum Actinomycetota; class Actinomycetes; order Streptosporangiales; family Streptosporangiaceae; genus Spirillospora; species Spirillospora logoneensis. The sequence continues at coordinate 9,932 of NZ_QURH01001038.1, forward strand.
CAGGACTCCTCAATGAAGGGGAAGGACGCGAAGGCCGAGGCGTCCCCGACGATCGCGGCCTCCAGGATGTTCTCGTACGGCAGGTCGGCGCTCACCATCGGCGTGAGGTGCACGGGGACGGCGGCGGTCTGCGCGGGGTGGCCCTCGGCACGGTTCACCGAGACGTCCAGCCCGAGCCCGTGCCGCTTGTGCAGGCGGAACCGGAAGAGGTTGGGCTCCGGACGGCCGTAGAGGGCGACGGGCGGGGTCTTGAACCGGACGATCGCCTCGGTCGCCGTCACCGGCAGGCACTTGCCCGTCCGGATGAAGACCGGGACGTCCTTCCAGCGCCAGTTGTCGATCCAGAGCCTGGCGGCGACGAACGTCTCGGTCGTCGAGTCGGGATGCACGCCGGGGATGTTCGGGTAGCCGTCGTACTGGCCGCGCACCGTGTCGGCCGGCTCGATCGTGCGGACCGCCCGCAGCAGCTCCCACTTCGCGACGTTCTCCGACAGGGCGTCCCGCCCGGACGGCGGGTCCATCGTCAGCAGCGCGAGGATCTGCATCAGGTGGTTCTGGACCACGTCGCGGACGGCGCCGGTCGGATCGTAGAAGCTGCCCCGGTCGGAGACGTCGAAGTCCTCGGCCATCGTGATCTGGATGGAGTCCACGAAGTCCCGGTTCAGCATGGCGTCGATGAGCGGGTTGGCGAACCGCGCGACCGACAGCCCCCGGACGGACTCCGAGCCGAGGTAGTGGTCGACGCGGAAGATCGCCTCATCGCCGAACGCGCGGTGCAGCTCCTCGTCCAGGGCGCGGGCGGACGCCTGGTCGTGCCCGTACGGCTTCTCCACGACCAGACGGGCGTCGTGGTTGAGGCCGGCGCGCGCGAGCTGGTCGGCGATGGTCCGGAACTGGGTCGGCGGGGTGGCCATGTAGTGCGCGACGAACGGCGCGTCCGCGACGGCGTCGCAGAGGCGCCGGTAGGTCGCGGGATCGGTGAGGTCGCCGTCCACGACGTGCAGCCGGGACGCGAGCTCGGCGAAGACCTCCTCGTCCACGCCGTCCTCGAGCGCGGCGCGGACGTGGGCGCGCAGGTCGTCGTCGGTCCAGGAGCGGCGCGTCACCCCGATCACCGGGATGTGCAGCCGGCCGCGTTCGGCCAGCCGGTACAGCGCGGGCAGCAGCGATCTGCGCGCCAGGTCCCCGGTGATGCCGAAGAGGACGAGCACGGACGCGACCGGTTCGCGGCTCATGGCGGACACCCCCGACTCCTCATGTCACTTCCCCCAGCGGGCGGCGAACTCGGCGAAGAACAGGGCCTCCGCCACGACGGTGTTCTCCAGCTCGGACACCAGGACGCGCTCGTTGGGGGCGTGCAGCTCACACCTGCCGTCCTGCGCCCCGAACAGCAGCACCTCCGCGTCCGGGACGGCCCGGTGCAGCGAGCTGACCAGCGGGATCGCGCCTCCGGCGGCCATCCGCACCGGTTCGGTCCCGTACGCGGCGCGCATCGCCTCGGTCATCGCCCGCGTCGCCGGCCCGTCCGGCCCGGCGCGGTACCCGTCGCCCGGCTCGCCCGCCGCCGAGACGGTCAGCGGGATGCCGAACGGCCGCTGCGCCTCCAGGTGCCGGATCAGCGCGGCCCGGGCCTCCCCGGCGGGCTGGCCGGGATGGACCCGCAGGTTGATCTTGGCGCGGGCGTACGGGACGCACGCGCCGGCGGCCCGGTCCACCGGCACCGCGTCGACGCCGGTGACGGTGATCGCGGGCCCGGACCAGAGCCGTTCGCCGAGCGTGCCGGTGCCGAGCAGCGGCATCCCCGGCTCGACCCCGGCGGCCTCGCTGAACTCGACGTCGGTGAGGGACGGACCGGTCCACGGCTCGCGCCGCAGGCCCTCGACCGCGACGTCCCCGTTGTCGTCGTGCAGGCTCGCCAGGGCGCGGACGAGCGCGAGCATCGCGTCCGGGGCGGGGCCGCCGAAGTTGCCGCTGTGCTTGGCCCCTTCGAGCGTCCGCACCTCCACGATCACGTCCGCGACGCCGCGCAGCGCGACCGTCAGCGTCGGCCGGCCGGCGCGGAGGTTGCCCATGTCGGCGATGGCCATCGCGTCGGCCCGGAACGCCTCGGGATGCGCGGCCGGATACTCGTCCAGCGGGCTGCCCCACTCCTCGGCGCCCTCGAACACGATCCTGACGCCCACCGGCGGGCGGCCGTCCCATGCCCGGATCGCCCCGAGGTGGGCGATGAGGTTGGCCTTGTCGTCGGCGATGCCGCGTGCCCTGATCGCCTCGGCGCCGTCCTCCTCGTACCTGGTGGGGGTGAACGGCGGCGACCGCCAGAGCGCCTCGTCCCCGGGCGGCTGGACGTCGTAGTGGGCGTAGAGCAGGACGGTCGGCGCGCCCTCGGGGGCCGGGACGGACCCGGTGATCACCGGCGGCGTGTCCGGCAGCCGGATCGCGCCGACGTCCCGGACGCCCGCTTCGGCCAGCATCCGGACGACGTGGTCGTGGGCGCGCAGGACCTCGTCGGGCGGATGGCCGGGGAACGCGATCGAGGGGATGCCCGCGAGCCGTTCGAGCTCGGCGACCAGATCCGGCGTGAGGGCCCGCGCCCTGGCCTCGATGGTCCGGACGTCCCAGTCGTTCTCGACGTCCCGCACAACTCACCCCCGGCTTCCACCGTTCCGGGGGGACGACATGGACGTTAGGGAGGCGATACCCGGGGCCGCGTCCGGGGAAACGAAGCCGGGAACCAGGCCGAACCGCCCACAAAGCGAAACACCGGCCACCCTCGCAGAAAGGTGGCCGGTGTTCTGCGCGTCGGTCAGCTCACTCGCAATAAGATGACCTTCGAGACATTCATAGCATATCTTCTCCAGCCCGCGAGCGGGCGGAATTTGCGGATCTTCCGGCCGTTGTTTCGGGACCGTCCCCTACTCGCCCCGCCGGACCTGCCCGGCATCTCCGCAGAGGGTGATCATCCGCCGACCGTCCGCTGCGCCGCCTTGATAAAAGCTGAATGCGCCCGTGACCCGGCGGACGGCCCGCGCCCGCTCCGCATCGCGCGACCGCCGCACACAAATCCCCCACACGCGTAACACCCGGACAAATAGGATTCAGGACGCCGGAATTCCGCGCCCGAGAATTGCGGCAAGACGGACAGAGTCGCCGAGGGGTTCAGACCGACCGGTAGTCGCCGGGCCCCCAGAACGCCTCCATCCGGGTGACCTTGCCCTCCCCGTCGAACGTCATGACCTCCATGCCGTCGATGTGCAGATTGGGCAGGTCGGCGGAGAAACGCATGGCGCTCCGGTCGCCGTACGAGCCGCAGACCTCGTGCGCCGTCAGCTTCACGCCCGTCGAGATCGAGTCGGTGTAGAACTTCTCGATCGCGGAGCGGCCCTTCGTCTCGGGCCTGCCGACCGGGTCCTCGATCACCGCGTCATCGGCGAAGAGGCCCGCGACCGCGACCGGGTCGCCCGCGTTGAACAGCTCCACGTAACGGCGCATCGTGGCCTTCATGTGCTCGACATCGGGCATGGTCGTCCCTTCCTCGGCGGGCCGTCCCCGGGGGCGGCGGTCCCCGCCAAGGTAACTTGTCGAGCGGTCGCTTGTTCAGGCCCGAAACTCAGCCGCGCCGGGGCCTGGGCGGTCGCGGGGACGGCGCGCCGCCTTTCCCGGCGCGCCTGACCTGACTTTTCCCGCCCTCGCCTCGCGCCCCTGGGCCGTCCACGTGACGGGAACTCCGCTTCTCCGTTCCGTCCGGCTCGGAGAAGCGGGAATCCGCACCGCTCGGGCTGTCCGCGTGCGCGGGACACGCGTCGCGGCCTTCCGCGAAACGCGGCGACTCAGGCGCGGGGGCGTCCGCGGGATACGCGTCGCCGCCTTCTGCGAAACGCGGCGACTCAGGCGCGGGGGTGTCCGCCGGACGCGCCTGCGGATCGTCCACATTCAGCGCGTCCATGGGGCATTTGCCCGTCGCCTGCGCGAACCAGGCGGCTGCGGCCTCCTCCTCGGGCGAGGGGATGTCGTCGAGCGCCCGGTGAGACCCGCCGAGCGCGCGCCAGCGAGGGGAGGTCCGGGGCGGCGGAGGCGCGGTGTCCCCGCGTCCGTGCTCGGCGGCGTCCGCGAGGGCGGCCAGCAGGTCGCGGGGAGCGCCGTCCAGGCCGTCGTAGTGCCAGCGGCGCACCAGCCGTTCGCCGTCGGCGCCGGGGTCGAACCGCTCTGAGTCGAAGCAGCCGGCGCTCGCGAGGCGGATGATGAGCCGGTCGCCGTCGTCCAGCTGCATCGCGTACGCGGCGGCGTCGATCAGCCCGATGGCGGCGCGGGCGTTGCGCCCGTCGTCGCGCTCGTCGGCCCGGTCGATGCGCCACTGCGCGTACGGGCGCAGGAAGTCGGCGATCATCCAGCTCTTGGGCACCAGGCCGTCCTCTCGGTCGCGCGGCGGGGAAGCCGTCCCATGCTGCGCCGAAGATCAGCGGCCCTCGACCGACTTGACCCGAGGATTGCCGACTCTTGCCCGCCCTCCGGTTTCCTCCGGACGGCCGACGGCGTAGGCGCTCCCACCGGGCGGTCGCGCGGTCGCGTGGTTTAATCTACCAAACGGTTGTTAGGTAAATTCTCGGAAGGTGAGGCCGCCGCTGATGGACCTCGACTTCTCCCCCGCCCACGAGGCGTTCCGCGCGGAGGCCCGCGCCTGGCTGCGCGCCCGCGTCCCCGCCGAGCCGCTGCCCTCGCTGGAGACCGCCGAGGGCTTCGCCGCCCACCGCGCCTGGGAGCGCACGCTCGGCGCGGACCGCTACGCGACGGTCAACTGGCCGGAGGAGTACGGCGGACGCGGCGCCTCCCCGCTCGAATGGCTGATCTTCGAGGAGGAGTACTACGCGGCGGGCGCGCCCGGCCGGGTCTCGCAGAACGGCGTCAACCTGCTCGCCCCGACGCTGTTCGAGCACGGCACGCCCGACCAGCTCCGGCGCGTCCTGCCGCCGATGGCGCGCGGCGAGGTGATCTGGGCACAGGCGTGGTCGGAGCCGGGCGCGGGCAGCGACCTCGCGGCGCTGCGCTCCACCGCCACCCGCGCGGACGGCGGCTGGCTGCTGAACGGCCAGAAGACCTGGAGCTCGCGCGCCGCGTTCGCGGACCGCGCGTTCGGCCTGTTCCGCTCCGACCCCGGCTCGGAGCGGCACCGCGGCCTGACCTACCTGATGTTCCCGCTGGACGCGGCCGGGGTGACGATCCGGCCGATCGGCCGCCTCGACGGCAAACCCGCGTTCGCCGAGCTCTTCCTCGACGACGTGTTCGTCCCCGACGAGGACGTCATCGGCGAACCCGGCAACGGCTGGAAGGTGGCGATGAGCACCGCGGGCAACGAACGCGGTCTCACCCTGCGCTCCCCCGGCCGCTACACCGCCGCCGCCGACCGCCTCCTCGCCCTCTGGCGCGACCGCGGCGACCCGTCCGACACGGCCCTGCGCGACCGGGTCGCGAACGCCTGGCTCAAGGCCCGCGCCTACCGCCTCAAAGGCTTCGAGACGATCTCACGGACCGACGACATCGGCGCGGAGTCGAGCCTGAACAAGGTGTTCTGGTCCGAGTTCGACATCGAGCTGCACGAGACCGCCCTCGACCTGCTCGGCCCGGACGGCGAACTGGACGGCGACTGGCTGGAGGGCTACGTCTTCTCCCTCGCGGGCCCGATCTACGCGGGCACCAACGAGGTCCAGCGCAACGTGATCGCCGAGCGCGTGCTCGGCCTGCCCAGGGGGGCCCGATGAGGTTCGTCCCGTCCGAGGAACAGCGCCTGTTCGCGTCCAGCCTCGACAAACTCCTCGACCAGGCGGACACGCCGTCGGTGATCCGCTCCTGGGCGTCCGGCGACCACGCCCCGGGCCGCCGCCTGTGGACGTCCCTGGCCGAGGCGGGCGTCTTCGCGCTGACCGTCCCCGAGGAGCACGACGGCGCGGGACTGCTCCCGGTCGAACTCGTCATCGCCATGCACGAACTGGGGCGCCACGCCGTCCCCGGCCCGCTGGTGGAGACCGCCACGGCCGCGGCCCTGCTGACCGCGGCCGGCGAAACGCGCTGGCTACCCCGCATCGCCGCAGGTGAGGCCCTGGTCTCACTCGCCGCGCCCTACGCCCTCGACGCCGACACCGCCGACCTGGTCCTGACCGTCCAGGACGGCGTCCTGCACGAGGCCGAGCCCACCGGGATGCTCCGTCCGTCCATCGACCCGGCCCGGCGGCTCTTCGAGGTCACGCCCACCCGCGAGCTCGGCGATGCGGACGGAACGGCCCTCGACCTGGCCGCCCTCGCCTGCGCCGCCCAGCACCTCGGCGTGGGCCGCCGCCTCCTGGAGGTCTCGGTCGACTACGCGAGGACCCGGCACCAGTACGGCCACCCGATCGGCGAGTACCAGGCGGTCAAGCACCACCTGGCCGACGCCCTCATCGACCTGGAGTTCGCCCGTCCGCTGGTGCACGCCGCGGCCCTGGCCCACGGCACCGCCGACTTCCCCCGCGACACGGCCGCGGCCAAGATCGCCGCCGCCGAGGCCGCCTACCGGACCGCCAAGACCGCGCTGCAGGTCCACGGCGCCATCGGCTACACCGACGAGTACGCCCCGTCCCTCTGGATCCGCAAGGCCCGAGCCCTCCACACCGCCTGGGGCTCCCCCGCAACCCACAGAACCCGCCTCATGGCAGCCCTCTAACCGCCGGGTGCCTGGGCATCACCATGCCCGGCGCCGCCTCCCGGCGACCGAGGCCGGGATCATTCGTCGCCGAAGACCTCCGCGGCACTCCCGGCCTCGAGCGCCCGGTCGAACCAGAGATCCAGCACGGCCCGGTCGTCACACGAGTCGATCCGCTCCTGCGCCTCGTCCGGAACGTCGAGCCCCCGCTTCTTGAGCACCCGGACCAGCTTCCTCCGAGCCTCCCGCACTTCACCCTTGGCCAGCCCATCAGCCTCCCCCTCAGAGCGGGCCCGATCGCGAAGGGTGTCGAAGAGCGGTGACCTGTGGTGGACCACGGTGCCCATTACGTGACTCCAGCGTGTGTAGGAGAGGGTCTTCAGCAGACCCGCGTCGATGAACTTGGCGAGCGTCTCAGCGGTAGGCGCGTCCAGTGGGTTCGGGGCGGGGGTGGCGAGGGTCAGTCGTTTGTGGGGGCCAGGCCGTTGCGGAAGGCGTAGGTTACGGCCTGGGCGCGGTCGCGGAGGTTGGCCTTCGCGAACAGGTTGTTGATGTGGGTCTTCACCGTGGCCTCGCTGATGAACAGCTCGCGCGCGATCTCGGCGTTGGACCGGCCGCGCGCGATCAGGCCCAGCACCTCCGCCTCGCGGCGGGTCAGGTTGTCGGGGAGGCCGGTGCCGCGCGGCTTGGACCGCGGCTCCGCGGCCGTGACCGCCTCCACCAGGCGGCGCTGGACGGCCGGGTCGAGCTGCGCGTGGCCGCCCCGGACGGCCTCGACGGCGCGGGCGATCTCGTCGGCGCCGGCGTCCTTGGTGAGGTAGCCGCGGGCGCCGGCGCGCAGCGCGGCGAAGACGGACTCGTCGTCGGCGTAGGTGGTCAGCACCACCACCTCGACCCCCGGGTGCAGCTCACGCATCCGCGCGGTCGCCTCCACGCCGTCCATGCGGGGCATGCGCAGGTCCATGAGCACGACGTCGGGCGCCACGCGCGCCACCACCTCCAGCGCCTCCGCGCCGTCGGCGGCCGAGCCCGCGACCTCCAGTCCCGGCAGCAGTTCCAGCAGCAGCACGAGGCCTTCGCGCACCACCGTCTGGTCGTCCACGACGACGACCCGCGTCACTCGTTCGTCCGTCACACCCGTATCCGAAGCGCCACCCGGAAGCCCTCGCCGTCCGGTCCTGCCTCCAGGGTCCCACCAACCAGCTCGGCGCGCTCCCGCATACCGACCAGGCCGTACCCGCCGCCGGTCGCGACGGCGGGCTCCTCGGTGCCGCCGGTGTCGGCGACGGTCAGCTCCACGGCGTCCGGACGGTGGTCCAGGCGGATCCGCACGGACGCGCCGGGCGCGTGTTTGCGGACGTTGGTGAGCGCCTCCTGCGCGGTGCGGACCAGCGCGAGGGCCTTGGCCGAGGTGAGGTCGTGCGGTGTGCCGATGATCTCCAGTTCCGCCGGACGGCCCGTCGCCGCGCGGAACTCGTCGGCGAGTTCGGCGAGCGCCTCGGCCGGCGGCGGCGCCTCGCCGCGCAGCGCGGCCAGGGCGCGCCGGGTCTCCTCCAGGCCGGTGCGGGCGAGGCGCTGCGCGCGTTCGACCCGCTCCAGCACCCGTTCGCGTTCGCCGTCCCGGACGAGCAGCAGCCGCGCCCCCTCCAGGTGGACGATCTGCGCCGACAGCGAGTGCGCCAGGATGTCGTGGATCTCGCGCGCCATCCGGGACCGTTCGGCGAGCGTCGCCTCGTTGGCCTCCGAGCGCCGCCGCCAGCGCCGCTCGCGGAGCGCGAGCGCCGCGGCGTAGACGCCGACGAACGCGAGCACCGACCAGCCGTCCACCGAATGCCGGGTGGCGAGCTGGAAGCCCGCGAGGACGGCGGCGGACCCGGCGGTGAACAGCGCGCCGTCCCGGCCCGGGCGGCGGGCCGCGGCGATGCCCGCCGCCACGTAGGCGAGGGTGGTCGCCCCCACGTGCGACTCGATGGCGTTCGCGCCGATCGCGGTGACGACGGCGCCTCCGAGCGGCAGCAGGACCCACCGGGACGCCGCGTCGCGGGCGAACCCGAGCAGCGCCCAGGCCAGACCGCCCACGGCGAGCACGTTCAGGACGGTGAGGCCCGTCCAGCCGGGGACCGAGTGCGGCCCCGACTTCACGACCGCCAGCGTGTAGAAGCCGAGCGCCCAGAGCAGCAGCCAGCCGCGCGCGACGATCTGGCCGACGCGGTCGCCGGGTGGAGGGGCCTCCTCCGTGCCGCAGGTGTCCGTCCCTCCCGGGAACGCCACATACCGTCCGATCCACCGCAGCGGCCCCTCGCGCGTCTTCCGGCCCTCGGACGGTTCGGAGGACGCGCCCTGCGCGGAACCGCGGGAGGGGCGCGTCACCGGACGTTCGCTCATGCCGCGACGCTAACGCCCGAGCGCGGGGCCGGCAGCGGACGGGCCCGGACGTCGGTGACCGCGTACTGGGCGAGCAGGGACACGCCGAAGAACGCGAGCAGGTTCCCCGAGCCCGTGTGGACGCCGAGGACGGCCGCGAGCCCCGTCGTCCCGGCCCGGACGGCGATCGACACGACCCACGCGGCGATCGTCAGGCCGCCGCCGCGCCGCCAGAGCGAACCGTCCGGCTCCCGCCAGAGCCGCATCGTGGCGGCCCGCATCGCGCCCAGCAGGAGCCCGGTGACCGCCTCCCCCGCCAGCAGCGCGACGCTGACGGCCACGTGCGCGTGGTCGACCAGCCCGCCCTGCGCGAGCCCGGCGACGACGAGGACCACCGGAAGCGTGTACAGCCTCGCCTCGTCGATCCGCTGGGCCCTGAGCTGGCGCCGCAGCACCAGCGCCAGGACCAGCAGGACGACCAGGACGTTCACCGGAGTGCTCATACCTCGAAGCTACGGAGCGCGGCGCGCCGGAGAATCGGAGCGGAGCGGGAGTTCAGTTCCTCCATCCCGGGGTGGAGAACATCCGGCGGTACCGTCCCGGCGTCGTGCCGGTCTCGGCGGCGAACCGGCGCCGGAAGTTCGACAGGTCGGGGAAGCCGCACGCGGCGGCGACGGTCTCGACGCTCGCGTCCGTCCGCTCCAGCAGCGTGCGGGCCGCCTCGATGCGCCGCCGCAGCAGCCACCGGCCGGGCGCGACGCCGAGCCCCCGCTCGAACAGCCGGGCCAGCGTCCGGGGCGAGACGGCGCCGTGCGCCGCGAGGTCCTCGACCCCGATCGGCCGGTGCAGGTTGGCCTCCGCCCACGCGACCACCGAGGCCAGGGTCTCCTCGGCCGCCTGCCCCGGGCGCGGCGTCAACCGCGAGTACTGCCGCTGGCCCCCGTCCCGGTGCGGCGGCAGCACCATGTGCCGGGCGATCTCGGCGGCGTGCGCGGCGCCGCAGTCCCGCCGGACGAGCGCGAGCGCCAGATCGACGGCCGCGCCCGTCCCGGCGCTGGTCGCGACGTCGCCGTGGTCGATGTAGAGGTCGTCCGAGCGGACCACCACCCGCGGGTACAGCGCGGCGAGTTCGTCGGCCATCCGCCAGTGCGTGGTGGCGGACCGGCCGTCCAGCAGCCCGGCCGCGGCCAGCGCGAACGTGCCCGAGCACAGCCCGACGACCCGCGCGCCCCGCGCGTGCGCGGCGCGCAGCGCCGAGACCAGCCCGTCGGACGGCCGGG
>NZ_QURH01001039.1 GCF_003428695.1 Actinomadura logoneensis
CCGGAAGCGTGTCGCTTCCGGCCCCGGGGCCAGGTAGTGGAGGTGGCGGGAATCGAACCCGCGTCCTTCGGTGATGAGTCAGGGCTTCTCCGGGTGCAGCCTGCATGACGTTTTCTCAGCCCCGGCGCTCTCGCAGGCGAGTCGCCGACGGGCTCAGTCGCTGTTAGATGTTCCCTACCGCCCCGCGACCGGGCGGCAGAGTGGAGTCTCCTGATGATGCCGGGTCCCGGGGCGGAGACGTACCCGGGCCGGCAGAGTCGCTACTCGCCTCAGGCGGCGAGAGCGAACTCGGACTGCTTCTTGTTGGCAGTTATAGGTTTGCTGTCACAGGATTTACGAGGTCACAACAGCAACCCTCGACCCGCTTCCCCTGGCTCGACCTACCGAAGTCGAGACCGGTCACCCCCATGTGGACTTGTCAAGAATCCGGACGCCGGGGCGTCCATCACCAGACACTAGTAGGTCAACGTCGCGGATGCCAACGGGATTCCCGGTGGCCGGAGAAATGTGACGCCCCGGTGGGCGGCGACGATCACGTCGCGCCCACCGGGGCCGACCGGCAGGGTCAGGCCGGTCCGGACGGCAGAGCCTCCCCCGAGACGAGGCTCTGGTCTCATCACTGCGACTGGGACCGCAACCCCCCGAGCGGTGCCTCAGTCACCCTGGAAGACGTGCCGACGACTGCGGATGGTTGCGTCCATCACGTCAAGGGATCGTAAAATGGTCACCGAACACTCACGGCGGGTGACGGAAGTGTGGTCAGGGGGTTCGGGAGCGCCCTAGCGTCCCGGCGTCTGGCCGCCGTTCCCTCCGGTACCGCCGTTGCCGCCCGTCCCTCCGGTGCCGCCGTTACCGCCGGTGCCACCGGTCCCGCCGTTGCCGCCGTTGCCGCCCGAGGACGGCTGGCGTCCTCCGGTGTTGCCCGACCCGGAACCCGAACCCGAACCGGAGCCGGAACCCGAGCCGCCCGAGCCCGAGCCCGAGCCGGTCGGCGGCTTGGTCGCGGTCGGCGGGCTCGGCGTGGTGCCGTTGAGGAACAGCGACGCGACCTTCGCCGCGTTCACCTTGCCCTCGATCGCCATCGCGAACGCCATGTCGTCGCGGAAGCCGACGAACCAGGAGACGGTCTTGGTCTGGCCGCCCTCCTGGTAGTTCACCACGGCGGTCATGCCCGAGACCTGGCCCCCGTTGGTGACGTTGGCGTCCTTCGCCGCGCCCGCCTGGACGGACCTGCGCACCATCCGCTTGAGGTCGCCGGTCGCGATCGGGTTGAGCACGTTCGGCTGCGCGGACGGGGTGTCCACCGGGTCCTTGGTGATGAACGGCGGACGCCACGCGCCCGACGACACGGCCGCCGCCGCGGCGGCCATCGCCAGCGGCGAGACGGTGACGCCGCCCTGACCGGTCGCGACCAGCGCCTTCTGCCCGTCGTTCGCGGGCGTCGGGATCGTCCCGGCGTAGGACGGGAAGATGCCGCCCCAGTCCTTGCCGAGGCCGAACCGCGCCGCCGACTGCGTCAGCGCCTGCGGCGGCAGCTTCCCGGCGAGCTGGGCCAGCGTCGTCGCGCAGTTCACCGAGAAGGCGCGCTCCAGCGTGCTGGTGCGGGCCGCCTTCCCCGACGGGTTGGACACGGACTGCCCGCCGACCTCGGCCGTGGCGGGGCACTCCGCCTGGGTGGTCTTCGGGACGCCGTTCTGCAGCAGCGCGTCCGCGGTGACGAACGAGAACGCCATGCCGGGCGGGTAGTGGCCCTCCATGGCCTGGTCGCGGTCGCCGGTGCGGTGGTTCGACACGGCCAGCACCTCACCGGTGCCTGGACGCAGCGCCACCAGCGACGCCGGGTACTTCAGCTTCGCCAGCGCCTGGTCGGCCCGCGGCTGGATCTTGCGGTCCAGGGTGGTGACGATGGGCGCCGGGTCGTGGCCGCTCCACGAGCGCAGCGGCGTGATGTCCTTGCCCTCCGGGTCCTGCGCGACGACCTCGATCGAGGGGGTGCCGGCGAGGCGGCGCTGGAGCAGCAGCTGCAGGCCGCTGACGCCGATCGTGTCGCCCGGCTGGTAGGGGGCGCCGACCTGCTGCAGGCGGTCGGCGGTGGCCGCGCCCAGCCTGCCGACGACCTCCGGCGCGAACTGCGGCTGGATCGGCGCGTTGACGACCTTGAACTCCAGGCCGTCCACGTGCTTGAGCCGCTCGATCAGCTTGTCGCCGCTGGAGCGCTGGAGGGTGAGCAGCGGGAGGAAGTTCTGCGGGGGCGCGGACTGGACGCGGCCGAGCAGCCGCTCGCCGTCCAGCCGCCGACCGCCCTCGATCTTGGTGGTCTTCACCATCTGGGTGATGGTGGCCTTCGGGTCCTTCAGCTGCCCGGGGCGGACCCCCACCAGGTCGGCCGGGACGGCCTTCAGCACCGTCCGGGAGTTCTGGTCCTGGACCTGGGCGCGCTGCGGCACCCGGGTGACCACCGCGAGCCGCTGGCCCTCCTTGAGGCTCGGATGGATGATCGACGGCGCCCAGCGGATCTTCCAGCCGGAGCCCGCGCGCTGCAGGTTCATCGAGCTGTTGTAGGTCCAGGGCTCGCCGTTCTCCCCCAGGTCGATCTTGACCGAGAACTGCGCGGTGGCGGTGTCGCCGCTCTTGACGACCTTGAGCATGCCGAGCTTCAGCGCCGCCGCGTCGAGCTGGCTGCGCACCCCTCCGAGGGCGGCGGCCACCTGCGCCTTGTCGGCGCCCATGGTGTGCCCGGCGGCGGCCTGGTAGTTGCCGACCTCCCAGGCGACCAGGAAGTCACGGACGGCGGGCATCGCCGACTGCTCGGCGAAGCACGCCGACGCCGAGCCGCCGACGAGGACGGCGCACGCCCCCACCGAGATCGTCCGGCGCGCCGTGCTGCGGCCTCGGAGGTTCATCGACACCCTTCACCGTCTCCTGAGCCGGGCCGCGGCCGCCTTCTGCATCTCGCGGTCGGCCTCGCGCTTGGCGATGGCCTGGCGCTTGTCGTAGGACTTCTTACCACGGCCCAGCCCGATCTCGATTTTCGCGCGACCGTCCCGGAAGTACAGGGCGAGGGGGACCAGCGTCCAGCCCGGTTCGTCGGTCTTCTGCTCGATCTTCGCGATCTCCCTGCGGTTCAGCAGCAGCTTGCGCCGGCGCCGCGGGGCGTGGTTCGTCCAGGTGCCCTGGGTGTACTCCGGGATGTGGACGTTCTCCAGCCAGACCTCGTGGTCCATGACGTGCGCGTAGCCGTCCGCCAGCGAGGCCCGGCCGGCGCGCAGCGCCTTGACCTCGGTGCCCATGAGCACCAGGCCGGCCTCCCAGGTGTCGACGATCTCGTAGTCGTACCGGGCGCGCTTGTTCTGGGCGATCAACTTTCGCCCCTGCTCACGTGGCACGGGAATCAGCCTCGGTTCTGGTCGGGTCACGCCGGCCCGGCGACGGTGCGGGGCGCCGGGTCGGGAACGTCCGGCCCAACGCCGAGCCGCCCGCGTCCGGAAGTGGACGGGGCGGCATCGCTGCGCCGGACCTCGGCCCAGTGTAGGCGGGTGATCAGATGCGCAGGTATCGGCGCAGGGTGAGGAAGGACGCCACCGCGCACAGCAGCACGCCGAAGCAGATCGCCACGATGATGACCAGCGTCACCGAGCCCCAGCCCAGCCTGGACGCCATCTGGATGTTGCTCGCGAGCCGGTCCACCAGCAGCATCTTGGAGAAGACCAGCAGCACCGCCGCCAGCAGGCCGCCGATCAGGCCGGCGATCGCGCCCTCCAGGATGAACGGAAGCTGGATGTAGGTGTTGGACGCGCCGACCAGGCGCATGATCCCGGTCTCGCGGCGCCGGTTGAACGCCGACAGCCGGACCGTGTTGCCGACCAGCAGGACCGCCGCGATCACCTGGATTCCGGCGATGATCAGCGCGGCGCTCTGCAGGCCGCCGAGGATCCGGAAGAACTTCTTCAGGATCTCCTGCTCGTTGATCACCTGGTCCACGCCGGCCTTGCCGAGCATGGCCTGCGAGACGGCCTTGTACTGCTTGGGGTCCTTCAGCCGGACGCGGAAGGAGTCCGGGATGTCACCGGGCTTGGTGCTCTGGACGAAGCCGGGCGTGGAGGCGAAGCGGTCCTTGAACCGCGTGTACGCGTCCTCCTTGCTCTCGTACTCCACCTTGGAGACCTGCGGAAGCGACTGGAGCTTGGCCTTGATCTCGTCCTTCTCGCCCTGCTGCGCGTCCTTGCCGGCGCACTGCGGGTTCGACGAGGTCTTGGCGCACAGGAAGATCGAGACCTCGATCTTGTCGTACCAGTAGTTCTTCGAGGAGTTGGCCTGGTTGTGCAGCAGCAGGCCGGTGCCGAAGAGCGCCATGGCGATGGCGACGGTGATGACGAGGGAGATCGTCATCGTGAGGTTCCGGCGGAGACCGATCCAGATCTCCTGGAGAACGAACTGTGCGCGCATGCCTCGCTGTCCTTGATCGCCTGTGCCCCGCTGGGAGCTTCGAATGCCGGTGCAGGCTACCGCTCTGCGACCGCTGGGCCGCGCGGGCGGCGGTCCCCGGGGCGTCCGCCCCGGATCCGCGCCGTCCCGGCGTCGGGTTCGGTGGCCTTGGGAGGCGTCAGTACGCCTGGCCGTAGACGCCGCGCGACTGGTCGCGGACGACCCGGCCGTCCTCGAGCTCGACGACGCGCTTGCGGAACGCGTCGACGATGGCGGCGTCGTGCGTGGCCATGACGACGGTGGTGCCGGTCCGGTTGATCCGGTCGAGCACCTTCATGATGCCGATGGAGGTGGCGGGGTCGATGTTGCCGGTCGGCTCGTCCGCCAGCAGGATCATCGGCCGGTTCACGAACGCGCGCGCGATCGCGACGCGCTGCTGCTCACCACCGGACAGCTCGTCCGGCATCCGGTGCGCCTTGCCCTCCAGGCCGACCAGGTCGATGACCTCGGGGACGACCTTGTTGATGAACCGGCGGGGCTTGCCGATCACCTCGAGGGCGAACGCGACGTTCTCGAACACGTTCTTGTTGGGCAGGAGCCGGAAGTCCTGGAAGACGCAGCCGATGCGGCGGCGCAGGTGCGGGACCTTCCAGTTGCTCAGCTTGTTCAGGTCCTTCCCGGCCACGTGGACGTGACCCTGGGACGGCCGCTCCTCCTTGAGGATCAGCCGCAGGAAGGTCGACTTCCCGGAGCCGGACGGACCGACCAGGAACAGGAACTCGCCCTTCTCGATGGCGACGTTCACGTGCTGGAGGGCGGGCCGGTTCTGGTTCTTGTAAGCCTTGGTGACGTTGTCGAAGTGGATCACGGCTGCATCACGGCGGTTCAGCACCATTCTTGCGAAGGACCCGCGCGGTCCCAGGGGACGGACCACTCAGCGTAGCCCTCGGACCTACATCGGGCTCGGAACACTCGACCTTAGGGGCTGAATCCGGGGAACCGGTAACCGGTGGCCCTCAGACCCCGTCCCACCTGCGACGAGTCCGGCCGCACGCCCCGCCGGAACCGGGCCGGCTCGACGGACCGCGTGGCCCCGTGCAGTGTAGAGGGGGGAACGGGCCGCCTCGACCGCACCGGACCTCCGGCAGGCAGCAGGACTTTACAGCCGGGACGCGACGAATGCCGGGGAATCGCGCCTAAAGTTCTCAGTGACAGATAGTTCCCGATCGAGAGGAACAGCCGGATGAGCTGCGAACATCTGGTCTGCGCGAACTGCTCGGGGCCGGTCGTCGAGGGCCGCTGCCCGACCTGCCGGGCCGCCCGCGCCGAGGTGCACCGGCACGGACCGACCATCCCGCCCGCGCTCGTCCTGGCCGGCCTGGTGGCCCTGCTGTTCGCCGCGCTGCTGCTCCAGCGCCTCTACGGCTGACCTCGGCCTTCACCCCGCCCGCGATCCACGGGCCCGATCCGCGTTCGGTCCGCGTTCGGTCCGCGGATTCGATCTGCGTTCGCTCCCCGTTCGCTCCCCGTCCGTTCCGGGGGGCGCAGGACCCGTCCGCGACCTTCCGTCCCGCCCGTCCGCTCCTTACGTACGGGGAGGCGGACGATGCGTCAGCTCGGCTTCGGGAGGGGCGCGCTGGCCTTGCTGATCGTCCCGAAGTAGCCGATGACGTCGGCCTTCGGCGAGTTCATCCCGCTCTTGGGCTTCGCCGGGTCGGACGCGGCGAGCTGCAGCGTCTCGGTGTAGTCGATCTCATATCCGGGCACGGTGCCGTCCAGCAGATGGGCGGTCTCCGGCGGGATCGGCGGCTTGCGCCGGTGCCGGTCCTTCGCCTTCACGCTGAGCGAGTTGCTGCGGAACAGGGAGTACAGCACCAGCGCGGAGCCGTGCTCGGCGCGCAGCGCGAAGATCGGGTAGGGCGTGGCGACGACCACGCTGGAGAACGCGAGCCCGTGCTTGCGGGCCTTCTTCCGGGCCGCCCGGATGTCGGCGTTCATCCCGGTGGTGACCGGCCCGGACGCCATCACGTTCGAGGCCACGCTGGACGGCCCCTCGGCCGCGATCGTCGCCTGGATTCCCGGCAGGTCGCGCGGCCGGATCAGCACCGAGGTGTCGCCGGTCTCCAGGGCCGTCGCGTAGCCCTGGGCGTCCACGACGACCTTCGGCGGCTCGGCCTTGGGGGCGAGGTCGGTCTCCACGCTCAGCTTCCACTGGTCGCCCGGCGAGCGCAGGATGAAGGCCATGAGCGCCGTCCGGGTGCTCTTCGGCTTGCCCTGCTCGGTGCGGGGGACGGACGCGACGAACCACTGCGGGTACGTCCTGACGTCCTGGAACCTCGGCACGTAGAAGGTCGGCCGCCCGAAGCTGAACCGGGGCACCGGGTCGCCGTCGTGCGCCGCCTTGCGGAACTCGGCGGCGGTCAGCGCGTACTGGCCGTCCACGACCCAGCTCAGGGCGAGCCGCTCGTCCCCGGCCGCGCGGGCGACGTCGTCGTTCACCGTCCACGACCGGAAGCGGTCGGCGGCGAGCTGCGGCGTCAGCGCGACGGGCGTGGGGGTCGGGCGCGGCGGGGCGGGGGTGACCTTCGTCCTCGCCTTACCGCCGCCTCCGCAGGCGGACGCGGTGAGCGCGAGCAGCGCCACGGCGGCCGTCGCCACCCGGTACCTGCCTCGCACCGTGCCCCCTCGCCACCCGCATGGGCCCGTGTGCGGGCCCGCGCGCGGCCTCCGTGGCCGCCGCATCGTGATTGTGCCATTCACTAGGGTATTGGGCGATCGCTCGGGCACTGGCCGGACGGCGATAAGCTCTGTCATGTGGCTGCCATCGATCCTCAAGATCAGCTCAAGGAGCTCGACGCGACGCTGTCCGGCATCGAGCAGGTGCTGGACATCCCCGCAATGGAGCGGGACATCGCCGGGCTGCGCGAGCAGTCGGCCGATCCGGAGCTCTGGAACGACCAGGAGCGGGCCCAGGCGGTGACGCGCAAGCTGTCCCACCTGGAGGCCGAGCACAACCGGGTCACCGCGCTGCGCCAGCGGCTCGAGGACGTCGTGACGCTGTACGAGCTCGCCGGCGAGATGGACGACGCCGACACCCGCGAGGAGGCCGACGGCGAGCTGGCGTCCGTGCAGAAGGCGGTGCAGCAGCTCGAGGTCCGCACGCTGATGTCCGGCGAGTACGACGCCCGCGAGGCCCTGGTCACGATCAACGCCCAGGCGGGCGGGGTGGACGCGGCCGACTGGGCGCAGCAGCTCCAGCGCATGTACATGCGCTGGGCCGAGCGGCACAACTACCCGACCGAGGTCTACGAGACGTCCTACGCCGAAGAGGCGGGCATCAAGTCCACGACCTTCGTGGTGAAGGCCCCCTACGCGTACGGCACCCTGCGCGGCGAGCACGGCACGCACCGGCTCGTCCGCATCTCCCCCTTCGACAACCAGGGCCGCCGCCAGACCTCGTTCGCGGGCCTGGACGTCGTCCCCGTCGTCGAGCAGAGCGACCACGTCGACATCGACGAGAGCGAGCTGCGCATCGACGTGTACCGGTCGTCCGGCCCCGGCGGCCAGGGCGTCAACACCACCGACTCGGCGGTCCGGATCACCCACATCCCGTCCGGCATCGTGGTGTCCTGCCAGAACGAGCGGTCGCAGCTGCAGAACAAGGCGACCGCGATGAACGTCCTGCAGGCCAAGCTGCTGGAGCGCAAGCGCCAGGAGGAGGCCGAGAAGATGGCCTCGCTGCGCGGCGAGGGCACCAGCTCGTGGGGCACCCAGATCCGCAACTACGTCCTGCACCCATACCAGATCGTGAAGGACCTGCGCACCGGCGTCGAGGTCGGCAACCCCACGGCCGTGCTGGACGGCGACATCGACGAGTTCATCGAGGCCGAGATCCGCTGGATGCGGCAGCAGGAGTCCGAGGCCACCGCCTCCTGACCCGGCCGAGGTGCCGCTTCCCGATCGGCCGGAGCACCGCCTTCTGAGCCGCTTGGCCGTCGGCTGCCGAGCGGCCGGGGCGGGTCGCCGCAGGGGCCGACGAAGCAGGCATTCGTCTCATATCGCATTCGCAGCGTGACGGCTTCATGACTCTGCGATGATGTCGGGCGAAAGTGTCGCCTCTCCCCTCGGGGGCCGCCATGCCCGCTGGCCAGAACCGCCCCGCCGCCTTCCGGCGCCCTCCCGGCACGTCGTCCCCCGGCCGCCTCCCGAGCCTCGCGGTGTCCCTGCTGGCGGGAATCCCGCTGGCCGCCGGCTGCGGCGGCTCGGACGCGGGCGCGAGCGGCTCGCCCGCCCTGACGCCCGGCCGAGCCCGGCAGGTGGTGGCGGAGTACGCCGCCACGGTGGGACAGGCGGGCGACAGGCTGGACGCGTCCCTGCTGCCGAAGGTGGAGACCGACCCCCAGCGCACCATGGACACGGCCGCCGTGCGGCTGCGCCAGGTGTCCGGCGCCAGGACCGGGCTTCTCAAGTTCTCGCAGGTCAGCGTGATCGTCCCCCGGTTGTCGGGCTATCCGCGCTGGTTCGCCGCGTCCGCCGTCAGCGGGTCAGGGAAGGGCGCCCTGCGGCACGCTCTGCTGTTCACCCAGGAGAAGGCCGACGCGCCCTGGCTGCTGGCCGCCGACCCCTTCCCCACCGGCTCTTCGCTCGATCACGTCGCGCTGGACCGCGACGGGTACGCGACGGCCGTGGCCGCGTCCTCGGGCAAGGGCCTGGCGATGTCGCCCGGTGCGCTTCCCGCCGCCCACGCCGCGCTGCTCAACGAGGGTCCGCGGGCGGCCGGCGCCGACCGGCTGGCACCGGGCCCCCGGACGACCGAGGCGTTCGCGGCGCTGCGGCGGGTCGAGGCGGGTCTCCGAAAGAGCGGTGTCACCCTCTCGTCCCGGTTCGAGCCCGGGTCCGCGCAGGTCCGGGCGCTGCGGACACGGGACGGCGGCGCGGTCGTCTGGTACGTCCTCAAGCAGCGGGAGGCGTATTCCGCGGCGAAGAAGGGGAAGCTCACCGTTACGGGCGACCTTGTCGGGCTCGCCCCTCCGTCGTCCGTCTCCACCCGTATGGACACCACCGTGCTCATCCAGTACCTCGCGACCGTCCCTGCCCACGGCAGGGCGGGCGTGTCCGGCATGTACCGGAAGGCCGTGGCCGCATCCGGCCGATGAGACCCCGTCGGGGCCGGTGCGCTCCGCTCTTCCTGACCGCTGCAGCGGTACCGCACCGGCCCCCGACGGTCTGTCCCCTGTCTACCCCTCCGGCGCCCGGGTGCCGTCCACCGCGGGAACGATCTCGGTGAGGCGGCGCAGGACGGCGAGGTGCCCGTCGAGGTCCGCCGCGCGCGGCTCGCCCGGCAGGAGCGCCATGATCTCGCCGCCGCGCACGCTCCACGCGGGGACCTCGCTGTCCAGGTGCGCCTGGACGGCCGCGTCCGAGAGCCGTCCGCGCGCCTCGGCCGGGACGATCTCGAAGCGGGCCTCGAAGGCGTCCTCGTCGGTGGCGTCGGCCGCGAGCGACTCCATCAGCTTCGCGCCGAGCCCCCGTTCCCTGACCTCCATGTCGGGCGTCGCCGGGTCCCCCTGGACGGTCAGCACGGTCAGGCGGTATGTCGCGGCCTCCCCGCGTCCGGGCGCGGCGGCCGTCGCCGTGGCGGACGTCCCCTCGGCGGACGCGCCCCCGGCGCGTGTTGCGGGGCCGGACGTGCCCGCGGCGGGTCCGGGCGGCTTGCGGACGGTGCAGGACCCGCTGCCGACCGCCGCCGGACGGCCGTCGAGCTCGCCCCGCAGCAGGAGGTCGAGGCGGAAGTCCTCGAAGGGGACGCGGTCGCGCCAGGACGGAGCGATGTCACCGTCCGTGACCGTCCATCCGTGCACGTCCGCCCATTCGCGCAACCCGCGGAGCCGGGCCTTCTCGCCCTGGCTCCGCGCGTAGGCCGCGCCGCCCGCCACCGCGATGATCGTGACCGCCACCGCGGTCGCCCAAAGGCCCCACTGGGTCTCTGACACGGGTCCTCCCTTTTCCCTTAGGGACGACGCGGACCGTGATCCGGTTCCGGTCAGGACCGGTGGCCGAGCCGCTCGGTGAGGCGGCGCAGGGTCCCCAGGTGCTCGTCGAGGTCCGCGGGGTGCAGGGAGGTGTGCCGGACGACCATCAGCTCGCCGTCCCGGCCGTCCCGCAGCGGCGGCTCGTCGTCCAGGTAGGCGCGGATGAGGTCGGAGGAGAGGCGGTCGCGGGGCCCTTCGGGAAGGACGGCCTCACCGTCCACACCGTCCGGGGCCGACGCGCCGGGACCTCCGCCGCTGCCGTCCCCGGCGGCGCCGAAGACGCGCAGCAGCCGCGAGCCGACGCCGCGCGGCCGGACCTCCATGGCGGGCCGCGCCATCGGGGCCGTCTCGACCACGAGGACCGTGAGGTGGTGGGTGACCGTCTCGGTGCGGTGGCCGCCGTCCGGGTCCGGCACGACGCGGCTCGTGGGGTAGGTGCCGTGGCCGAGCGAGACCGGCAGCCCGTCGATGTGGCCGGTGAGCAGTTCGCGGACGCGGAAGCCGTCGCGGCCGACCCGGCCGCGCCACGGGACGCGCAGGTCGCCCTCGTGGAAGGTCCAGTGATGCTCGGCCGCCCAGTCCCGCAGGCGCCGGACGCGTTCGTCGTCGGCGGCGGCGGCCCGGTCGCGGGCCACCCCGATCGCGACCATGGTGATCGCGCCGACGAGCACGGCCCCGAGTATCAGCATCCCGACCACGCGGCTCCCTCCGGTCCCCCGTCGGACGCGACGTCCCCGACGCCGGTTCCGCTTGACCGATTTTGCCCCGATCCACCACCATCGAATCCCGTGATCGACATCAGGCCCGGGGACACCGGGGACATCGCGGCCGTTCTCGGCCTGTTCGACCGTGCCGTGGAGTGGCTCGTCGCCCGCGGCCAGACCGGCCAGTGGGGCGACCGGCCCTGGACGGGCGACGCCGCGCGCACCGCCCTCGTCGAGCGGCTGGCGGCGTCCGGCGGCCTGCGCGTCGCGGTGCTGGACGGGGCGGTCGTCGGCGCCGTCAGCCTGGGCTCGGCACCGGCGTATGTCCCGCCCGCCACGGTTTCCGAGCTGTACGTCGAGGCTCTTGTCACCGACCGGTCCCACAAGGGCGAGGGCATCGGCGGCGCGCTCCTGCGCCGCGCCCGGGAAGAGGCCGCCGCCCAGGGCGTCGTCCGGCTCCGCGTGGACTGCTGGGCCGGAGCGGACGGCGAACTCGTCCGCTACTACGAGAGCCAGGGCTACGTCCGGGACACCGAGTTCGTCGTCGCCGACCATCCGCGAGGGCCGTGGCACGGCCAGGTGCTCGTCCTGCCGCTCTCATAGCGTCCCCGGCCCGCCCGGTTCCCCTGGCCCGCCCGGCTCGCCCGGCCCGCTTGGTCTGCTTGGTCTGTTCGGCTCGCCCGACTTCTTCGGCTTTTCCGGACCGGCGACCACGTTGTCCGGGGAGTCGAGCCAGATCGTCTGCCCCTCCGGGGCCACCGTGACGCCGTAGCGGGTGGTGTCGGGGGCCCCGGAGCGGATCCAGCGCTCCTCGGCCTCCAGGCCGGCACGCGGCAGGAGGCGCTGGCCGCGCAGCGGCATGAAGAACGCCTGGCCCAGGAAGCGGCCCACGGCCGTGCCGTCGTCGCGGACGGTGAACAGCGCGAGCCGCCCGTCCGGGTGGACCGTCTCGGCCCACGGCACCAGGATCGTGCCGCCCGGACGGGTCTGCTCCACCCACGCGTACGGGACGGTGTGCGCGGCGGCCGTGACGATGACCCGGTCGTAGGGGGCGCCGGCGGCGTAACCGTCCTCCCCGTTCCCGGTGACCACCGTGACGGGGTAGCCCGCGCGGTCCAGGGCGGTCCGCGCGTGCTCGGCCACCTCGGCGTCGATCTCCACGCTGACCACGTTCTCCGCGCCGAGCAGGTGCGCCAGCAGGGCGGCGTTGTACCCGGTGCCCGTCCCGACCTCCAGCACCCGCATCCCGGGTTCGAGCTCCAGCATCTCGATCATCTCCGCCATGAGCGACGGCTGGCTGCTGGAGCTCGTCGCCTCCATCCCCCGGCCCGTCGCGGGATCGCACAGGCCGGGCGGGAGCGACGGATCGGGACGGACCTGGATGACGACCGGCTCGTCCCGCTGGACGAGCTCGTGCCAGAGCTCCGGGGCGTCCGCGCGGCGCAGCGGGACGGGGTCGCCGTGGACGCCGCGGATGAAGACCTCGTCCGGGACGAACATCTCCCGGCGCACCGCCCGCACCGCGTCCCAGGCGCTCAGCCCCCGCCTCCCGCTGCTCATGCGCAACCCCTTCCCTCCTCGCCTCGGCCGTCAAACTCGCTGGTCAGCACGGGTCCCGGCGGAGCTCGAACCAGACGGACGTGCGGGCCGGACCGGCCGACCAGCCCCAGTCGGCGGCGAGCATCGCGACCATCAGCAGGCCGCGGCCCGACTCCTGCCAGCCGGACGACTCGACCAGGTGCGGGACGGTCCGCGCTCCCCCGTCGTCGGTCACCTCCACCCGCAGGAACTCGTCCTCGACGCGGAACCGCACGTCCACGCCCCCGCCGCGCCGCCCGGACGCGGTGTACCGCAGGGCGTTGGTCAGGACCTCGGACGCGAGCAGCTCCAGGTCGTCCAGGTCGACGCCCCACCGGTGCGCCTCGGCGACGGCCCGCAGCGCCCGCCGGGCCGTCCCGACGTCGAGCGGCTCGTCCGGGCCGCTCACCAGCCGGAGCGCCAGGCCCCCGCCGACCGGCCGGGGTGCGACGTGGCCGGTCACCACCCCACCACCCCGCCGCGTTCCCCGCTCCAGGACGCGCCCCCGCGCAGATCCGTCCGGAGCCTCCCGAGCGGCACCCACCGCACCGTCCGGGAGAGCCCCCGAATCTTCCGCACCCCGTCACCCATCCCCGATCACGCCTCCTTCCGGCAGCCGGACTCTTCCGCGTTCGCCTGCGCGCCATCGGTGATCAATGTCACGCTTCGCAAAGACTGCTTATACGGAGAGCAACAAGCAAGCGATGCACAGTCACTGACCGCACACAGTGATCGGACTGTCACCGGCAGGCCACCCTCGTCGAGCCGGAAGGAGCGCAACATGTCGAGTCGTCGCCCCGTCCCCACCATCCGCCTGCGCCGTCTCGCGGCCGAGCTTCGCAAGCTCAGGAAGGACGCCGGCCTGACGCGGGACGAGGTCACCGCGCGCACCGCGCTGAACCCGGCCACGCTGTGGCGCATCGAGACCGCCAAGACCCGTCCCCAGGCCCGCACCCTCCGGACCCTGCTGGAGCTGTACGGCGCGTCCGAGGAGCGGTGCGCCGAGCTGGCCGCCCTGCTCCGGGAGTCGGCCCGGCGCGGCTGGGTGCACGCCGTCGCCTCCGGCCTGCGCGAGAACCACGTCTCCTACATCGAGTTCGAGGGCTCGGCGACGCGGGTGTCGAACTACGAGTCCTCGCTGGTCCCGGGCCTGCTCCAGACCGAGGAGTACGCGCGCGCCGCCATCGCGGGCATCCGCCCGGAGATCACCGAGGCCGAGGTCGACCACCGCGTCGGGGTGCGGATGCGCCGCCAGGAGGTCCTCACCGCCTCCGACCCCCTGGAACTGCGGGCGGTCCTCGACGAGGCGGTCCTGCGGCGCAGGGTCGGGGGCGCCGAGCTGATGTCGCGGCAGGCGGAGCACCTGCTCGAGGCCTCGTCGCTACGGAACGTGACTCTCCAGGTGGTGCCCTTCACGGCCGGCGCGCACCCCGGGATGGCCGGGGCGTTCGTCGTGATGGAATTCCCCGAGGACGCCGGGTCCGGCGTCGCGTACGTCGACGGGCAGGGCGGTGACGCCTTCCTCGAGGAGGAGGCCGACGTCCAGCGCTGCCAGCAGTTGTTCGACCGGCTCCGCGCGATGGCGCTCAGCCCTCGGGCGTCGGCGGCCCTGATCACCCGGGCCGTCAGGGAGTTCCGCAAAGAAAGGACGCCATGACCGTTCCCCAGGCCTTTTCCAGGGTTCTCTGGCGAAAGTCGAGTCACAGCAGCGCCGAAGGGCAGTGCGTCGAAGTCACGCGCACGTCCGACGGGCTCGCCGTCCGCGACAGCAGAAACCCCGACGGCCCGCGACTGGCCATTCGTCCGGACGTTTGGGAGGCGTTGCGCAGAGAAATCGGAGGCCGCTGCCAACGGTGATCGCGGGCCGCTTCCCCAGGGAACCGCCGCCCCCATTGCGGGGCGATGGTGAACGTCGGTGATGCGCCGTCCTGCCTGACGGATCGAGAAGATTCCCTTTCCTCGCCGCACCATCTGCGATTGGACGGTCCAAAACCGGCCATCGCGAATGCTCGAAGATCTGATAAGGGCCAGGCGGAACATTGCCGCGAGGCACCGTTCCGGGGATCTCGCAGAAAAGGCCGTGGCCCCCGTCCCGGAGGGGGGACGGGGGCCACGGTTGGTGTCCGGTTACAGGACGCTGGCGTTGGCCAGGGTGCGGACCGCGCCCAAGGCGACCGAGAGGGTCGCCAGGTCGAAGCTGTCGCTCTCCCAGATCTCCGTCAGGGTCTGCCGCGCCCGGGTGACGGCCGTGCGGTTCTTGTCCGCCCAGGACGCCAGCCGCTCCTCCGACCGGGTGCCGGAGGGCGAGTTGACCAGGACGTCGCGGGTGAGCGCCGCGTGCGCGCCGTACAGGTCGTCGCGCAGGGCCGAGCGCGCCATGGAGCGCCAGCGGTCGTCACGCGGGAGCCCGATGATGCGCTCGCGCAGCCGGGTCAGGTCGAGGCGGTCGGCCAGGTCGAAGTAGACCTCGGCGACCTCCTCGATCGGACGGCCGGTCTCCTTGGCGATGGTGACCAGGTCGAACGTGGAGAACGCCGGGACGAACATGGCGGCCTTCTCCGCCAGCTCCTCCGGCACGCCGCGCTCGGCGAAGGAGTCGCGGCGCTGCTCGAAGGCGACCAGGTCGGGGCCCGCGAGCAGCTTGGGGAACTGCGCCGTCAGCGCGACCGCGCCGCCGCCGAAGTAGTCGATCGTCTCCCGGATGTCGAACGGGGTGCGCCGGTTGTGCAGCAGCCAGCGGGCGCCGCGCTCGGTGAGCTTGCGCGCCTCCAGCAGCATCGCGATCTGCGTCGACTCGTCCACCTGGTGGTCCAGGCCGTCGACCGACCGCCAGAAGCGCGGCATGTCGAAGACCTCGCGGGCCACCAGGTACGCGCGGGCGATGTCCGACGAGGACGCGCCGGTCTCCTCGTTCAGCCGGAACACGAACGTGGTGCCGGAGTTGTTGATCACGTCGTTCACCACGGCGGTGGTGATGATCTCGCGGCGCAGCGGGTGCCGGTCCATGTGCGCGCGGAACCGCTCGCGCAGCGGGGTCGGGAAGTAGTCGACCAGCCAGGACGCCAGGTACGGGTCGTCCGGCAGCCCGTTGGCGATCAGCTCGTCGTCCAGGGTGAGCTTGGCGTAGGCGAGCAGCACCGAGAACTCGGGGCCGGTCAGGCCGAGCCCCGCCTGGCGCCGCTCGGCGAGCGCCTTGTCGTCCGGCAGCGACTCCAGGCGGCGCTTGAGCTTGCCGTCGCGCTCCAGCTTGCGCAGGTAGCGGGCGTGCACGTGGAGCATGGACGGCGCCTGCGCGCGGGACGCGGCGAGCACCACGTTCTGCGCGTGGTTGTCCCGCAGCACCAGCGTGCCGACCTCGTCGGTCATCTCGTACAGCAGGTTGTCGCGCTGCTTGCGGGTCAGCTCGCCGTCCCGCACGACCTGGTCGAGCAGGATCTTGATGTTGACCTCGTGGTCGGAGGTGTCCACCCCGGCCGAGTTGTCGATGAAGTCGGTGTTGACCAGGCCGCCGGCGCGGGCGTACTCGATCCGGCCGAGCTGGGTGAGGCCGAGGTTGCCGCCCTCGCCCACGACCTTGCAGCGCAGGTCCGCGCCGTCCACCCGGACCGGGTCGTTGGCCTTGTCGCCGACGTCGGCGTTGTTCTCGGTGGACGCCTTGACGTAGGTGCCGATGCCGCCGTTCCAGAGCAGGTCCACCGGCGCGCACAGCGCGGCGCGGATCAGCTCGAACGGGGTCATCGACAGCACCCCCTCGTCGATGCCGAGCGCCCGCCGCATCTCCGGGGTGATCTTGATGGACTTGGCGGTGCGCGGGAACACGCCGCCGCCCCTGGAGATCAGCGTCGCGTCGTAGTCGGCCCACGAGCTGCGCGGCAGCGCGAACAGCCGGTGCCGCTCGACGAACGAGCGGGCGGCGTCCGGGTCGGGGTCGACGAAGATGTGCCGGTGGTCGAACGCGGCGACGAGCCGGGTGTGCTCGCTCAGCAGCATCCCGTTGCCGAACACGTCGCCGGACATGTCGCCGACGCCGACGGCCGTGAAGTCCTCGTTCTGGATGTCCTTGCCCAGCGAGCGGAAGTGGTACTTGACCGACTCCCACGCGCCGCGCGCGGTGATGCCCATCGCCTTGTGGTCGTAGCCGACCGAGCCGCCCGAGGCGAACGCGTCGCCGAGCCAGAAGCCGTACTCGGCGGCGACGCCGTTGGCGATGTCGGAGAACGTCGCGGTGCCCTTGTCGGCGGCGACGACCAGGTAGGTGTCGTCGCCGTCGTGCCGGACGACGTCCGGCGGCGGGACGACCTTGCCGTCCACCAGGTTGTCGGTGAGGTCGAGCAGGCCGGAGATGAACTCCTTGTAGCAGGCGATGCCGCCCTGCATGAACGCCTCGCGGTCGGCGGAGTCCGGCAGCTGCTTGCCGACGAAGCCGCCCTTGGCGCCGGCCGGGACGATCACGGTGTTCTTCACCGCCTGCGCCTTGACCAGGCCGAGGATCTCGGTGCGGAAGTCCTCGCGCCGGTCCGACCAGCGCAGGCCGCCGCGCGCGACCGACCCGAACCGCAGGTGGACGCCCTCGACCCGCGGCGAGTACACGAAGATCTCGAACTTGGGCCGCGGCAGCGGCAGGTCCGGGATGCGCTCGGGGTCGAACTTCAGCGCCAGGTAGGGCTTGCGCTGGTAGTGGTTGGTGCGCAGGGTCGCCTGGATCATCGCCAGGTAGGCGCGCAGGATGCGGTCCTCGTCGAGGCTCGCGACCTCCTCCAGGCGGCCGGTGATCTCCTCGGTGATGCCCGCGGAGCGCTCGGTCTCGCCGCCCGCGAGGGCCGGGTCGAGCCGCGACTCCCACAGCCGGACGAGCAGCCGGGTGATGCCGGAGTTGCGCAGCAGCACGCCCTCGATGTAGCGCTTGGAGAACGACGTCCCCGTCTGCCGCAGGTACATGGCGTAGGCGCGCAGGATCATCGCCTGTCGCCAGTTCAGGCCGGTGTGCAGGACGAGCGCGTTGAAGCCGTCGTTCTCGATGTCGCCGCGCCACAGCGCCTCGAAGGCGTCCTGGAACAGCGTCTTGACGTCGTCCTCGGGGACGTCGGCGGCGGGCTCGTACCGTAGGCCGAGGTCGTAGATCCAGTAGCGGCGGCCCTCGCCGGTGTTGATCTCGTACGGGCGCTCGTCCACCACCTCGACGCCCATGTTGGACAGCAGCGGCAGCACCCGGGTCAGCGAGATCGGCTCGCCCAGCCGGTAGATCTTCAGCCGGCGCTCGCCCGGCTCGGCGCTGAACGGCTCGTACAGGTTGATCGAGGTGCCGTCGGCCACCGCCGGGTCGGTGCCGAGCGCGTCCAGGCGGCGCAGGTCGGCGACCGCCGTGCGGGCCGGGAAGTCGGCCTTGTAACCCTCGGGGAACGCGTCGCCGTACCGGCGGGTCAGCTCGCCCGCCTTCTCCTCGCCGCACTGCTCGACGATCGCGTCGGTCAGGTCGTCGGCCCAGGAGCGGGTCGCGGCGGCGAGCCGGGCCTCCAGCTCCTCGACGTCAACGTCCGGCAGCGGACGGCCGCGCTCGCCCCGCACGACCACGTGCAGGCGGGCCAGCAGCGACTCGGTGACGTTGGCGCTGTAGTCGACCGCGACACCGTCGAAGGCGCGGCGCAGGATCTCCTGGATGCGCAGCCGGACCTTGGTGGTGTAGCGGTCCCGCGGCAGGTACACCATGCAGGACATGAACCGGCCGTAGGCGTCTTTGCGCAGGAACAGCTTGAGCTGGCGGCGCTCGCGCAGCCGCAGCACGCCCAGCGCAATCGGCAGCAGCTCCTCAGCGGAGACCTGGAACAGCTCGTCGCGGGGGTAGGTCTCCAGGATCTCGACGAGGTCCTGCCCGTCGTAGCTGCCGGGGGTGAACCCGCCGAGCTCCAGCACCTGGTCGAGCTTGCGCTTCAGCACCGGGATGTGCGCGATGGACTCGCTGTAGGCGACGTGCGTGAACAGGCCGAGGAACCGGCGCTCGCCGACGACGACGCCGTTGTCGTCGAACTTCTTGACGCCGATGTAGTCCAGGTACAGCGGGCGGTGCACGGTCGAGCGGGAGTTCGCCTTGGTGACGATCAGCAGCTTGCGCTCGGTGGCCTTCGCGCGCACCTCCGGCGGCAGCGCGGCGAAACCGCCGGACTCGGGCTTGTCGTTGCGCAGGATGCCGAGCCCGGTGCCGGGGACGGGGCGCAGGGCGGCGCCGTCGTCGGTCAGCGTGTAGTCGCGGTAGCCGAGGAAGGTGAAGTGGCCGTCGGCGAGCCAGTCCAGCAGCTCGATGGTCTCGGCGCGCTCGCTCTCGTCCACCGGCGGGGCGGTCCGCGCGACCAGCTCGGCGATCTCACCGGCCCGGGCCCGCATCTTCGGCTCGTCCTCGACCGAGACCCGCACGTCCTGCAGGACGCGGCGCAGGTCGTCCTCGAGCTGCTCCATCCGGGCGCGGTCGGTGGTCCGGTCGATCTCGATGTGGATCCAGGACTCGTCGACGTCGGTGGGGCTCTGCAGGTTGGAGCGGAACCCGTGCAGCCCGCCGGCGACGTCCCGGTCCACGCCGAGCTGCGGGTGGACGATCATGTGGGTGGTGTAGTGGTGCCGGTTCAGCTCCATCGCCACCGAGTCCACCAGGAAGGGCATGTCGTCGGTGACCACCTGCACGACGGTGTGCCCGGGGTCCCAGCCGCACTCCTCCAGCGTGGGGGTGAACACGCGGACCTTGGCCCGGCCCTGCGGCCGGTCCTCGCCGAGCGTCCGGTGCGCCATCGCCGGCCCGAAGATGTCGGCGGGATCGCGGTCGAACAGGTCCTCCGACGCCACGTGGCGGTAGTAGAGGCGGAGGAAGGCGACCGCTTCGTCGAGATCGTCCCCCCGCGAACCGGAGCCTTGGAGACAGGTCTCCGCCGCCCTCCTCAACAGGTCGTCCTTGGCCTGGTCGAGCTTGCCGCCCATCAAACAACTCCCGAAGAAGAGACCTCGCCACTCCGTTGTGGCGCTGCTCACCGCGTCAGCGTAGCCAGGAATGACCAAAAAGCCGACTTGGGCAGCACCGTTCCGACGCGCCGGTCACGTGGCGGTTCCATGGCGAGGTCACGGTGGTTCCCGGCCGCGTTCGGCCGGTCGGGAGCCCGCCCGCGAGGTCGTCACGGGCCCGGCTCCAGCGGTTTCCCAGCCTACGGCGCGGCGTCCCGGCGCGCGGTGGACACACGCCAACACGCCGTCGCCGGGCGCCCGGGCGGAACTCCGGCGGAGCGGGATATGCCCAGCGCACGGCCGGGACCGGACGCCCGGGACGTGGTGAAGATCACGTTTGGGGCGGATTCCGGGCCGATGGGCGCGCGTCGCCCGGGCGGTGGGCCGGCCCGGTCCAGGCGCGGGGCGGGCTCAGCCCGTCGGGTTGGTGGGCTGGCCCTGGCCGCCGGTGCCCGGCGACGACGTCGGCTTGGGCGGCTCCTGCGACGGCGGCGTGCTCGGCGGCTGCGACGGCGTCTCGCTGTGCGTCGGCGGCGTCGTCGGGGTCTCCGAGGTCGTCGGGCCGGTGGAGGTGGTCGGGCCGGTCGGGGTGGGCCTGGAGCTGCCCGAGGGCGGCTCGGTCGGGCCGTCGGACGGCGTGTAGGTGTCCGTCGGACGGTGCCGCGCGGGGGTGTCGGCGGGCCTGACCGGGCCGTGGCCCGAGGAGGTGGTGACCGGCGGCTGCGGGTCGTTGTCGCCGACCTTCTGGGTCGCCTGCCCCTTGTTGCCCGGGGTGAGCACGAGGACGGCCGACACGATGAGCACCGCGGCCAGCGCCGCGACGGCGCCCGCGAGCGCGGCGGCGCGGCCGGTGCCGAGCCTGCCGACGAGCGGGGACCGCCGCAGCGGACCGCCCTTCGGCTGCGTGGTGTGCGGGGCG
>NZ_QURH01001043.1 GCF_003428695.1 Actinomadura logoneensis
GGCCCGCGGCCCGGCGGGCGGCGGCGCGCAGGGCGCCGGTCAGCTCGGCGCGGCGCCGGGACCGCTCGTCCAGGGGCAGGGACAGCACGTAGGTGGCGAGGCGGGTGAGTGGAACGGTCGCGAGGTCGAGGTCGATCGGGGCCCTGTTCTCCCACGCGTGCCCCTGGAGCCGCAGGCGCTCCAGCCGGGTCATGCTCTTCTCGGCGCGTTCGAGGAGGCGCCGGCGCGGGATGCCGTGGCGGGCGGCGAACCCCTCGGCGACGGTGAACGGCAGCTCGTACACCGCCTCGTGCGCGTAGTGCGCCTGCCGCCACGTCTCGAAGATCGGGGTGGTGAACGGGCGGCCCGTCCGGCCGTGGAGCATTCCGCCGATCTCGTCGCGGACGTGCTCGGGGGCGCGCGGGACGAGGGCGCGCGGGTCGAAGTGGGAGTGCCGGACGGTGTCCTTCAGGGCGCCCCGGTACTTGACGGCGTCGAAGGCGAGGTCGGGGCGGGCGACCAGCCAGTCGCGGATGATCGCGCGGGTCCGGCGGTTGTTGACGCCGTCCCGGCGCAGGGCGCGGAACAGCCGGTACACGCGCTGCGGCGGCAGCAGCTTTAGACGGCGGGCGATCAGCCGTCCCTCCAACCGGCGCCGCGCGGGATCGGCGTCGCCCGCCGCGGTCAGCAGGCCGCGGATGATCAGCGCCGCGTTGTGATCGTTGACGTCCAGCGCCAGCGTCGCTGCGTACAGCTCCCGGTAGTTCTCCCGCATGTACTCGTGCAGGAAGCCGAGGGAGAGCCGCTGCTCGAACGCCTCGTCGTGGAACTCGCGCTGCCCGGTTCCGGTGATCGCGGCGTTGACGAAGGTCAGCACGTCCTCGCAGGCGACCAGGTCGGCGATCGTCTCGGTCATGGCGCTCCAGGTCGTGGGTGCCGGCCGGGGCGTGGGGGTGCGAGCAGCGAATGATCGCGTTAAGGGCGGTTTCCGGAAGTCGCACCGGAGTCCCGCGGCCGGCACGGTGACCGTAGCACCGGGCGGCGGTCCGGATCATCCGCATTAGGACGGTTCGTGGGGCCGCCGATCCCGCCAGGCCGGTCGACGACCAGCGCGAACCCGCTGTTACTCTCCGGTAGACCACCGCAGGGAAGGAACCGGACCGTGCCGCAGCCCGAGCAGATCGACCCGGCCGTCGTGGACTTCGACGTCCTCGGCGCCTGGATGGACGGGCAGGGCCTGCCCGGCGGACCGTTCGAGGACGTCGCCCCGCTGAGCGGCGGCACCCAGAACGTCCTGATCCGCTTCCGCCGCGGCGGGACGGACTTCGTCCTGCGGCGCGGCCCCAGGCACCTGCGTTCCCGCACCAACGAGGTGCTGCGCCGCGAGGCCCGCGTCCTCGCGGCCCTGGACGGCACCGGCGTCCCCGCGCCGCGGATCATCGCGTCGTGCCCGGACGAGTCCGTCCTCGGCGGTGCCGTCTTCTACCTGATGACGCCCGTCGAGGGCTTCAACGCGACGGTCTCGCTGCCCGACCTGCACGCCGGGGATGCCGGGATCCGCCGCGAGATGGGCCTCTCGGCCGCGCGGTCGCTGTCCGCGCTGGGCGCGGTGGACCACGAGGCCGCCGGGCTCGCCGACTTCGGCAGGCCGGACGGGTTCCTGGAGCGGCAGGTCCCGCGCTGGACGGCCGAGCTGGAGTCCTATTCGTCCCTGGACGGCTATCCGGGGCCGGAGATCCCCGGCCTGGACGCGGTCGCCGCCTGGCTGGAGGCCAACCGCCCGGCGACCTGGCGGCCGGGGATCATGCACGGCGACTACCACCTGGCCAACCTCATGTTCTCCTTCGACGGCCCGGACGTCGCGGCGATCGTCGACTGGGAGATGTGCACGGTCGGCGACCCGCTGCTCGACCTCGGCTGGCTGCTGGCGACCTGGCCCGACCGCGCCGACGAGGGCGCGCTGCTGGCCGGGCCGCTCGGCGCGGCGGGCGGCCTGCCCTCGGCGGACGAGCTGGTCGCTGCCTATGCCGAGCGTCCCGAGGCGGTCGCCGGTCGGGACCTGTCGTCGATCACCTGGTACGCGGTGCTGGCCTGCTTCAAGCTCGGGATCGTGCTGGAGGGCACGCACGCGCGGGCCTGCGCGGGCAAGGCCCCCAAGGAGACCGGCGATCTTCTGCACTCGATCACCCTGGGCCTCTTCCGCCGGGCGCACTCCTTCATGGCCGACGGGCACTGATTCGTGGCCGGCCACCACTGATTCATGGCCGAACGGCACTGGGCGAAAGTGATCGAGCAAGTCTGACCGAAGGCCGGGGTAAAGCGCCTAGTCCAGGTGTCTTCCACGTCACAAGGCCCCGGAGATCCATGGGCGGTTCTCCGGGGCCTTTGCCTTTACGCGGCCGATACGCCGCGCGCCTTCCGCGTCAGGTGGTGGCCGGGGTCAGCGTGCGGCCCGGATCGCCGGAGTCGTCCGGTCCGGCGGGCCGGTCGGCCGCCTCGGCCGTGTAGTCGGCCGCGACCGTCTCGTCCGCCCCGTCGGGGACCTTGACCAGCCGGAACACCACCGTCAGCACCGCCGCAACGGCGATGTTGAAGACGAACGCGGTGAGCGCGATGTACCCGGTGTGCCCGACGAACGGGATGTCGGCGATCGACTGCCCGAAGTGCTTCTGCGTCGGGGACGAGGTCCCGTAGGCCGTCCACGTGCCGTAGGCCATGCCGACCGCCCACCCGGCGAGCAGCCCCCACCGGTGGAACCAGCGGGTGAAGACGCCGATCGCGAGGGCCGGGAAGGTCTGCACGACCCAGATCCCGCCGAGCAGCTGCAGGTTGATCGCCAGCGACTTGTCGAAGCCCAGTACGAACACCAGCGCGCCGATCTTCACCAGCAGCGAGGTCACCTGCGAGACCCGGGTCTCCTCGGCGGGCGAGGCGTCCGGGCGGAAGAAGGCGGTGTAGACGTTGCGGGTGAACAGGTTGGACGCGGCGATCGACATGATCGCGGCCGGGACCAGCGCGCCGACCCCGATCGCGGCGAACGCCAGGCCGGTGAACCACTGCGGGAAGGTGTGGTCGAACAGCAGGGGCACCGCCAGCTGCGGATTCTTCGCCTTGGCGACGCCCTGGGCCACCTCGGGCGTGGCGCGGGCCATGTAGCCGAGCAGCGCGAGGAACCCCAGGACGAGCGAGTAGGCGGGCAGCAGCGCCGCGTTCCGGCGGATCACCTCGCGGCGTCCGGCGGCGAGCGCGCCGGTGACGGTGTGGGGGTAGATGAACAGCGCCAGCGACGAGCCGAGCGCGAGCGTCCCGTACGCCCAGTGCGTCATGTCGGTGGTGACCAGCGAGCCGGACGGCTTGCCGGTCGCCGGGTTCGGCTTGGCCAGCGACGCCTGGGAGGCGTCGAAGATGTGCCCCCACCCGCCGATCTTGGACGGGATGTACAGCACGGCCACGATGATCGTCAGGTAGATCAGCGTGTCCTTGACGAAGGAGATCAGCGCAGGGGCGCGCAGGCCGGAGGTGAAGGTGTAGGCCGCCAGCAGCGCGAAGGCGACGAACAGCGGGAGGTCCCGGGCGAGGCCGGACCCGGTGACGCCCATCACGGTCAGCACGGCCTGGATGCCCACGAGCTGCAGCGCGATGTACGGCATCATCGCCAGGATGCCGGTCAGCGCGACCGCCAGGCCCAGTCCCCTGGACCCGAACCGGCCCCGGACGAAGTCCGCGGTGGTCACGTAGCCGTGCCGGTGCGACACCGACCACAGCCTCGGCCCGACGAGGAAGACGATCGGGTAGGCGATCGCGGCGTACGGGACGGCCCAGAAGCCCATCGCGCCGCCCGCGAAGACCGCGGCGGGCACGGCGACGAACGTGTAGGCGGTGTAGAGGTCGCCGCCGAGCAGGAACCAGGTCACGAACGTGCCGAAGCTGCGTCCGCCGAGGCCCCACTCGTCCAGGTGCATGAGGGTCTGGCCGCGGCGCCAGCGCGCGGCGGCGAACCCCACCACCGTGACGGCGACGAAGAAGAAGACGAAGATCGCCAGTTCGAGGCTCTTGACGTCCTTCACCGGGCTCCGCCCCTCCGCCGGGTCAGCAGGTGGGCCCCGCCGATGCAGAGCGCGGTCAGGACCACCCAGAGCAGCTGCCACCAGTAGAAGAAGGGGAAGCCCGCCAGTCGGGGACCGGTCTTGGCGTAGGACGGGACGGCGAGGTAGACGGGGAACGGCAGGGCCAGCAGGACGCCGGCGACGATCTTGCTGGCGAGCCCGGGGCCCGCGGAAGGCGGTTCGGTCACGGCTGGGGAACCTCCCTGAGGGACGGCCGCTGGGGGACGGCGACTCCGCCATCCTGAGGGTTCGCCCCGCCCGAAGACCAGACCTCGCGGGCTCCTTTTCGGCGCTCCGGAACGATCCGCCCGGCCGTTCCCTTCGCTCGGCGATGCTCGCACACGTCCGGCCGTCCCCGTCCCGCCCATGCGGCCGTGCCCACGCTTGCGAGCGGTGTGCGGACGCGCCGCGAAGCTCAGGGCCGCCAGGGCGCCCCGAGCGTCGGGGCGGGACGAGGCCGCCACCGCGCGTCAGTGATCACCGCCCGGAGAGGACCCGCGCGGGGGACGGCCGGGAAGGTACCCGGATACGCCGAAAGGCGTCCCCCCGACATGGTGTCGGTGGAACGCCTTTCCGCGCGTTCAGTGATCGCCTCGCGGCCGGTGTCACATGGCCTCGCGGCCGGTGTCACATGGCCTCGCGGCCGGTGTCACATGGCCTCGCGGCCGGTGTCACATGGCTTTGGGCGGGTGTCACATGGCCTTCGGCATGCCCCGGCTACCGGCGCCGGTGCCCCAGGACAGGACTTCCCACTTGACGCCGTTGAGGTGACCCTCGCCGGAGCCCGAGTCATACTTGCTGGAGGGCTTCTTGCCGTCTAGCAGGTACCGGAAGGTGTAGGTGTCCAGGTCGAGCATGACGCCGCTGCTGGACGGGGCGCCCGGACCGCGGTCGCCGACGAAGCCGGTGACGCTGCGGCCGTTGTAGGACACCTTGACCTTGGTGCCGAGCGGCCAGCTCGGGCTGGCGAACAGGCCCTTCTGCATGGGCTTGCCGCTGGCGGGGGCGCCGGTGTCGCCGTTGACGCCGGAGCCGTCGTCCCAGAAGTAGGACGCGATGGTGCGACCGGCCAGCAGGGCCTTCGGCTGCGCGGCCTTCTTGGGCTGGGCGGCCTTCTTGGGCTCGGCGGCCTTGCCCGCGGCGGCCTTCTGCTGGATGGCGGTCTCCTCCTGGGTGCGCGGAAGGTTCAGCGCCGCCTCGGAGTGCTGCGCGGTGAGCTTCCCGCGCTCGGGGGTGTCGTCGCCTGCCATGGCCACGCCCGCCACCAGGAACCCGGCCAGAGTGGAGCCGGTGAGAGCGGTGATGGCGATGTTGAGCGCACGCTTCTGCATGGAAATCCTTTGTTCGACGGACTGGGCAGCCGTTTCCGGCCGGGCGGGGGCCCGGAAGGAGTGAGGAAACGGCCCCGAGACATCGCTCGGGAGAAAGCCATCGGTGACGGAAACCCCGCGTTTGATTGCCCCGCGACCACGGGAGGGAGATTCCGCGCGCACACCCGCGGAGGGACCGCTACAACGAACCGCTCGACGGCGGATCGGAAAGGTGTGCAAGAGGGCACCGGCTCAGGGGCACAGGGGCTCTACCTGGACGGACGCTGCATGGACGCCCGCGTTCCGGTACCGGGGTCCCCGCCTGGCGGACGGGGCGTGACGGCTCTGGAAAGGCCGGGTCAATGGCTCTTGACCCGAAGCCATGGCCCACTATACGTGGCAATACCATGGTTCTGCCAAATCCCGGCCTTCTTTACCTTTCGCAAGGTAGATCTTCTTTCCCGATCCCTTGCGGGACAGGGTTTTCAGCGTTTTACTTTCGCCTTGATGTCGGCTGGATCACACCGCGATCCGACCTCCGGAGGAGCCCCACGACCTGGTTTAGGGCCGGTCAAGACTCCCAAGGGTCCAGCAAACCCACTATCAAACACACGAAAGCCCGGGAAGCTTCCAGCTTCCCGGGCTTCACCTCGGCGACGGCGCTCACGCCGTTGTTTCCAGGGCCCCGATGACAGTGTGGGCGGGGGTTTCCGAAAGGGGGACGCCCCCTCCCCAGCCTTCTAACGGAAGGTGGGGTATCCGCCGGTGTTCACGGCCGGCGCGGGTGCGAACGGGTCGGGCATGGGCGCCGGTCCCCCTTCGCGGTACGGCATCCCCGGCCCGCCGTGGAACGGCGCCTGGACGGCCGGGCCGTCGGCGTAGGAGGGACCGTCCGCGTAGGAGGGACCGTCCGCGTAGGAGGGACCGTCCGCGTAGGAGGGACCGTCCGCGTAGGCCGGGCCCCCGCCGAAGGGCGGGGCCGCCGGTGCCGCGGCCGCGGGCTGCCCCGCGAACGACGCCCCCGGCTGGGTCGTGAAGTGCCCGCCGGTCTGAGCGGCGAAGGGCGAGGCGGAAGGGTGCTCCTGCGCTCCGTACGGCGGTTCGGCTCCGCCATAGGGCTCGCCGTACGGCTCCCCGTAGGGCTGCTGCGGGCCGGGCGCGGGGCGCTGCGGCGCGGGCAGGGAGCCGTCCGTCCGGCGGGGCTCGGGCACCGGCGGCGCTCCCCGCTCGCCCAGCATCGCGATCAGCGCGCGGGCGGTCTCGTCGTCCAGCCGGACGAGCACGCTCGGCCGTCCGGCGGGGTCGACGTAGGGGGAGATCGACGGTGGCGCGATGCGGTCCGGAAGGTTCCGGGCCAGCTGCTCGCGCAGGTCGTGGGCGAGGCGAAGCGCCTGACGGTCGCTGTCGCTGAGGTGTGCGGTCATCGCGATCTCCGGGGAGTTCACGTGCGGGGGGCCACGGCAATCCTGCTAGGAATAGCGTGCAGGTGCAAGATCTGATGCACGTGCAGATTCACGGATCTTTTCGCGTCACTTCCGTCCCGGCCGCTCGTTCCCGCCCCTTTCGAGCACCCCGCCGAGGCCCCTTCCCGGACTCCGCCCCACTCCCCACCAGCCCTTACGCGGCCGGGGTTCCCGGGTCCTCGCCGCCCCGCGGCGCGCGCCGTACGCCCGGCGGGCGGAAACCGGCCGAGTAAAGAAATTCAAAACGGCGCGGGCCGCCGTCTCCGCCGCCGGGGCGGCAGGTGATCACCGGTGACCGCTTCCCTACGATGCGCTCATGACCGAGCGCCCCATGATCGTCGGCCGCCCGTGGCGGCGGCGGATGGAGGCCCGCGACCCCGCCGAACGGCACCGGGTGGCGTCCTCCCTCGAGCTGTTCTTCGACCTGTGCTTCGTGGTCGCCGTCGGCGCGGACGCGGCGCGCCTGGAGCACGCGCTCGCCGAGGGCCGCGTCCTGTGGGGCGTGGTCGGCTTCCTGGTGATCTTCGCGGCGATCAACTGGTCGTGGCTGAACTACGCCTGGTTCGCCTCGGCCTACGACACCGACGACACCTACTTCCGGCTCGCCACCATGGTCGTCATGGCGGGCGCCCTGGTGCTGTCGGCGGGCGTTCCGCGCGCCTTCGACGACCGGGACCTGAAGGTCCTGGCGGTCGGTTACGCGATCATGCGGCTCGGACTGGAGTCCCAGCGGCTCCGCGCCGCCGGCGGTGATCCCGCGCACCGGACGACCATGCTCCGCTTCGTCGCCGGCGAGGGCGGCTGCGCCGTCTACTGGCTCGTCGTCGCGTTCGCGGCGCCGGAGGACTGGCAGCCATGGCTCATCCCGCTCGGCATCGTCGCCGAGCTGCTGGTGCCGCCGTGGGCGGAGTCCGCGGGACGGACGACCTGGCACCCGCACCACATCGCCGAGCGGTACGGCCTGCTCACGATCATCGTGCTGGGCGAGACCGTCCTGTCCTCCACCAACGCAGTGCGGGACGCGCTGTCCGGCGACGCGTCCCTCCGCCTCTACACGGTCGCGGCCGGGGGCCTGATCACCGTGTTCGGCATGTGGTGGGTCTACTTCTCCATGCCCTCGGCCGGCCTGCTCACGAACCTCCGCAAGTCGATCATGTGGGGATACGGGCATTACGTGATCTACGCGTCCGGGGCCGCCGTCGGCGCAGGGATCGCCGTGAACGCCGCCTTCGTCACCCACGAGGCGCACATCTCGGCCCTCACGGCCGGGCTCTCCCTGACCGTCCCGGTGTTCTGCTACCTCCTGGTCGTGTGGTGGCTGCTCGTGCGTCCGCACGGCCCGGACGCCCCGTACGCCTGGGGAATGCCGGT
The DNA here is from genome assembly GCF_003428695.1 of Actinomadura logoneensis. Classification (GTDB taxonomy): domain Bacteria; phylum Actinomycetota; class Actinomycetes; order Streptosporangiales; family Streptosporangiaceae; genus Spirillospora; species Spirillospora logoneensis. The sequence continues at coordinate 8,230 of NZ_QURH01001043.1, forward strand.
GATCGGACTGCTGGCGATCGCCTCGTCCTGGACCGGCCACGCCGTCGCCGTGACCGGCGTCCTCATGGCCCTGCAGATCGTTCTGAGCATCTGGGCCCACGGAACGAAGGGATCACGGCCGGGAGCCGTCCGCGCGCGGGACGGCGGCCCGCGTCCGCGTTAGGGTCGCTCGATCAAGCGAAAGGCGGCCGATCATGCCCGAGACCCTGAGCCTGCGCCGACTGAACAGAGCGACGCTCGCACGCCAGATGCTGCTGGTCCGTGAGACCGTCCCGGTCCCCGAGGCGGTCCAGCGGCTGGGCGCGCTGCAGGCGCAGGAGCCGAAGCCCCCCTTCCTCGGCCTCTGGTCCCGGGTCGAGGGCTTCCGGGCCGAGGATCTTCACGCCGCCGTCCACGACCGGTCCGTGGTCCGGGCCACATACCTGCGCGGGACTCTGCACCTGGTCTCCGCCGGCGACTACGCCGCTCTGCGGACGACGCTCCAGCCCATGCTGGACGGGGCGCTGAAGGCCCTCGGCGACAAGGCGGCGGGGCTCGACCGTCCGGCGGTCCTCGCCGCGGCGCGCCGCCACCTCACGGAAGGCCCGCGGACCTTCAACGAGCTCCGCGCCCTTCTCCAGGAGGACTTCCCGGACGCCTACGACCGCGCGCTCGGTTACGCCGTCCGGATGTGGCTGCCGCTCACGATGGTGCCGACCGACGACCGGTGGGGCTTCCCGCGCACGGCGTCCTTCACCCTCGCCGACTCCTGGCTCCACACCGCTCTCGCCGAGGGCGCCGACGACGAGGCCCTCGCGCTGCGCTACCTGGAGGCGTTCGGCCCGGCGACGGCCGCCGACGCCCAGACCTGGTCGGGGACGGCGGCGTGCGGGGCGGCGCTGGAACGGCTGCGTCCCCGGCTCCGGACCTTCCAGGACGACCGGGGCAGGGAGCTGTTCGATCTTCCCGACGCGCCGCGCCCGGACGAGGACACCGCCGTCCCGGCGCGGTTCCTCCCCGAGTTCGACAGCCTCGTCCTCGCCCATGCCGACCGGCGGCGCGTGATCGCCGACGCGCACCGTCCGCTGCTCACCACCAAGAACCTGCGCGTCCGGGCAGTGTTCCTCTGGGACGGGTTCGCCGCGGGCCTCTGGGAAGTGGAGCGCAAGCGTAAAGTCGCGACGCTGCGCCTCCGTCCGTTCGAACCACTCCCCCGCGAGGCCGTCACGGCGCTGACCGCGGAAGGCGAGTCTTTGCTGCGCTTCGCCGAACCGGACGCCACCGACCACAACGTCGAACTGGCGGACGCTGCCTGATCTCGGGAACCTGCTTCCGCTCCCGCTTCCGCCTCCGCCGGGCGAGCCGGCCGTCCTCTTATATAAGGGACGAGCGGCGATGAGGATAAACGCGTGGCCGTCGCCACCCCGATGTGGACGCTGACAGGCAGAGTGAGCTGAGTTACACACCCCGGGCAGGAGAGGACGCGCTGGTCGCACCTTCACATGCGGCGGGCGGGCGCCAGCGCGTTCTCGACGAGGCGTCACCGCCCGCGCGCGAAGCGCGTCCAATAGTGATCAAGCCGAGACCTGGACTGATTGAAAGATCCACGAATTCGTCGCAAGCTGTCTGGGTCAACCCCGCGCACCGTCCCATGACTCCTGGCGAGTTCAGACATGCCCCTAACATCCTGGTCCGCGCCTCACGGCTCCACGGCCGTGGCCGACGCGGACTCCCACCCAGCCCTCTCCGCGCCGCCTGCCCCGGCTCGACCGACCCCGCACCGCCGACAGGACGCGACCATGTTCGAGATCTGGGAGACAGGCGAACCGCCTCGGCGCATCACCGAAGCCGGAAGTCTCGAGATCGCGCTCGAGAAGGTCGACACGATGTGCCGACTGCGCCACGACCAGGCGGTCGCACACGTCGGCCGCCCGCACGACCACTACCGCTTCGAGATCCGTGACGCGGTGGGACGGGCCCTCGCCCGGCTCACCTACGTCCCGGACACGACCCGCGAGTACCAGAGCGTCGTCGTCGAGGAACTCCGCCGAGACGGCCACTCACCGTCCTAAGCAGCCCTTCTTCGCAGGCACGCGGCCGCCCGTCCTCTCCCTGAGGGACGGGCGGCCACTCGCTTTCGCCGTGGCCCGCGCCCTCCCCGGCCCGATGTCAGATCCACTTGGAACGATCTCAGAACCGTTCGTGACAGGATGCGGGACAGCGATCAGGGAGGAGCGCGGGGTGCCGGATTCTCGGCGATGGGGGCAGGCGAAGCACTCGTGGGGACGCGGCTCGAGCCGCCAGAACGGGCCCGGCGGACAGAACAGGGTCGGCGGGCAGAACGGGCAGGACAGGGCCGGCGGGCAGAACGGGGCCGGCGGGCAGGACGAGGGCGGCGGGCGGAACGGGGTGGGCCGCGAGGCCGCCGAACGGCTGATCGATCTTGCCTTGGAAGCCCTCGCGCTGGACGACTCCTCCGCCTGGCATCTCTGCGTCGAACGCCTCTCTGATCTTCCGAATGACCCGCGGATCGTCGATCTGGCGCTCGTCCGGCGCCTCCGGGGCGCGGTCCGCACCGCTTGGGAACGCGGCTGGCTCCCCACGGACCTCGCCCGCCACACCGGGCGGGAGCTGAGCGGGCGGCACCGTTCCCTACTGGTGGACGCGATAGCCGACGAGATGCGCTCCTATGGCGCAGCCACGGTGGACATCCGTTGGCGCGCCCAGCTCGAGACCCTCGGCGCCGAGGTGTGGTGGGACGCCGACGACGATCGTTTGCGCATCTGGCGCGCCCGGCAGACCGTCACCACCTCGACCTCGGTGGCGACCGCGCTGGAGCTCCTGGGTCTTCTCTCCGCACTGCCGCGCTTGGCGTTCATCGGCCCTTTGCCGGGGGCCGCCGTCGGACGCTCAACTGCCCCCGATGCCCCTGCGGCCGACCAACGGATGTTGGGCAAAGTCCGTGCACTGCTGGCCAAGGCCGAATCCACGGAGTTCCCCGAAGAGGCCGAAGCCCTGAGCGCCCGCGCCCAGGAACTCATGACCAAGCACAGCATCGATCATGCTCTGCTCTCCGCGTCCGAGGGCGATGCGTCCGGTCCGGACGGCTGCCGCATCCCGGTGGACGCCCCTTACGAGTCCCCCAAGGCCGTCCTTCTGACCGTGGTCGCGGAGGCGAACCGGTGCCGCGCCGTGTGGCATCGGGAACTGGGTCTCTCCACGGTGCTGGGCTTTCCGGCCGACCTCGCGGCGACGGAGATGCTCTTCACGTCTCTGCTGGTCCAGGCCACGTCGGCGATGGTGCGGACGGGGTCTCAGCAGGACGGCCTCGGCAGGTCGCGAACCCGCTCGTTCCGGCACGCCTTCCTCAACGCCTACGCCGCCCGGATCGGCGAACGCCTCCACACGGCGAGGGAACGGGCGACCCAAGAGGCCGGCAGCTCGCAGCAGGATCTTCTTCCCGTCCTCTCCGCCCGTGACCAGGCCGTGGACCGAGCGGTCAACGATCTCTTCCCCGCTCTCACCCGAAGCCGAGCCCGCCGCGTCTCGAACTATGAGGGCTGGGTGGCCGGCCGCGCCGCCGCCGACCTGGCCGCACTCCACTCCAACGACCAGATCTCCCCCCGCTGACCGTCGAGCGACATCCGCCGCCCCGCCAAGGGGGCCGATCTCCTGGTCCGGCCATTTGTTCTGGGCGGCCGAGACGTAGCCGCGGCCGCGCTCGACCGAGACACGCCTCGCCCTGCAGCCAGGCAAGTCCCCAAGGCAACCCGCTTCGGCTGCGGCGTGCGGTTCCCACCAGCGGACAAAGCCGCGCGCCTGGCTCCATCGGCAGGACGCACGCGAACGATGGCGCCGCCCGCAGGGGCGACGCGAGCCGACTCAGCCGCTGCTCTTCTTACGCCGAGTGTTGCCTCCACGCCCCCGCAGCGGGACACCGGCCTCCTTGAGCACGTTATAGATGAAGCCGTAGGACCGTCCGGTCTCGGCTGCCAGGTCACGAATGCTCTCTCCGGCGGCGTACCGGGGCGCCAGCTCGGCGGCCAGCTTGGTGCGCTCGGCACCGGTCACGCGGGTGCCCCTCGACAGAGTGCGGGTCACGAGTACCTCCTGGATGACTACCGCGCTGCACGACGGGAACGTCCCCGCAGTTCACAGCACTGATGATCTACCCCAACGTACACATTCCCCGCAAACTGGCCGCCACTCCGCACGATTCGCCATCTTCTCGGCCACAGGCGGTCGATTCCTTGGCTCACGGCGTGTCGCGCACGGACAAACAACCTAAGAAGTAGCATCCCCACCCCATCACGTGGTTATCCGCGAGCCCACCCCAATACCGATACGCACTCCCTCCCCACACGAAGCTCCTCCGCCTGCCCCCGGTACCACCAAGCCCGCCCCGGCCCCTGATCACAGCCGCATCCCTTCTGACCGCCGGCACCTGCCCTCCGCACCCGGGCCTGGACACTCGGGCTTGGGCACTGGAGCTTGGGCACTGGAGCTTGGGCACTGGAGCTTGGGCACTGGAGCTTGGGCACTTGGGGCCCTCGGCACCTGCCGCTTGCTCATGCCCGTTGGCCCGTGGCGCATGATCCTTAGCCAGGGCCCTGGCTCATCCCGCTTGGCCTCTGGCCTCCGGCCCCTGGCTCCGCTGGCCCCTGGCTCCGCGCTCGGCTTTCGGCTCTCCGTCCCCACAGTCGGCTCCCGACTCTCGGCACTTGGCTGTCGGTTCTCGGCACTTGGCTGTTGACTTTCGGCTTTCGGCTCCCGGCACTCGGCTCCTTGGCTCTTGGCTCTTGGCTCTTGGCTCCTTGGCTCCTTGGCTCTTGGCTCTTGGCTCTTGGCTCTTGGCTCCTTGGCTCCTTGGCTCTTGGCTCTTGGCTCTTGGCTCTTGGCTCTTGGCTCTTGGGCATGGTCCCGGCTCTGGGCTGGATCCGACGATGGTCCCGGTCCCTGTCTTGGGCCTGGTTCCCGGCCTGGTCGATTGCCCGGTCACGGCCCCAGCGCCAGAGCCGACTCCGACCCCGGCCTCGTCGGGCTCAGGCGCGCGAGCTCAGTCCCCTGGACGCACCGGCGGGAACGGGCGTCGCCGGGGGCAGGGCGCCGCAGCCGGGCGTTGTGGGAAGCGGCGGCAGGCCTTGAGCAAAGGGACGTGAGCGGGGGCATGGGCGAGCCGAGATTACGGATCTTGGGCGGTGGTTATGGATCGGGCCGCGATGAGGGCTTGCATGGCACGGCGTAGGGCTGGGAACGGCGGAGGCGCGCTGGTTTCGCGGTCGAGGAAGGCGTTGCAAGCCCTGATCCACTCGCGGAGGTTCGCCTGCTGGCGTGCCTCTTCTCGCTCGGCCTTCAGGAGAACGGCGTGCCGGTGCTCCTTCGTGACCCGGGCCTTCAAGGCTCTGTCATCCGCCAGCGCCTGGACGTCGGCGAGGGCGTAGCGACCGAGGCGATCCGGAGTGAGGCCGCGCTCCGCAACGACGCGTTCGAAGGTGCCGCGCGGCCACTGGAGTATGCGGGCGGCGCCCCCGGGATCGACGGAATCCCCCAGGATGCCTTTACGGGCCCGGACGACCTTGGCGACCACGGCAGGAGCCAGGGCGTCGAGGTCGCGCATCAGATAGAGGGGATGACCGCGGTACCTGCCGACGACTTCCAGGGCGTCCTGTGCGACCAGGACCTCCACGTCGGCCCGTTCGACGTCCAGCTTCACGCGGGCGGCGAGGCGTGCGGCGGCGCGTTCGGCGCCGAGGGGCGCGTCCTCGCCGAACGCGGTCTTGACCGCTTCCACGCGTTCGGCGCAGCGATCGGCGGCGTCGGTGCTCCAGCGGCCTTCGGGCAGGTCGGGTTCCGGCATGAGGCCGTGCTCCCAGGCCAGCCGGAGCTGCCAGGCGGTGAGGCCCAGCCGGGTGGCGAGCAGGCGGCTGGAGAGGCCGGCTCGGGCAGTGTTGTCTGCGGGTGCCATGGGGACTCCTTCGGGCTTATGTGGACGGTGACGCCCCTCCAGAGTCCGCCGACGGTCACCCGACAGCGATCCGAACCCCGTTCTGTGGATAACTCGCGCGCCCTACGAGAGTCCCTCGGCCAGCGCCGCCCAGAAGTCGGCTTCGTAGGCGTGTAGGAAGTCGGCGGCGCGCACGGCGCTCGCGGGGTCCTCCCCCGCCTCCAGACCCGCGGCGACGACGGCAGTCGCCTCCTCGACGAACCCCGGCGGTGTCTCGGCGAAGTAGGAGAAGAAGCCGACGGCCTCCTCGGAGAGCCCGTAGCGCGACCGGAGGGCCGCGGCCGTCCTGGCGCAGTAGTTCCCCCACTCCTCCAGGTTGGCCAGCATGGCCAGAGCGACTTCACTACGCGTCCCGAATGCCGCTCGTTGCGCCAGATAGGCCGGATAAGCCTGAGCACGCGGACGCGGCTCATAGTGAATGAGATCCTTCTCACTCCAGCCGACTGCGGACGCGTAATGCGGAAGCAACGACAACGCCTGGTTCTCGCCCTGTGCGAGGGAAAGGAAGAACTGTCCGGACGGCGTGTCGGGGTACCGGGACGCCAGGAGGGCGAAGCTCCGTCTGTCGCTGTCCACGATGCGGAGCTCCTCCCCGGCCAGCCAGGGCAGACGGTCCCGTGGGATCGCCCCCTGCTCCAGGAGGTCCAGGAACCGATTCACGCCATTCAGGGACGCAATGCGGCCCCGGGCACGCTCGACGAGTTCGGTCGCTTCAATGCGAGGCATATCACTCAGCGCAACACCTTATCGGCCGTCCGTCAACACCCTGGGTCCGGAATCGACCATCATGATCACGTGACTACCATGAAGGGCGGAACGTCTACGCAGGTGTAGGCGGCAGTTGGGAGCGAGCGAGTATGTCGGAATTCGAGCTCAACCACGCGGGTGGGCGCCTGCCCCTCGAGGTGACCGAGGCGACCGAGGGCCCCTCAGGGCTGCGGATCGGGCCCCTGCTGAAGGAGACCGGTCACGTCACCCTGGACACCGGGTTCACCAACACCGCCTCCACGACGTCCGCGATCACCTACATCGACGGCGACGCCGGGATCCTCCGCTACCGCGGGTATCCCATCGAGGAGCTCGCGGAGAAGTCCTCCTTCCTGGAGGTCGCGTACCTGCTGATCTATGGTGAGCTGCCGACCGCGGACAAGCTCCAGGCGTTCACCGAGCGGATCAAGCGCCACACGCTGCTGGACGAGAAGTTCCGCGCGTTCTTCTCGGCGTTCCCGCGCCGCGCGCACCCGATGGCGGTGCTGTCGTCGGCCGTGAGCGCGCTGTCGACCTTCTACCAGGACAGCCTCGACCCGTTCGACGCCGAGCAGGTCGACCTCTCCAGCGTCCGGCTCATCGCGAAGCTGCCGACCATCGCCGCGTACGCGTACAAGACGTCCATCGGCCAGCCGCTGCTCTACCCGGACAACTCCCTGGGCTACGTGGAGAACTTCCTCCGCATGACCTTCGGGCTGCCCACCGAGAACTACGAGGTCGACCCCGAGATCGTCCGCGTCCTGGACATGCTGTTCGTCCTGCACGCCGACCACGAGCAGAACTGCTCGACCTCGACGGTGCGGCTGGTCGGCTCCAGCCAGGCCAACCTGTTCTCGTCGGTGTCGGCCGGCGTGGACGCGCTGTTCGGCCCGCTGCACGGCGGCGCCAACCAGGCCGTCCTGGAGATGCTGGAGAACATCCACAAGAACGGCGACGACGTCGAGAGCTTCGTCCGGCGGGTCAAGAACAAGGAGCCCGGGGTCAAGCTCATGGGCTTCGGCCACCGCGTCTACCGCAACTACGATCCGCGCGCGGCCGTCGTGAAGAAGGCGACGACGAAGGTCCTGGACGCGCTGGGCGTCTCCGACCCGCTGCTCGACCTCGCCATGCGCCTGGAAGAGGTCGCCCTGCACGACGACTACTTCGTGGAGCGCAAGCTTTACCCGAACGTCGACTTCTACACCGGCGTCATCTACAAGGCGATCGGTTTCCCGACCAACGCCTTCACCGTGCTGTTCGCGCTCGGCCGCCTTCCGGGCTGGATCGCCCAGTGGCGCGAGATGATGAACGACCCGGCGACGAAGATCGGCCGTCCGCGTCAGGTGTACGTGGGCGAGGGCGAGCGCCACTACGTGGACATCAACGCCCGCTGACGCGCGCACGAGCGAAGCTCAAGCGCTCGAACTCGGCTCACAGGGTCGGACACCGGATTCACTTCCGGGGTCCGACCCTGAGTCATGTGGAGGGTGCTCCTGCTGGGGGCCTGCCGACTCCGAACCTTTGGATCAGGGCGAGCGATGGCACACCGATGCCGGGCAGCGCGCACGATCAGCGTCCCCTGACTTCGGGACTTTGCCCATCTACGGGTGACAGCCGGGTCAGCGGCCAGCGCGTGCCGCGATCCCGAGGCCTGACGATCTCCGACGCCGCCGAGAGCCGCATCCTCGGATGCCAGGCCAAGAACCTCCCCGAAGCCTGGCTCGACTGACGATCATGGTGTCGTCGGTCGAAGAACTGCTGGACTGAACGACGACATGAGGGTCGTCCCCTGACGGGGTGGCCCTCGACACTTGCAGGGCCGGCGAGCGGGTTATCCCCAGAATGAGGTTCGGTTAGTTCCAGAGGTCGAGGCGCTCCAGCCTGGTTCGTGTACATGAACCACGGCACAAGGAGACCCTCATGACCGAGACGTTCCGTCTCACCGTTCCCGACCGGACGACCTGGACGTTCGTGGTCGCCGCCGAGCAGTGTCCCGACGACCTGCCTGCTGCGATCTTCGAACACGTCTCCGCTCCGTTCGCGCCTCAGGCGATGCAGCGCTTCGGCGGTCCCGAGTTGGCCGTCTCGCCCTATTCGGCGTCCAGCTCTCCCTGGGACCTGACCGACACCATCTCCCCGGACGACGCGGACGAGCATGACGGGGACCTCGCCTACCTCCGCTCCGCGGACTGGCACATCGGGGTCACCGCCGTGCTGTCCGCGCGGGACCGGCCCTTCGGCGCACGTGTCGCCCGCGCCGTCGCGCATGCCGTCCGGGAGGTCACCGACGGCATCCTCGCGGATCACGATCTCGGCATCGTCCTGCCGACGACCAGGCCGGACGACGGAGGCCGCTTCGTCCTCGCCGACGACTGGATCACCACGCCGACCGCGGGGCGGCCCGCCGTGCCCTGCCCTGTCTCCGACGGCTCGGTCGGCTTCTGCTCCTGTCTGCAGTTGTCCACGCGCGGTATGCAGCGTCTTGGGCTCCCCGAACTCCGCATCTCCGATGTCTCCTGCGCCCACGACCTGTCCGCGACCAACGTCCTGCGCAGCCTGAGCCGACGTTTACTGCCGCTCGGTATCAGCCACGGGACGCGCGTCCTGCCTGCCGAGGCGCTGGTCGCGGCCGGCGACTTCGCCGAGTACTGGGGCACGGACGAGCCGATGTGGAACGACGGGCCCATCCCGGTCCGGCTGATTCCGATCAGCAACCACCTGCTGGAGGTCAGGGCCCCGGAGGGCTATCCGGGAAGCGTGAACGAGTGGCTGTGGGACGAGCTTCCCCCGATTCTCCACGAACTCCTCGGTTGCGATCCCGATCCCACACCGGGCTTCCATCCCTCTTGAACCGGCTGACGCGTCACCGATCCGACATCCGGTGCGCTCACGTTCCTCCAAGTGACAACCGTGCGCTCAGGACAGGGACTGAGGCTCCGAGGCACGTGCCGGGGCACGGCACTGTCGCCGTCGCTGTTCCTGTTGCTGTCACTGGTCGCTGTCGGCTGGTCGCTGTCGCTGTCGCTGCAAGGTCATGCCACGCAGGCAATGCTCCGAACCGAGCTGCGCGGGAGTGCGCGGGGCCGCGTCTGCGGCCGGAGGGGCTGGCCAGCAGCGTCGGCACTTCGGCGACCGCCCGTCCGCGAGGGCGTGCACGGCCCTGAGCCACCGGGGGTTCGAGGTGGTCGGACGGGTCGGCACGGGCGGAGCGGCGGTCGTCCTCGCCGGGCCGGCGCAGGCCGGACACGACGCAGGCCAGACACGACGCAGGCCAGACACGACGCAGGCCGGACACGGCAGGGATGTCAGCCTCCCAGCGGCCCACGCAGCCGGTTGGCGTATGCGCAAGGGGGGCTCGATGTAGAGACGCGCAAGTCCGCTGTCGTGAGCATTCGATGCTCTGTCAGGTGGGACGAGAAGGGCGGTGGGGGGTGTCGGAGGCGTCGAGAGCGCACCGCCCGCGATCCGCTGTGCCACGAAGTCGGTGCCGCGCCCCCGTGAGAGGGGTCGGCCTGAGCGCCGAGCGGCGGTGACGGCGGGATTCCGACGGGCGGGCGTGGCTACGGCCCTGGTCGGGCAGGATGCGCGAGGCTGGACGAACGCCCTCGTGCCAGGGCGTTCGTCCGGAAAGGGTCCGCCGCTGAACGCCGCATCCGCAGAAGCTCTGTCCATCGTCCTGCTCCTGATGGTGCTGGGCTGCGCCGTGATCCGGCCTTGGGGCCTGCCCGAGGCGGTCGTGGCAGTCCCCGCCGCCGGGGCGGTCATCGCCGCGGGAGCGATCCCGCTCGACCACGCGGTCGCCGAGGCCGCCCGGCTGGGGCCGGTCATCGGCTTCCTCGCGGCCATCCTCGTCCTGGCCCAGCTGTGCGACGACGAGGGGCTCTTCCACGCCTGCGGCGGCTGGATGGCACGCCGGGCGGCCGGGAGCCCCCGGCGTCTGCTCGTCCTCGTCTTCGTTACGGCATCGTCGGTCACCGCAGTGCTCAGCCTGGACGCCACGGTGGTGCTCCTGACGCCGGTGGTGTTCGCCACCGCCGCCCGGCTGGGCGCTCGCGCCAAGCCGCATGTCTACGCCTGCACCCACCTGTCGAACACCGCGTCGTTGCTGCTGCCGGTGTCCAACCTCACGAACCTGCTGGCGTTCGCCGCGAGCGGCCTTTCCTTCACTCGCTTCGCCGCGCTGATGGCGCTGCCCTGGCTGGTGGCCATCGCTGCCGAGTACGCGGTGATCCGGCGGTTCTTCGCCACCGACCTGGACGCGGGCGCCGGAGCCCCGGCCACGTCCGTGTCGCCCGAACTTCCGATGTTCGCTCTGCTCACGGTGGTGGGCACCCTGGCGGGTCTCGTGCTGACCTCGGTGCTCGGCGTCGACCCCGCATGGGCCGCCGCCGCGGGGGCGGCCATCCTCGCGGCACGCGCCCTGGCCCGGCGCCGGACCACCGCACCGGCGATCGTCCGGGCGGCGGCCCTGCCGTTCTGCGCGTTCGTGCTGGCCCTGGGCATCGTGGTCCGCGCGGTCGTCGACAACGGCCTCGCGGACGCGCTGGGCCGTCTGGTCCCCGCCGGGACCGGCCTGGGGGCGCTCCTCGCCGTCGCGGTCCTGGCGGCCGTGCTGGCGAACGTCATCAACAACCTGCCCGCCGTGCTGGTGCTGTTGCCACTGACCGCCCCCATCGGACCGGGAGCCGTCCTCGCCGTGCTCCTCGGCGTGAACATCGGCCCGAACCTCACCTACGCGGGCTCCCTGGCCACCCTCCTGTGGCGGCGGGTCGTGCGCGAGCACGACACCGCCGTGGACCTCGGCGAGTTCACCCGGCTCGGCCTGTTCGCCGTGTCCACCGCGTTGCCGCTCTCGGTGATGGCATTGTGGGTGTCACTCCAAGTGATCGGAGGCTGAGCACGTGGCCGTGATCGTCTGGATCGTGGAGGGGACCTGGCCCGCCTGCGTCGATGCCGCGCGCGCCCATGCGTCCGAGGGCGACGACGTGGTGCTGCTGCACGTCACCGGCGACGAGATGCCGGGGGCCGCTCACGGCGCCTACGCCGGACTGCTGGGCCGCGCCCGCCCCGACCGGGACCCCGGGACGCGGGTGGAGGGCATGGCCGTCGCGGCGGGCGAACGGCTCCTGGCCGAGGCGGCCGGGCGGCTGGGCCGCCCGTGCGCCCGCAGTGAACGCTCGGGCCGTGTCGAACGGGAGGTCGTGGCCGCCGCCGAAGGCGCCGACCTGCTCGTCCTCGCCCGTGACGGCGACATCACTCATCTCGGCCCCCGCAGCCTCGGTCCCGTGAGCCGGTTCATCGTCGACCACGCCCCGTGCCCTGTCCTGCTGGTCTGGCCGGAGACCACCCCGAGCACGTCCACCCTCCCGCCACCGCCGCGCTAGCGGGACATTCCGCCCTTGAGGAAGCAGGCACGGAAATCAGTCGTCCCTCAATGATTTTCGGCGCGACGACGATCTGCGACGCCTGCACGCGATCGCTTTACCGGACCGAACTTTCAGGCGAGAAAGTCGGCGTGGTCTCGACTCCAGTGCCGTTCCAGCACCATGGGCGGCACGAGTCACACCATGAGGATTTCATCTAGGCGTCCACACAGCGCCGGAGCGGCCGGCGGACGGTGCACATTCCGCGAGTGCGCAGTCGTCAGGATGCCGGATCGTTGACCTGCGAGGGAGCATAGGCGGCGACGCTCCTGACTCCGGACCCGGCCGCGGCACCGGCGGTAGCGCCACCGCCAGGGGTTCTCGCACCGCGACCTGGTCAACACTATGTCCGGACGGCCCGGGGCGGCTTCTTCGCCGAGGCCACCGCGGCCGTCACCCAGACCGCCTCCGGCTCCTGCTCGTTCTCTGGGAAAGCCTTCAGCGAGGACTTCTCCCTCGGGTTCACCACCGTGAGCCTCGTCGGCGACTTCGACTGCTCGTTCGGCCGCGGCATGAGCACCGCACGCGCCCGTGCGAGGAGCGTCGGCCACACGTTCGGCGTCAGCGTCACGTGCGCGCCCTCCAGAGACCTCCAGAAGACGGACAACAACGGCAAACCGGCGTCCGACTTCGCAGGCAAACCGCTCTTGGGCCGGGCAAGGTGAACGCCCTCCGCTTCTTCACGTTCTCGCGATCATCGAGTATCTGACGTACTACGGCGTCCGGGACTAGCAGTCCATGGATGCCACGGGCAGCGGCCTGTCGGTCCCCTTGAAGAGACCGACAGGC
>NZ_QURH01001042.1 GCF_003428695.1 Actinomadura logoneensis
GCCGGAGTCGGTGGACGCGTGGCGGTTCGAGGAACTGCTCGACCGGGCCCGCGCGGTCACCGATCCGCGCGCCGCGCGGGCCCGGCTCGCCGAGGCGTTGGGGCTGTGGCGGGGGCCCGCGTTCGCCGAGGTCGCGGACGAGCCGTGGGCCGCCGCCGAGACGGCCCGGTTGAACGAGTCGCGCCTGGTCGCCGCGGAGCTGCACGTCGCGGCGGGTCTGCGCGCCGGCGACCCCGCCGCGGTGGTCGCCGAGGCCGAACGGCTCACCCGCGACGAGCCGCTGCGCGAGGAGGGCTGGCGGCTGCACGCGCTGGCGCTGTGGAGCAGCGGCCGGCAGGCCGACGCGCTGGCGACGCTCCGGCGCGCCCGCTCCGTCCTCGCCGACGAGCTCGGTCTCGACCCCGGCCCGGACCTGACGGCGCTGGAGGAGGCGATCCTCGCCCAGCGCACCGAGCTCCTGCGCGAGTCCGTCCCCCCGCCGCCGCCACCGCCACCGGCGAGCGCGCCGTCAACACCGGCGCGGTCGTCCCCGACCGTCAGGGCGCCGTTCGTCGGGCGGAAGGCGCAGCTGTCGGCGCTGGTCACGGCCGCCGACGAGGCCGCCGCCGACGGAACCCGCATCGCCCTGGTCACCGGCGAGGCCGGGCTCGGCAAGTCGACGCTCCTGGACCACCTGGCCGCGCGGCTCGACCGGGACGGATGGCTGGTCGCCGCCGGCCGCTGCCCCGAGATCGACAGCGCGCCGCCCGCCTGGGCCTGGGCCGAGGCGCTGCGGGCCGTCGCGGCGGCCAGGTCCCCGGGCCGCTTCGCCGCCGACCTCGCGCCGCTGCTCACCGATACCGGACCGGCGGACGCCGACGCCACCGCGGGACGGTTCCGGCTGCGCCGGGCCGTGTGGAAGTGGCTCGCGGCGGTCGCCGCGGAGCGGCCGGTCGCCGTCGTGCTGGACGACCTGCACTGGGCGGACGCCGCCACCCTGGAACTGCTCGGCGGCTGCCTCGGCCTGCGGGCCCCGATCCTGGTCGTCGCCGCGTACCGCGCGGACGAGAGCGCGCGCCTCACCGAAACGCTCGCCGCCCTCGCGCGCGCCAGGCCCCTCCGCCTGGCCCTGCCAGGGTTGGACACCGAGGCCGTCGCGGAGCTCGTCCGGACGGAGTGCGAGGCCGACGAGGAGACCATCGCCGGGATCGCCGAGCGCACCGGCGGCAACCCGTTCTACGTGCGCGAGAGCGCGCGGCTGCTGAACGGCGAGGGGGCGCTGGTCGCTCTCTCGGAGGTCCCCGAGGGCGTCCGGGACGTCCTGCGCCGCCGGCTCGCGCGGCTGCCCGAGGGCGGCGTGTCCGTCCTGCGGCTCGCGGCCGTCGCGGGCCGGGAGAGCTCGGTGGACGTCCTCGTCAAGGCCGCCGACACCGACGAGGACGGCGTGCTGGACGCGCTGGACGCGGGAGTCATCTCCGGACTCCTCGACGAGCCCGGCCCGGGCGTCGTCCGCTTCGTGCACGCGCTCGTCCGGGACACGCTCGTCGCCGACCTCAGCCGCCTGCGCGCGGCCCGGATGCACGCCCGGATCGCCAGCGCGCTGGAAGGCACCGGCGACATCGCGGCGCTCGCCCACCACTACGCGCGGGCGGGCTCGCCGAAGGCCGTCCGCTACTGCGTCCAGGCCGCCGAGCTCGCCGAGGCCCGCTATGCCCACGACGTGGCGGCCTGCCTGCTCGCCGACGCCGTCGCCAACTCGACCGGGCCGGACGAGCGCGTCGACCTGCTCGGCAGGCTGCTGCGCGCGCAGATCCGCGCGGGAGCGGTCGCGGCCGCCCGCGAGACGCGCCGTGAGGCCGTGGAGTACGCCGAGTCCCTGGGCCGCGACGACCTGATGATCGCGGCCTTCACCGCGTGGACGGAGCCGACCCCCTGGCAGGCCCGGACGTACGGCACGGTGGACCGGCCCGTCGTGGACCGCCTCGGCCGCCTGCTGAAGCGCGAACTTCCCCCTCCGGTGCGGTCCCGGCTCCTGACGGCGTACGCGACCGAGCTGGTCGGCGAGGACGACCCGACCGTCCTGGAGGCGGCGCGGGAGGCCCTCGGCCTCGCCGCCGATCCCCGGCTCCGGGCCGCGGCGCTGGAGATCCTGGTGGACGTCCGCGGCGACCCCGCGCTCTGCCGTGAACTCGTGCGGATCGGTGTCGAGCACGACCTGCCGGTCTACCGCGTCAGCGGGCTGCTCAGCCATGCCGCGCTCGCCGCAGGGGCCAACGACCCGGCGACCATGCGGCGGATGATCACCGACGCCCTCGATCTCGCCCGCGCCTACCGGATGCCCGAGGCGACCGCCGTCGCCGAGATCACGCTGGCGACCCTGGCGCTCATCGAAGGCCGCCTCGCCGACGCCGAACGCCTCTACCTCAAGGCCGACGAGGGCATGCGGCGCGCCGGATCGGTGCACGCCACGGGCTTCCTGGCGCTCGCCCGGATGACGATCCGGCTGAACGACGGCACGCTCGGCGCGCACCTGGACGAGGTCCGCGCCCTGCACGCCGAACTCGGCCCCATGACCTGCGACCTGCTCGCGCTCGCCCTCCACGCCAACGGCCTGGACGCCGAGGCCCGGGAGGTGCGTGCGTCGTCCGGCCCGATCCGGCCCGACTTCTTCTTCACCTTCCTCACGACGCTGCGCGCGATGGCCGCGGTCGCCCTGGACGACCGCGAGGCCGCCGAGGAGGTCTACGCCGCCCTGCTCCCGCACCGCGACGGCCCTCCGGCGGGCGCCGCGAGCCTCGCCGTCGCGCTGCGCCCGGTCGCCCACACGCTCGGCGAGCTGGCCGTCCTCCTCGGCCGCCACCGCGAGGCCGCCGCCCACTTCGCTGAGGCCGCGGCCGTCGCCGAGCGGTGGAACGCTCCCCACTGGGCGGGCGAGGCCCGCTCGCGAACCACCGCCTGATCTCTCTCCGCACGCCACGGCGGAACACGCTTCGTCCGTCCCCTGTGCCGTCCAACGGGTCCCCGGCCGCCAGGACCTGTCATTCGACGGTCAGCATCCTTGACAATTGGCATCGATCAAATCTATAAATGGAGTTGCAGGTTCTCTGCAGGTTCAGGCGATCCGGGCCGGGCCCGGGGATCTTCGGAGGTGACACACGATGCTGCTGACGTCGATCGACCCGTTCGTGCAGGAGTTCGAGCGCCAGTTCGACCGCGCCGTCCGGCAGGCGGTCGGCCAGGGCGCGCTCGGCAACGGGGCGGGCATGCCGATGGACGGGATCCGCCGCGCCGACGACGTCGTGCTGCGGTTCGACCTGCCCGGCGTCGACCCCGAGTCGATCGAGGTGACCGTCGACCGCGGCGTCCTGTCGGTGACCGCGCGCCGCGAGGAGGAGTTCGGCGAGGACGAGCGGGTCTTCGTCCGCGAGCGCCCGATGGGCTCCTTCAGCCGCCGCGTCTACCTCTCGGAGCACCTGGACGCCGAGGCGGTCGAGGCGGCCTACAACAACGGCGTCCTGGCGGTCCGCATCCCGGTGCTGGAGAAGGCCAAGCCGCGCAAGGTCACCATCCAGCAGACCGGCGACGGCCCCAAGGCGATCAAGCGCTGACAGCCGCCGACGGCGGTGAGACGGGCTCCGCCGCCGCCCGTGCCGGCGGCGGAGCCGACAGGAGAAGGAGCGATCGGTGATTCTGCCCATGGACGACGAGCACGCCGCCCTGTTCACGGTGGGGCAGGTCGCCGACATGCTGCAGGTGCAGCAGGCGTTCCTGCGGCGCATCGACGCCCAGCAGGTGGTCTCCCCGCAGCGTTCGGCGGGCGGCCAGCGCCGCTACAGCCGCAACGAGATCGGCCGCATCCAGGAGGTCGTCACGATGATGGACGAGGGCATGACCCTGCCCGCGATCCGCCGCATCATCGAGCTCCAGCAGCAGGTCGCCGATCTCACCCGGGAACGCGACGACCTCGCCCGCCGCCTGCGCGAGCACGGCCGCGGCCCGGCACGCGGCGAGTAGTCCCTCTTCCCGCCGGTCGGCCTTCGCCCGCCGGTCAGCCGTCCGACGCACGCGTCGAGGGGGCGACGAGAGCGGCCAGCTGGTACGCCGGGGAGCGGTCCAGGGCGTCGCGGTCGCGGTCGTAGCGGCGGGTCGTGCGCGGGTCGGCGTGCCCGGCGAAGTCCTGCACGACGTGCAGCGGACGTCCCTCGCCCAGCGCGATCGTGATCGCCGAGTGGCGGAAGGAGTGCGGGCTGATGACGAAGTCCACGCCGCACTCCCCCGCGATCCGGTTGACCAGCTTCCACACGTAGGACTGGACGAGCGGACGTCCCGTGCGGGTGACGAAGAGGGGCCCGGACGCGGGACGTCCGCGCTCGGCGAGGTAGCGGTCGAGCGCGGCGACCGCGGGCGGCGGCAGCGCGAACCGCTTGCTCTGCCCGCCCTTGACCACCACGTCCAGCACGCGGTGCCCGCTGTCGTGGCCCAGGTCCTCGATCCGCGCGGACAGCAGCGACCCGATGCGTCCGGCGGTGGCGAACATCAGCCAGAGCAGGGCGTAGGTGCGCGCCGACTCGTGCTCGGCGGCGTGCCCGAGCACTTCGGCGACCTGCCGCTTGGAGAGACCGCGCGTGCGCGAGTGCCGGGTGTCCATACGCGGACGCTCCGCCCCCTCGAACGGGTTGGCCGCCACGCATCCCTCGCGCACGAGGTACCGGTACCACGACGACACGGCCGCCACCCGGCGGTTCACCGTGGCGCGGGCCAGTCCGGACGCGACCAGATCGGCGACGTACAGGTCGGCGTCCCGGGGGACGGGCGCCTGCGCCCTGGCCGCGCGGACCGTGCACCACCACACCCACCAGCCGATGTCCCGCAGGTAGGCGGCCTGGGTGTGCGCGGACGAGCGCCGTCCCGAGACCAGCCACACGCCGGTGGCGCGCAGCGCGGACTCGTCCAGCCCGGCGGCCCGCATCAGGCTGGCCAGTTCCCCGGCCGCGCGGGCGGGCGGGGTGCCGCGCAGGGCGGCTCGTCCGGGCGCCGACGGGACGTCCAGCTCGGTCTCGCGCGGGATCAGGGCGCCGGTGTCCGTCCCGGGTTCGGGCCGCGTGTCCGCCACGGGTCAGCTCCCTGTCTCCGTCACGGCAGAAGCTTAGAACCTTCCGGGAGGATCAGGCGTCCAGGTAGGCGTCGAGCGCGGCGGCGCCCGCGAGCATCGCCCGGCCGCGTGCCGCCAGGCGCTCATGCCATTCCCGCAGGGTCGGCCGCAGCGCCTCGGGGCCGCCCGCCGTCCGCATCCGCTCCAGGACCTGCGCTATCTGCTCCAGTCCGTAGCCGCCGCGCCGGAGCTGGTGGGCCATCAGCACGTCCCGGACGGCGGACGCGTCGTAGACGCGGTAGCCGGTCCGGGGATCGCGTCCGGGGACGACCAGCCCGGCGTTCTCCCACTTGCGCAACGTCGCCGGGCGGAGGCCGAGCCGACGCGCCAGCGGCCCGATGAACACCGCGTCCCGCGCCGGTTCCTCGGCGTCCGGGAGCGTCAGGTCGTGCAGGGCCCGTTCGACGGCCTCCAGGGTGCGCCGGTCGCCGGCCAGCTCCGCGTGGCTCTCGTCGATCAGGCGGAACGCCTCGTCGGCCGCTCCGCCGTTCACCGCGCGCATGATCGCGCTCGCCGTCGCGTGGCCGTGCGCGGGGACGAGGGCCAGGAAGGCCGTCAGCGCGGCGGCATGGCGCGGTGCGTAGACGCGGTATCCGCTGGGCGTGCGCCCGGCCGGCGGCAGGATGCCCGCCTCCTCGTAGTTGCGGACCGCCTGCGTGGACAGGCCGTGCTCCCGCGCCAGATCGACAGGCCGCAACCCCACTTTGAGGCTTCACCTCGCCATCCGTCGTATATAGCGGCCAAAGTTTACACCGAAGGTTCAACGATACGGTTGAAGGTATGACGGCACCGATCCGGGACGCCGTGCGTCCCTTCACCAGCGCCTCCCTCACCGCGATGCTCCCTTCACCCCTTCGCCTGCTCGGCCTCGGGGAGCCGACGCATGGTGTCGAGGCGTTCCCCGAACTGCGCAACGAGCTGTTCCGGTATCTGGTCGAACACGAGGGCTACCGCTCGATCGCCCTCGAAAGCGACTGCCTCATGGGCCTCGTCGCGGACGCCTACGTCGGCGACGGGACCGGCACCCTCGATGAGGCGCTGCGGCGGGGCTTCAGCCATGGACACGGCGCGTACGCCGCGAACCGCGAACTGCTCCGCTGGATGCGCGCCCACAACGAGCGGTGCGCACCGGACGGACGGCTGCGCTTCTACGGGATGGACGGCCCTCTGGAGACCGCCTACGCGGCCAGTCCGAGGGAGGCGCTGAGCGAGCTGTACGACTACCTCGCCGCCCACATCCGCATGCCCCGTAGTCGCGCCGATCTCGACGAGCTCCTCGGGCCGGACGAGCCCTGGACGGACACCGCGGTCATGATGGACCCCTCCACGTCCATCGGCCGGACCCCGGCGGCCCGCGAGCTGCGGCTGCTCACCGACGACCTGCGCGGCCTGCTCGCCGCCCACGCCCCGCTGCTCATCGCGTCCACCTCCCGGGACGACTGGTGGCGCGCCGACCTGCACGGCCGTACCGCGACCGGGTTGCTGCGCTACCACGACGCCATGGCGGACACCTCGCCCGCCCGCATCAGCACGCTGCTGTCCGTGCGGGCCACGATGATGGCCGACAACCTCGACGCGATCGTCCGGCGCGAGGAACGCCGCGGGCCCACCCTCGTGTTCGCCCACAACTCCCACCTGCAGCGCGACCGCAGCGGCATGGGCTGGGCGGACGGGCACGTCGAGTGGTGGGGCGCCGGAGCCGTCACGTCCGTCCACCTCGGCGACCGGTACGCGTTCGTGACCACGAACTTCGGAACCCGCGGCTCCGACGTCCCCGCCCCGGACAGCCTGGAAGGGATGCTGTCGGAGCTGCCCCACGAGCGCGGCATCGTGGACCCGCGCCGCCTCACCGAAGTCCTCGACCGGAAGCCGGAACGACGCGTCCCCGCCGACTACACCTACGCGTCCCTCGACCCGTCCGCGACCGACCGGATGGACGCCGTCGTCTTCGTCCGGGAGGTCTGACCGGATCCCCCCGGGTGCGGCGGTCGCGGACCGCCGCACCCGGAGCGGTCAGCGGCGGCGCAGCGACGCGTCGACGAGGGCCGGGCGCGTGTCGACCTTCTCGTGCGCGGCCAGATCGACGCCGGGCGCGACGATCTCGTCGATCGCGTCGAGCACGTCCGCGGACAGGACCGTGTCGGCGGCGGCGAGTTGCGCGTGCAGGTGGTCGATCGTCCGGGGGCCGATGATCGCGCTGGTCACGGCGGGGTGCGCGGTGACGAACCCGAGGGCGAGCTGGATCAGCGTCAGCCCGGCCTGGTCGGCGACCTTCACCAGGCGCTCGACCGCGTCCAGCCGCGCCCGGTTGGCCGGCAGCGACAGGTCGAACCGCTCGGGCAGCACCGTCGAGCGGTGGGTGGCGATCTCCCTGCCCGCGCGGACCGCCCCCGACAGCCACCCCGAGGCCAGCGGGCTCCACACGAGCACGCCCATCCCGTACTCCTCGGCGACCGGGAGGACGTCCGCCTCGATCCCGCGCTGCAGGACCGAGTAGCTGGGCTGCTCGGTGACGTACCGGCCGAGCCGGGCCTCGCGCGCCGCCCACTGGGCCTGGACGATGCGGTAGGCGGGGAAGGTCGAGGAGCCGAAGTAGCGGATCTTCCCGGCCCGCTGCAGGTCGGTCAGCGCCGACAGGGTCTCCTCGTCACCGGTCGCCGGGTCCCAGCGGTGGATCTGGTAGAGGTCGACGTGGTCGACGCCCAGGCGGCGCAGGCTGTTGTCCAGCTCGGTGACCAGCCAGCGGCGCGAGGCGCCCCGGTGGTTGCGGTCGTCGTCCACGGCGAGCGCCGCCTTGGTCGCCAGGACGATGTCGTCCCGGCGGCCGGCGATGGCCCTGCCGACCATCTCCTCGGACCCGGGGTAGAAGTCGGCGGTGTCGATGAGGTTGACCCCGGCGTCGAGCGCGGCGCCCACGATGGCGTCGGCCTCGTCCTGGCCGGTGCCGCCGATCCTGCCGAAGTTCATCGCGCCGAGCACCAGCGCGCTCACCTGGACTCCGGTGCGGCCGAGAGTGCGGTACAGCATCGAGTGCTCCTTGGTCGGAGGGATGGCTTGGGTCCGCCGGTTCCGGTCTGGCATCATGAACCAAGCGGAACGGCGTTCCGATTAATATACGGAACATTGTTCCGGTTAGCAATGGGAAGGTGCGATGGCCGACGCGTCGAGAGCAGCGAAGGCGGGCGGGAGCGCCCCGCGCAAGCGGGCCGACGCCCGGCGGAACGAGCGCGCGCTGCTGGACGCCGCGACCGCCGTGTTCGCGACCTCGGGAGTCGAGGCGCCGGTGCGCGAGATCGCCTCCCGGGCGGGCGTCGGGGTCGCGACCATCTACCGCCACTTCCCCACGCGCGCGGACCTGATCGCCGCCGTCTACCGGCACCAGGTCGAGGCGTGCGCCGAGGCCGGCGAGACCCTCCTGGCCGGCGGCGGCTCGCCCTATGACGCGCTGGGGCGATGGGTGAACCGGTTCGTCGACTTCGTCGCCACCAAGCACGGCCTGGCCTCGGTGCTGCAGTCGGACGACCCCGCCTTCCAGTCCCTGCACGCCTACTTCCTCGACCGCCTCGTACCGGTGTGCTCCGACCTGCTCCGGGCCGCCGCGGACGCCGGTGAGATCCGCGCCGGCATCGACGCCTACGAGCTCATGCGCGGCGTCGGCAACCTGTGCATCGGCGCGGAGAGCGACCCACGCTACGACGCGCGCCGCCTGGTGGAGCTGCTCGTCGCGGGACTGCGGCGCACCGCTTAGCGGAACACCCGGAACACTGTTCCGGTACGGCTTCCCAGACAATCCGCGGCGGTGCGCCTGCTGGTGTTCGGGCTCCCGCCGGACGGGTGGAGGACGCCACCGGCGCCGACGGTCCCGTAGCCGTGCGCGCCGCCCGCGTGGGGCCCGCGTGAAAGTGATCCGGGGGGCGGACGAAGTAGGGGGTGACGACCAACCTCCCGGAGGTGCCCATGCTGAACCGGCCGGAAGGGGCGGCACCGTGACCGCTCCCCCCGACACGGCCCCGACGGACGCGGAGCTGCTCGCCACGTCCGTCCGCGACGGCGACCGCTTCTCGACCGTCTACGACCGGCACTACGCCGACATCCACCGCTACGTCGCCGGACGCCTCGGCCCGCAGGCGGCCGAGGACGTGGTGGCCGAGGTCTTCCTCGCCGCGTTCCGCGGACGCGCCGCCTTCGACCCGGCCCGCGGATCCGTACGGCCCTGGCTGTACGGCATCGCGACCAACCTCATCGGCCAGCACCGCCGCACCGAGACCCGCCGCTACCAGGCGCTCGCCCAGGTGCCCCCGGACCGCCACCCCGACGGCCACGAGGACCGGGTCGCGGCCTCGGTCTCCGCCGAACGGCTCCAGCCGTCCCTGGCCCGCGCGCTCGCGGGACTGTCCGGCAAGGACCGCGACGTCGTGCTGTTGAAGGCCCTCTCCCAGCTCACCCACGAGGAGATCGCCGACGTCCTCGGCATCCCGTACGGAACCGTCGGCTCCCGGCTGAACCGGGCGCGCAGGAAGCTGCGCGCCGCTCTGCCCGCCCCCACGGAAGGACTGTGACCATGGACGAGCTCCAGATGATCAGCGAGATGCTGGACGAGCCGCCCACACCGGAGACCAGGGCCGCCGTCCACCGTCGCCTGCTCGACGGGATGCGCCAGCCGGAGCGCCCGGCGCGCCGCGCCTGGCGCCGCCCCGCCCTGTGGAGCGGCTTCGGCCTGACCGCCGCCACCGCCGCCGCCGTCACGGGGGTGGTCGTCGTGTCGTCCGGGACCTCGCCGCGCGCGCCCGATCCGCGGCACGGGCCCGCCACGCGCCCGATGTCGTCCACGACCGTGCTGCTCACCGCCGCCGAGCACGCCGAGAAGGCGCCGACCAGCGGCACGTACTGGCACGTCCTGCAGATGCAGTCGCGCCTCTTCCACAACGAGCGGAAGAACTACTCGATCCTCGGTTGGCAGCTGGTCGGGCAGTGGAGCCGCCCGGACGGCCGGTCCTGGACGGGATACCGGGGCCTCCCCCCGACGCCCGCGTCCGCCAAGGACGAGGCCGCCTTCCGGCGGGACGGCTCCCCCGACCCGGCCCGGATCTCCCCGCGCCTCGACAAGGGCACCGGAACCAAGACCTTCCCCGTCTGCGACAAGGGGATGACGTACCGGCAGGTCCAGGCGCTGCCGACGAACCCCGCCGAGCTGCGGGACACCCTGCGGCGGGCGATCCCGCGCGATCACCCCACCGCAGGCCGGACCGCGGACGAGGTCGTGAAGAACTGCGTGACCGACCTGCTCAGCTCCGTTCCCGCGCCGCCGAAGGTGCGGGCCGCCGCCTTCCGGATGCTCGCCGCCATGCCCGGTGTCACCGCCATGGGCGAGGTCGCCGACGAGCGCGGCCGCAAGGGGGTCGGGCTGCGCGTCCAGGTCCAGCGCGGCGTCTCCGACACCGTGATCATCGACCCGGGCTCCTCGCTGGTGCTCAGCACCTCGCGCGCCGTGGCAGGCGTCACCGGCAAGGTCGACAAGGTCGTGTACCTCCAGGCCGGATGGACCGACGCCCCTCCGAAGATCCCCACTCTCCCCTGACCCTCCGCGTCCCGGCGTGCCGTCCCCGCAGCGGGACGGCACGCCTCGTAACCGGACTCGGGTTCGGCCGAGCCGCCCATGCCCCGCAGGTCGACGGCCGTCACCTGGTAGCGGCGCGCCAGCTCCCGCATCACCCTGCGGAACTGCCACCAGGTCTGCGGCCAGCCCCCGAGAAGGATCACCGGCTCGACTCGTCCTCCGGTGACGTGGTGCAGGACGACGCCGAGGAACCGCCGGCGGCCCGGCGTCTTACCCACCACGCGGATGCCCTGGAGCACGGTCACCAGGAACCTCGCCAGAACCGCGGGCTTCTTGTCCGCGGCCAGTTCTCCGAGGGCGCGGGCCCGGATCAGCACCGCCTCCAGTGCGGACCCCGGAGCGGACAGCCGGCCGAGGAAGTCCTGACGGTGGATTTGGGCGGCGCCGCGTCGGGCAGGATGCTCCCCGACCGGACTAGTCGCCGTCGGCGGGTGGGATGCCGAGTTCGGCGAGGAAGGCCGCGGTGGCCGGGGACGGCGGGAACCGGCCCCACACCAGGTGCTCCAGGCGGGCGGGGGCGTCGCGGATCCGCAGGACGGCCAGCCCGGTCAGCTCGGGGACGAACGCCGCCGGCATCAGCCCGATCCCGAGCCCCTGCCGGATGAGCCGCGTCATGAAGTCCACCGAGGAGATCTCGAAGCCGACCTCCCGCCGGACGCCCGCCGCCGCGAACGCCTCGTCCGTCTGCGCCCGCGCAGCCGAGCCCGGCGGGAAGTCGACGAACGGCTCGTCGGCCAGGTCGCGCAGCTCCACGCGGTCCCGGGCGGCGAGCGGATGGCCGGGCGCCGTCACCGCGACAAGCTCACCGCGCGCCAGCTCACGTCCGTGCACGCCCTTCGGGCGGGCGCTCACCGGGATGCCGAGGAACGCGACGTCGAGCGCGCCCGTGCGCACCCGCTCGACCATCTCCTCGCTCGCGCCCGAGCGCAGGCTGATCCGCACCCGCGGGTGGCGCGCGTGGAACCGCTCCAGGAGGCCCGGCAGGTCCACGGCCGTGATGGTGGGGATGGCGCCGATGGAGATGGTCCCGCGCACCTCGCCGGACACCGCGGCGACCTCGGCCTTCGCCCGCTCCGCCGCGTCCAGGGACTGCCGCGCGGCGGGCAGGAACGCCTCGCCCGCCGGGGTCAGCCGGACGCGTCGGCTGGTGCGGTCGAACAGCCGGGCCCCCAGCTCGCGCTCCAGCCGGGCGATCTGGTGGCTGAGCGCGGACTGCACGACCATGCACTGCTCGGCGGCGCGGGTGAAGGTGCCCGCCTCCGCGACGGCGACCACGTAACGCATCTGCTGGAGTTCCACGGAACCATCGTGGATCACGATCGATGTCCATGACAAACATGTGTTGGACTCATTGATCACCGGTGCCGCAGCCTGGACGCATGACGACGAGTTCCCGCCCCGAGGGCGGCGGCCTGTCGCGCGGCCTGCTGGCGCTCATGGCGGTGGCGACCGGGCTGGCCGCCGCGGGCAACTACTTCGCGCAGCCGCTGCTCGACCTCATCGGCCGCGAGCTGCGGCTCGGCTCGACGCAGGCGGCGCTGCTGGTCACCGCCGCCCAGGCCGGCTACGCCCTGGGCCTGATGCTGCTGGTGCCGCTGGGCGACCTCATGGAGCGGCGGCGGCTCGCGGTCGCCCTCTACGCGGCGACGGCGGTGTTCCTGCTGGTCTCGGCGACCGCCCCCAACGGAGCGGTGCTGCTCGCCGGGACGGCCCTGACCGCCCTGGCCTCGGTCGGCGCGCAGGTGGTGGTGCCGTTCGCCGCCGCCCTGGCCCACCCGTCCGAGCGGGGGAAGGTGGTCGGCACGGTGATGACCGGCCTCATGCTCGGCCTGCTCGTGGCCCGCACCGCGTCCGGCGCCCTCGCGGACCTGGGCGGCTGGCGGACGGTGTACTGGGTGGACGCGCTGCTCATGGCGGCGATGGCCGTGCTGCTGCGGCTGTTCCTCCCGCGCCTCGGCGGACGCGACCGGACCCTCACCTACCCCGGCCTCCTGCGCTCCACGGCGGCGATGTTCCGCCACGAGCCCCTGCTGAGGTGGCGGGCGGGGATCGGCGCGCTGAGCCTGGCGTCGTTCAGCGTCCTGTGGACGGCCGTGACGTTCCTGCTGTCGGGGCCGGAGTACGGCTGGTCCGAGTCGTCCATCGGCTCGGTGGGGCTGCTCGGCGTCGTCGGCGCCCTCACCGCCGCGTTCGCGGGCCGGCTCGCCGACCGGGGCCTCGTGCAGGTCGTGACCGGGGCGGGGGCGGTGCTGCTCGTGACGTCGTGGGCGGCGTCCGCGGCCGGGGCACACTCGCTGTTCTGGCTGCTCACCGGCGTGGTCGTCCTCGACCTGGCGCACCAGGCGGTACTGAACAGCACGCAGAACGTGCTGTACGGGCTGCGGCCGGAGGCCCGCAACCGCATCAACTCCGCCTTCATGACGACGCTGTTCCTGGGCGGCGCCGCCGGCTCCGCGCTGACCTCGGCGGCCTGGGCACGGGGCGGCTGGAGCGGGGTGTGCGCGCTGGGCGCCGTCCTGTCCGCCGGGACGGTCGTCCTCTGGATCCTCGAACGCCTCACCACCGGACGGACGCCGCGGAAGCCCGCGGAACGTCCGGCCCGGGACCTGGCATCCGCCACCAACTGACCGAAGGAAGAGAAGACATGCCGCGCACCATCCTCATCACCGGCGCCACCGGAACCGTGTCCACCGCCCTGATGGACGCTCTCCAGGGCGCCGACGCGAACCCGCGCGCGCTCGTCCGCGACCCGTCGAAGGCCGACGGGCTCCGCGAGCGGGGCGTGGAGGTCGTCACCGGGGACCTCGACGATCCGCGCTCGCTCCCCGCCGCCTTCGAGGGCGTCCACGACCTGTGGCTGCTCGTCCCCAACGGGCCCCGCACGCCCGAGCACAACATGAACGCCATGTGGGCCGCTCACCAGGCCGGAGTGGAACGCGTCGTCCGGCTGTCGGTCGTCGGCGCGGCACATGACGCGCCGACCCGCAGCGCCCGGCTGCACGCGCTGTGCGACCGCGAGGTGGAGCGGTACGGGATGCGCTGGACGATCCTGCGCCCGCACTGGTTCATGCAGAACCTGCTGAACGAGGCGGGTGACGTGGCGAGCGGTGACGCGTTCTCGCTGAACATGGCCGGAGCCCGGCTGGGCATGATCGACGCCCGCGACATCGCCGAGTGCGCCGCCCGCGTCCTGCTGGACGGCCCCGACGAGCACCACGGCCGGACCTACACCCTCACCGGCCCGCGCTCGGTGACGTTCGACGAGGTCGCCGACCGGCTCGGCGCCGCGCTCGGACGTCCCGTCGGATACCTGCCGGTCAGCGACGACGCCAAGCGCAAGGCCCTGCTCGACTACGGCGTCCCCGCCTGGATCGTCGACATGCTCGAGGAGTACGCGCAGGCGTACACGTCCGGCTGGGGCGACTTCACCACCGACACCGTCGCGGAGCTCCTGGGCCGTCCGCCGCGCGACGTCGCCGACTTCGCCCGCGACCACGCCCCGGCCTTCCGGGGCTGAACGGGCGGCCCGCCATGCGCCGCCACCACGTCGCGGCCTCGGAATTCCCTTTCCCTGTACGCATGCCGCAGATATGGAAAAGACGCGCCGAGATATGGCGGTCCAGTCTCCCCGCCGATTGCCGCACGCGTCGCACAACCTAACCGCACGCCATGAATATCTCGTCCCTGCAAAATTGATCAATACTCTCGCTTGGCCACAGGTCCAAGCGAGAGGAACACATGGGTTTCAAGCACGGCTCCGCACGGTTCGTCGGAGTCCTGGGTGCGGCGGTGCTGAGCGTGGCACTGTCGGGCATCGTGCCGGCGGCGGCGGACCAGGCGCCCGGTGACGGCAAGGACGCCGTCGAGCGGGTTCCGTTCAGTCACATTCCCGCCGACATCCGGCAGAAGATGCATGACCAGATACCGCTGAAGAAGGCCGCCTCCAAGATTTCCTGGGCGGTGGAGAAGACGGGTCAAGGCGGGTTCGCGGGTGTCGTTCTGCAGCCCGACTCGGTTCAGTTGTGGTGGAAGGGAAAGCTCTCCGCCGCCGTCAGCAAGGCCGTCGGCGATGCGCGCGGCACCGCCCCGGTCGAGGTGAAGCCCGCCCGCTACTCCCAGGCCGAGCTCAAGGCGGCGGCCGCGGGTCTGCTCGCCGCCATGAAGAAGGACCCGGCGTATCCGATCAGCCAGGTCTCCGGGTCGCTCACCGGCGACGGGCTCGTCCTGACCACCAAGGACAAGGGGAAGGCGCTCGCGGCTCAGGCCAGGACCGCCGTCGGTGTGCCGGTGAGCTATGTCGACGGCGGCGTGGCCGGCCTCAACGGCCGGTACAACGACTCCGCGCCCTACTACGCGGGCGGCGCCATCCTCAACGACGACAACCATGCGCTCTGCACCGCGGGGTGGCCCGTCACCGACGGCAGAGGCAACAGCTACGTCCTGACCGCCGGCCACTGCGGCCGTGTCGGGGGCGGCTGGCACAACGGCTCCTGGACGACGGCCGGGACCGGCCTTTGGATCGGGTGGGCCGTCCAGGAGAACGTCGGCCATGACCTGCTCCTCATCGACGCTCCCGTGAAGGCGCGTATGTGGGACGGCAGTTCGGCGGGCGACTTCACCAAGGGCGTCGTCGGCTGGGACTGGGCCTACGCGAACGAATGGGTCTGCCAGTCCGGTGCGGCCAGCGGCGCCGTCTGCGGCATCCAGAACACGACCAACTTCACCTACGGCGGCTGGTACCGCGACGCCTACGGCAACACCGAGTACTACTCCGACCTGGTCGTCGCCCGCCGGGCGGACGGCGGACAGGCGAGCCTGGACGGCGACAGCGGCGGGCCGGTCTTCTCCCTCAGCGGCGACTACGACGTGGTGGCCAAGGGAACGATCACCGCGCACAGCGGCTCCACGCTCTACTACCAGGACTTCGGCACGGCGTGGCGTGACTTCGGAGTCACCACGATCGTGAACTGAACGTCCGGGCCCGCCTGCTCGTGACCGGGAGGACCGGTGGACGATCGGCCTCCCCGCGCGAACGTCACCGGTCGGTGGATGCCGCCTCGGCGTGCAGAGCGGCGGCTTCTTCGGTGAGGTCGATGCCGACCGGGCACCAGACGATGCACCGGCCGCAGCCGACGCAGCCGGAGGAGCCGAACTGGTCGTGCCAGGTGCCCAGCTTGTGCGTGAGCCACTGCCGGTAGCGGCTGCGCGGGGAGGCACGGACGTCACCGCCGTGCAGATGGGAGAAGCCGGGGTCGAAGCAGGAGTCCCACACCTGCCAGCGTTCGGCGTGGTCGCCGGTGAGGTCGGTGGTGTCGGTGACCGTCGTGCAGAAGCAGGTCGGGCAGACCATGGTGCAGTTACCGCAGCTCAGGCAGCGCTCGGTGACCTCGTCCCAGCGGGCGGCGTCCAGGGTTCCGGCCATCAGGTCGTGCAGGTCCACCGGGGGCATCGTCCGGCCCATCCGGCCGGCGGCCGCGGCCACCTCGGCGCGGGCCCGCTCCACATCGCCGGACGCGGCGGGCCCGGCTCCGATGGCGTCCATCATGTCGGAGCCCGCCTGGGTGCCGGCGTCCACGACGTAACGGACGCCTTCGTCGCCGACCAGCTCGGTGAGCGCCAGGTCGTATCCCGGCCCCGCCTGCGGTCCGGTGCCCATGGAGACGCAGAAGCAGGTCCCGCCGGGCTCGGTGCAGTTGACGGCGATGATGAACGCGTCGCTCCGCCGGGCCGCGTAGGACGGGTCCACGTGCCGGCCGCCGGTCAGGACCCGGTCCTGGACGGCGATGGCCCGCAGGTCGCACGGCCGGACGCCGAGCAGTGCCAGGCGGGCCGGGGGATGCGGCTCCTCCCGGACCTCGAAGCCGTCACCGGTCCGGTCGGCTTCCCAGAGCTTGACCCGCGACCGGTGCAGGAACGGCTTCCAGGACTGCGGCCCGGCCGCGTGGGCGAAGGCCGCCTCGTCGTCTCGCCGGCGCAGCCGGTAACCCCCGGGCGCGAGCCGGACGCCCCACCCGTGCGGCAGCCGGTCGATCGACTCCAGTTCCGTGAGGACGATGGCGTCGTCACGGACGGTCGGGCCGATGACGGTGTACCCGGCGTCGCGGAGCGCGTCGTGGAGCGGCCCGAGGCCGGCCAGTTCCATCGTGGTCATGGTGATCGGTCCTCCTTGGGGAACAGGTGGTCTGACGGCCGCCCGGCCGGGCGCACCGGATCCCGGCCGAGGGAGGCGGCGATCCGGTCGGCGACGACGGTGACGGCCTCGGCGACGTGCGGGGTCAGCCCGGGGCCGAAGCCGAAGTCGATCCCCTCGATCGCCAGCACCCGCAGCCGGACGGGCACCTGCCCGACGGCGAGGCCGAGGGCGACGGCGTCGCCGAGGCCGAGGGCGTGGCCCGTGACGGGGCGTCGCGCCAGTGCCGCGGTCCGCACGCCGAGGTCGTGGATCCGGCCGGGGCGCGGCGGGTCGGCGCGGACCGCGTCCACGACGACCGCGCGGTCGGCTCCGGCCCACAGGGCGATGAGCCGGGCCGGCTCGCCGTCGGTGACCGCGAGCGTCGCCCGCACCCGGCCGCGCAGCGCCTCGATGACCGCCGGGCCCGCGCCGTCGTCGCGGCGCAGGTCGTTGCCGACGCCGATGACGATGGTCGCGGGCACGCCGTCGTGGGTCACGACCGGTCCACGGTGAGGTCGAGGAAGTGGGTGGAGCAGGAGATGCAGGGGTCGTAGTTGCGGATCGCCTGCTCGCACCGGTGGGTCAGGTCGTGGTCGTCCAGGTGCAGGCGGTCGGCGACGAAACGGCGCAGGTCGTCCTCGATGGCGGCCTGGTTCTGGGACGTGGGCGGGATGATCCGCGCGGCCTGGATCAGGCCGTCGGGGCCGAGGTCGTAACGGTGGTAGAGGGTTCCGCGCGGAGCCTCGGTCGCGCCGTGCCCGGTGGCCCGCCGCGGCGGCACCGGCACCGCGGGGCGGGGCGGCGGCCGGTAGTCGGCGATGATGCGGAGCGCCTCGTCCACGGCGTAGACGATTTCGACGGCGCGGACGAGGATGCTGCGGAACGGGTTGCGGCACTCCGGGCCGAGCCCGGCGCGGTCCGCGGCCTCCCGCGCGAGCGGCGAGAGCCGGTCGCGGTTGAGGGAGTACCGGGCGAGCGGGCCCGTGAGGTAGCGGCCACCGCCGGTGAAGTGCGCGTGCAGCGCGGTCGAGTGGGGGACCTGGTGCTCGGTGACGTGCTCCTCGAAATCCGCGGCGGTGAAGGCGCGTCCACCGGTGCTCCGCAGGGTCCCCGCCTCCAGCGGGTAGCGCTCGGCGGTCAGCGCGAGGTACTCGTGGTCGTGGGTGAAGTCGGGGAACTCGAAACCCGCCGCCCACTCCACGGTGGCGAGCGCGTCGTCGCGGGCCCGCCGCAGGGTTTCGGCGAGCGGGACGAGTTCGGTGCGCTCGGGCGTCCGGTAGAAGCCGCCGACGCGGACGTTCACCGGGTGGATCGCGCGTCCGCCGAGGACCTCCATCACCGTGTTGCCCGCCTTCTTCAGCCGCAGGCCCCGCTCGACGACCGGGCGGTGGTCGCGGGCGAGTTCGACGGCGCCGGGGTAGCCGAGGAAGTCGGGTGCGTGCAGCAGGTAGACGTGCAGGGCATGGCTCTCGATCCACTCGCCGCAGTAGAGCAGCCGCCGCAGGTCGCGCAGGGGGCCGTCCACGGTCACGCCGCAGGCGGCCTCGACCGCCTGGCACGCGCTCATCTGGTAGGCGACCGGGCAGATCCCGCAGATCCGGGCCGTGATGTCGGGTGGTTCGGTGTGCGCGCGCCCGCGCAGGAACGCCTCGAAGAACCGGGGTGGCTCGTAGATGTCGAGCCGCACCTCCTCGACGTTCCGGCCGCGCACCCGGACGTACATCGCGCCCTCGCCCTCGACCCGGGCGAGCGCCCCGACTCTGAGCGTCCGGTCGTTCCGGTGCGTCACCGCCCGTCCCCTCCCCCCGGTCCCCGCGGCGGCTCCGCCCGCTCCGCCGACGCCGGTCCCTCCGGTGGCCCGGCTTCCTCCGCGGCCTCGTGGAAGGCCGCGACATTGAAGGTCGACAGCACGCGCCGCGTCTCTTCCTCGGTCATCTCCAGCCAGGGCAGCAGCCCTCGCGTGTTCGGACGGGTGCCGCTCCAGGCGGGAGAGGGCCCGAAACAGCCGTAGCAGCCACGTCCGTACGCCGGGCAGATCGCGCCACAGCCCGCGTGGGTGATCGGCCCCAGGCACGGGGTGCCGTGGGCGACCATGACGCACAGGTTCCCGCGGATCTTGCACTCGAAGCACACCGCGTGGGCGGGGACGTGGGGCCGTCGTCCCGCCAGGTGGGCCGCCAGCACCTCGATGAGCTGGCGACGGTCGATCGGGCAGCCGCGCAGTTCGAAGTCCACGGGCACGTGGGCCGCGATGGGCGTGGAGTCCGCGAGCGTGGCGACGTACTCCGGACGCGCGTAGACGACGGACGCGAACTCCGCGACGTCGGCGAAGTTGCGCAGGGCCTGGACGCCCCCGGCGGTCGCGCACGCCCCGATCGTGATCAGCCTGCGGGACACCGCACGCACGTGCCGGATGCGCTCCAGGTCCGCCGCGGTGGTGATCGACCCCTCCACCAGGGACACGTCGTACGGGCCGTCCCCGGCGGCGCTGGACGCCTCCCGGAAGTGGACGATCTCGACCTGGCCGGCGAGGGTGAGCAGTTCGTCCTCGCAGTCCAGGAGGGTCAACTGGCAGCCGTCGCAGGAGGCGAACTTCCACACCGCCAGCGTCGGCCGCTCCGGCCGCCGGTCCGGCCGGTCCTCCGTCGGTCGTCCCATCGCTACAGCTCCCGGACGGTCATCAGGGGCGCGGCGCGCGTGTACGGCACGACGGGCCCGTCCCGGCAGACCAGCAGCGGACCGAGCTGGCAGTGCCCGCACCAGCCGAGTCCGCACCGCATGTTGCGCTCCAGTGACAGCCGGACGTCGGCGTCCCGGATGCCGCGCCCGGTGAGCGCCTCGGCGGTGACGCGCATCATCACCTCGGGCCCGCAGAGGAAGGCGACGGCCCGGCCCGGATCGACGTCCGCGACGGGCACCAGGGCGGTGATCAGGCCGACGCGGCCGTCCCAGCCCGGGGACGGGCGGTCCACCGTGACCTCGATCTGCGCCCCGCGGGCCCGCCATTCGTCGAGCTCGCTGGTGAACAGCAGGTCGGCCGGGGTGCGGGCGCCGATCAGCAGGGCGACCCGGCCGAAGGCGTCGGGCTCCGACAGGGCTCGCAGCAGGACCGGCCTCAGCGGGGCCAGCCCGATCCCGCCCGCGGCCAGGACCAGATCACGGCCGCGGGCCGCGTCCACCTCCCAGCCGACGCCGAACGGGCCGCGCAGCCCGACGACCTGGCCGGGCCGCGTCCCGCAGATCGCCCCGGTGACCGCGCCGACGGCCCGGACGGTCTGCTCCAGCACCGGTCCCGGCGTGGAACCGTCCCGCGGGTGCGGGCCGATGCGGCTGACCGAGATCGGCACCTCGCCGACCCCGAACGCGTACATCATCGTGAACTGGCCGGGGAGCGGCGTGGGGATGGGCCTCTCGACAGGCTCCAGCGTCAGTGTGACCGTGTCGGTCGTCTCGTCGCGCCGCCCGGTCACCCGGTACGGGACGGGCGCCATCGGCGTGGCCGCCGATGTCATCGCGGTTCCCCGGGGTGCGCGTACAGGTCGAGCATCCGGACCCGGGTGGCCTCGAGGCGGTCCAGCATCACCTGCGCGAACCGCAGGGCCAGGTCACGGCCGAGCCGGGAATCGGCGGCGCACAGTTCCCGGACGGCGGCCCCGTCGAAGCGGAAGGCGGTGACCCGTTCGGGGGCGACGGCGCCGAACCGCCAGCGGTGCGGTGGGAACAGCCATGACCAGCCCAGCACCGACGAAGGGGGCAGGGACTCGACCACGACGGCGCCGCGTCCGGGGACCTGCAGGTCGAGCGTGACCGTGCCGGAGCGCAGCAGCCAGAACCGCCGGGCGGGACCCCCTTCGGTGAAGAACCGGTGCCCGGCCGGGACCTGCACCGAGTCGGCGGTCGCCGCCAGCGCGGCGAGGTGCGGCTCGGGCATGCCGGCGAAGAAGCGCTCCCGGGACAGGGAGGCGGACGTGATGCCGCCGGTTTCCTCCATCAGTCCCGGCCTCCTCTCAGGAACGGACTCGCGGCACCCGGCTGCGGGGCCCGCGGTCCAGCGTCGGCGCGGGGCGCTCCGCGTCGTTGACCACCGCCAGCTGGCTCGCCGTGTAGTGGCGCAGCGTCGCCACGTCCTGAAAGGTGAGCCGGTGGCAGATCCAGTCCCAGTGCAGGGCGACCACGTCGCCGGGGCGGACGGCCGGTCCCGGTCCGAGGCGCGCCGTCTCCGGCCGCGGATCCCCGAGGGACAGGCCGTGCCCGTCCCACAGCAGCGGACGCGACAGTACCGTCGCCGTCCCTGCCTCGATGGACATGACACGCCCCCACCTGATGCGGCAACGGTCGAGGACCCGTAAAGCCTCCTCGCCGAACCCGGCCCTGAGCAACCCCACCCACGGATACACGGCGAACACGTGGAAGTTGTGGTGCGGACGCCCTCCGGACAGGGCCAGCGAAGCCAGGTCCGCCCGGCGGCTGCCCGTCCGGCTGCCGAACCGGTCGTCCAGGTGGGCCGCCAGAACCCGGGGCCCCACCCGTTCGAGCGGCGGGCCGCCGATCCAGTAGGCGCGCACGACCCGGGCGTCCAGAGGATCACCGATGCGCGACGCCGCCGCGATCAGCCGGAGGTAGGGCCACGCACCGCAGAACCGCTCGGCCAGCTCGGTCAGGCCCCGGTCG
This sequence comes from Actinomadura logoneensis, assembly GCF_003428695.1. Taxonomy (GTDB): domain Bacteria; phylum Actinomycetota; class Actinomycetes; order Streptosporangiales; family Streptosporangiaceae; genus Spirillospora; species Spirillospora logoneensis. Next base: position 21,592 of record NZ_QURH01001042.1, read on the forward strand.
GCGATCCCGGCCGCGCCGTAGTCCCGGACCTCGGTGCTGTCGTCCGGCCCGCAGTACCCGAGCGCGTTGGGCGGGAACGCGAACCGGGCGAACAGCACCGGGCCCCGGGTCATGCGGCGGCGCTCTCCGGCAGCCGCGCCCGCCTCCGCCGCGCCGCCGCGACCACCAGCGCGGCCCCTGCGGCCAGCATCGCCAGCCCACCCGCCTCGGCGGCC
>NZ_QURH01001044.1 GCF_003428695.1 Actinomadura logoneensis
CGGCCCGGCGGCGGCCGTCCGGGCGGCCGCGCGCTGGCGCCGGGAGCCCGTCCCGCCCTCCAGCAACCGCGCCCAGAGCCGCCGGACGGCGGGCAGGTCGCCCGTCTCCTCCAGCGCGGGCGACACCAGCTCCACCAGCCGCCGGGCGAGATCGGCGGCCGGGACGGACCGTCCGGGCCGCGGATCGACGGCGGGACCGTCCAGCCCGTACCGCGCGGCCGACCAGACCGCCGCCGCGCACACCTGTTCGTCCAGCTCGGGGCCCTCGCGGCCCGCGGACAGCTCGCGCAGCGCCGTCAGGACGAGTCCGCGCGTCAGAGCCGCCAGCAGGACGGCGTCGTCCACGGCCGGAACGGCGTCGGCCGCCCGCAGCTCCACGGTGGGGAAGCGGGGCGAGGGGCGCACCAGCCAGAACGACATGGACGCGTCGACCAGAACGCCGCACTCCACCAGCCGCTCCACGGCCCGCCGGTAGTCGGCCGCCGAGGTGAACCTCGGCGGCACGCCCGACCCGGGGAAGTGCGCCTGCTGCATCATCCGCCAGCTCGCGTAGCCGGTGTCGCGGCCGTCCGCGAAGGGCGAGTTCGCCGACAGCGCCAGCAGGGTGGGCAGCCAGGGGCGCATGTGGTTGATCACCGCCACGGCGGTGTCCGGGTCGGGGACGCCGACGTGGATGTGGCACCCCGACACCTCGTAGTCCGTCGCGACCTTGGCGTAGAGCCGCCCGATCCCGGCGAAGCGCTCCGCGTCGTTGAGGGAGCGGTCACCCGTGCCCGGTAGCGCGGCCGTCCCCGACGACACGGCCATCGCCCCCGCGGCCCGCGCCGCCCGCGCCACCAGGTGGCGTCCGGCGGCCAGGTCGGCGCGCAGGTCGTCCAGCGAGCGGCAGACGCCGGTGACCGCCTCCACCTGGCTGGACGCCAGCTCCTCGTGCAGTTCCACCGAGGACGGGGAGTCCGCGATCCGCGCCCGCCGGGCGTGCCGCAGGACGTCCCTCCCGAGCGGGACGGTCCGCGCTTCGGTGGGATCTACCAGGAGAAACTCCTCCTCCGCCCCCATGGTGGTCATAGCCGGGATGCTTCCCCTTCTGATCCACTCCAACCGGGATGGCGGGGACGGGCCCGGCCGGGCGCGCTAGCCGAAGACCCCGATCCCGTTGGCGACAGGGCGTTCGCGGCCGTCCGACGGCGTGTTCCGGACCGTCGCCGTGTGCTCGCCCGGCAGGCGGAAGGCCAGAGTGGACGATCCGCCGCCGTCCAGGAGCAGCGCGTCCCGGGCGCCCAGACGGCGGAACAGCGCCGCCAGCCCCGCCGCCGTCTCGCCGGAGCCCGTCTCACGGCCGCCGTTCACCACCAGCAGATCCATGCGATGACCGCCCCGGGCCAGCCCCGCCGCGGTGCGCGGACTGCGGGAACGCGCGTCCAGCCCCGGCGCGGGCTCCCCGTCGCGCAGCAGCGGCAGGCCGCCGATCGCCTGCCGGAACCGCACCGAGCCGGACAACGCCGACGAGATCCGGAGCCTCTGGCCATGGTGGAGCGCCCGCAACGCGGTCGCGCCCTCCTCACGGCCGAGCAGCAGGTCCGCACCGGGCGGCAGCGCCCCGCCGGGATCCGCGGTGCCCGCCACCTTCCCGTCCCTGACCAGCACCGCGGCGGTGGCGTGGGTGCAGGGCGCGGCACGGACGAAGTCGTTCCCGCAGAACGCGCGGGCGCGCGAGGCGGGCCCCCACGCGGAGGTGTAGAGCCCGACGCCCCCGACCGGCAGCGCGTACTGGTTGAGGCCGCGCAGGCGGATCGTCCGGCCGCCCGCGCGCACCGTGCCGGTGAGGGAGAGGCGGCCGACGCGTCCGACGCCGCGCCGGTCCACGCCGATCACCGCACCGGACGACCCGGGCGGCGCCGTGGGCCCGAACCGCTGGCCCGCCGGGACGGCGGCGCGCACGGCCCGCCCGTCGGCCACCTCAGGGCCGTCCGGTGCGAAGGTCGCGGGCACGCCGCGATGGACGCGCTCGGAGATGTCGAAGAAGTCTCCGTTGACTCCCGCGACGGCGCGCGCCCGGTTCGCCATCTCCGACACCCGCGCCCGCGCCTCGCCCGGCGATGGGCGCAACACCCCGATCCGGGCCCGGTCCAGGTCGATCTCCAGCAGCGTTGCGCCGACCCGGCCGTCCCGCAGCTCCCGGGCGACGACCCCGGGCGCGATCCGCAGGACATGGGCGGGCGGCGCGGCGGGCACCAGGGCCAGCACGAGCGTGATCCGCGTCAGCACCCGCCCATGCTCGCGCAAGATCACCCCGAACCCCGCCGACGCGCGGATCCCGGCAACCATCTTTTCCGGTGGCCGGGAGGGAACGCGCGCGACCGCGTGCCGACCCCGCTACCGGTCGCCCCGGTAGAGCCGGGCGATGATCTCCTCGATGCCGGTCTCGCGCAGGGCGATGTCGCGGATCTCGTAGCGGGCGGCGAGCGCGGCCACCACCGACGCGGCGTTGGCGCCGTCCGGCAGGCGGAGGGTCTGGCGCGGGCCCTCGACGTCGGTCACCGGGACGCCGTCCAGCTCGACCGGCGGTCCCGGGGCGGCCAGCTCGACGACCAGCTGCCGGTCCGCGCCCGCCGTGCGGCGCAGCGCGGCCAGGTCGCCGTCGAACGCCGTCCGCCCGTGGTCGATGATCAGCACGCGCCGGCAGAGCCGCTCGATGTCGCCGAGGTCGTGCGTGGTGAGCAGGATCGTGGTGCCGCGTTCGGCGTTCAGCCGGGCCAGGAACCCGCGCACGGTCGCCTTGCTCACCACGTCCAGGCCGATCGTCGGCTCGTCCAGGACCAGCAGCTCGGGGCCGTGCAGGAGCGCGGCGGCCAGGTCGCCGCGCATCCGCTGGCCGAGGCTGAGCTGCCGGACGGGGGTGGCCAGGAACGGCTCCAGCTCCAGTAGCGCGGTCAGCTCCGCCAGGCGGGCCCGGTAGGCGGTTTCCTCCACCCGGTACAGCCGCCGGACGAGGGTCAGGCTGTCCTTCAGCGGCAGGTCCCACCAGAGCGTGGTGCGCTGCCCGAACACCACGCCGATGCGGCGGGCCAGCGCCGTCCGCGACCGGGACGGGTCGAGCCCGGCGACCCGGACCCGCCCCGAGGTCGGGGTGAGGATGCCGGTCAGCATCTTGATCGTGGTGCTCTTGCCCGCGCCGTTCGGGCCCAGGTATCCCAGGAACTCGCCGCGCGGCACGGTGAACGACACCCCGTCGACCGCGTCGAGCGTCGTCCGCTCGCGGCGCAGCCGGCCGCGTGTGCGCCTCCGGAGGGTGAAGGTCTTGGTCACGTCCGTCATCTCGATCACCGGTTCCCCCGTCCTCAGCTTCCGGTCGAGCGGTAGTGGCGCAGGCCCGTCCGCCACGCCAGCGCCGCCGCCGCGGACAGCGCCGCCCCGACGGCGGGCGAGGCGAAGCGCGTCCAGCCCGGCAGCCCCAGCGGGTCGGGGCGGTCCAGCACGTACAGGGCGGGCTCCCAGTTCACGAACGCCAGCGGGACGACGAACGTCACGCCGCGCACGAAGTCGCGCGCGAACAGCGTCATCGGGTACTGCGTCAGGAACGCCCCTCCGTAGGTGATCGCCTTGGTCGCCCCGTGGCTGTTGAGCAGCACGAACTGCACCGCGGCGCACAGCACCCAGAGCGCTCCGAAGATCACCGTGCCGGACGCCGCCATCAGCGGCACCACCGCGACCCGGCCCGGCGTCCAGTCGATGTCCAGCCGCGGCAGCGCGAACGCCAGCACCAGCACGGGCGGGACGATCCGGCCGAACCGGCGCGGCGTGAAGTCCTCGGTCGCGATCTGGACCAGCGGGCTCACCGGCCGCACGAGCAGCACGTCCAGCGTCCCGTCCCGCACCCGCTCGCCGAGCCGTTCGGTCGTGCCGAGCACGATGTCGGACACCGAGAACGACAGCGCCGACGTCCCGTACAGGAACAGCACCTCGGCGGAGGTGAACCCCGCGATGCGCGGCGCGCGGGTGAACAGCACCAGGATGCCCATGATGTCCAGGCCGGCCGTGACCATGGTGCCGAGCGCGAGCAGCGCCACCGACACGGGGTACTGTCCGGCGGCCCGGACCCACGTCCAGGCGAGCAGGCAGTAGGTCGTGACCACCCGCGCCGGCGCGGCGGACGTCTTCGCGCCGCCGTCCGGGACCACGCCCTCACCGACCGTCCCGTCATCGGCCGTCGCGTCACCGGCCGTCGCGTCACCGGCCGTCGGGTCGCTAACCACCCTGCGCCTCCAGCCTGCGCTCGGCGGCGCGGGTCAGCAGCCCTCCGGCCGCGAGCAGCGCGGCGGCCCACCCCGCCTGGAACGCCAGCCCGGACAGCAGCGCGCCGCCTGCGCGCCGCCCGAGGAAGACGTCGGCGGGCACCTGGATGAGCCCGGAGCATGGCAGCGCCCGCGCCAAAGCGCCGAGCGGCTCCGGGAACGCCACGAGCGGCACGATCATCCCGGAGAGGAACAGCGACAGCACCAGCGTGACGGCCTGGACGCCGCGCTCGTCGTGCGTCCAGAACTGCGACAGCGTGATCAGGTAGCGCAGCGCGAAGCTCAGCAGGACGGCCAGCGCGACCGACACCGTGAACGCCGCCGCCTCGCCCGGGCCGGGCAGCCGCATCGTGAAGAACAGTCCGCCGACCAGCATCGGCGGGAGCCCGCGCAGGGCCAGCGTGGACACGGCGCGGCCCACGTCGTCGGCCAGCCACCACGCCTGCAGGTTCACCGGGCGGTGCAGGTCGATGGCCACGTCCCCGGAGCGGATGCGCTGGGCGAGCTCCATGCCGCCGAAGATCTGCACCGGCCCGATGAGGGACTGGGTGAGGAAGGAGTAGGTGACCGCGTCGGCGGTGTCGTACCCGCCCAGCCCGGGACGGGCGTGCCAGAGCGCGATCACGATCCCGGCGCGGACGACGCCGAAAAACGAGTTCGTGACGGCCTCGGCCATCGAGCCGAGGGGATAGGCGGAGTACCGTCGCAGTGCGTACCAGGAGACCCACGGAATGACGCCCACTCGCCAGGAGCCTAGGACGCGCCCCCCGCAACGCTCCAGCGGTTTTCGCGGCCGGGACCGGACCCTCGCGCGCCGGCCTCGCTAGGTGCCGAGCATGTGGTGGCGGTAGTCGCTGGGCGCGATGCCGTAGGCGACGCGGAACAGGCGGCTGAATGCCGCGGCATTGGTGAAACCCCAGTCGGCGGCGATGGCCCGGACCGGCCTGTCGCGCAGTTCCGGGGAGGCGAGGTCCGCGCGGCAGCGCTCGAGCCGGCGGCGCCGGATCGACTCCGCCACTCCCTCCGGCTCGTTCTCGAACAGCGTGTAGAGCGTCCGCAGCGAGATGTGGTGCCGGTCGGCGATCAGGCGGGGCGTCAGGGCGGGCTCGCGCAGGTGCCGGTCGATGAACCCGTTGATCTGGCGGAGCAGCGCATGGGCGCGGACCTCGGGGGACGGCGTCCGCTGGGTTCCGAGCTGCTGCGCGAGGCTCGCGGCGGCCAGTTCCACCGCCACCTGCCCCAGCGCGGCCAGGCTTCCCCGGCAGGTGTCGGACCCGTTGGCGGTGAGCGAGAGCAGGAAGTCCGAGAGGACCGCCGCCAGCCCCTTGTCGGTGGTGGCCCGCCGAGCCAGGAACCGGTCGACCTGCTGGGAGGGAAGCGGCATCTCCGTCTTGGGGATCTGCAGGACGACGACCTCTACGTCGCGACCGTCCAGCCCCGAACGGGACTCGTAGGGCCGGGAGGTGTCCCAGAGCGCCATGTCCCCGGGGTGGAGGACCGCCTCGGAGCCGTTCTGCGCGAACCATGCGGTGCCCTTGAGGACCAGCCCGAGCTGGTACTGCCGCGGGTCCCGCTCACGGATCATCCTCGGCGTTCGGCGGGAGTGGAGCGGCGAGTAGGTGAACCTGGCCACGTGGACCGCGCCCAGGGCGAGCGAGGCCCCTTCGGCGCGGAATCCCTCGGCGTCCGCGGGGCGGAGCTCCGACGGCATCAACGTGCGCGACACCACTTCGGCGAACCAGCGGGCCCTGTCCGCGATCGAGCCGGCTGCGGCGAACTCGCCGCCCTGCCCCAAGGGGCCCCCGTCTGCCGCAATGCGCACGCGAGGCACCTTACAAGATCACTCCGGCTTCGCGCCGCGGGACGAGGGAGGGCCGGTCCAGCGGCTTTCCGCCGCCCGGAGAACGGCAGGGCCCCGGGATTCGTGCGTCCCGGGACCCTGAGGCGTCCGCTGAGTGGAGCCGGTCCTGGGGGACCGGTCTACGGGAGCGGGGGCTTTCCGGTCGAGTAGATCCAGGTCTGGAAGAACGGGTTCAGGTCCTGCCCGGAGACCTTGTTCGCGAGCGCCACGAACTGCTCGGTGGTGGCGTTGCCGTACCGGTGCGCCGCCGCCCACGTCCGCAGCAGGGTGAAGAACTTGTCGTCACCGATCTTCTCGCGGAGCAGCTGGAGCACGGTCGCGCCGCCGCTGTAGACGCGGTCGTTGAACATGGTGTCGCGCTGCGGGTCGGCGATCTTGACCGACCAGTACGGGTCGTCCGGCTTGTCGGGGAACGGGTAGGAGTTGTAGATCGTCCGGACCCGGTCGTGGACCGTCGCGCCGCCGTGCTTCTCGGTCCAGTAGTACGCCGACCAGGACGCGAAGCTCTCGTTCAGCCAGATGTCCTTCCAGCGCGCCACCGAGACGCTGTCGCCGAACCACTGGTGGGCGAGCTCGTGGGCGATGGTCGAGGTGCTCCGGACGGCCGAGTAGACCGGCTTGCTCTGCGTCTCCAGCGAGAAGCCGAGCGGCTTGCCGTTGTACACCGCGTTGTCGGCGATCGCCCCGGTCGTCTCGAACGGGTACGGCCCCCACGTCTTGGCCCAGAGGTCGGTGGCCTCGGCGGTGGTGTCGGTGAAGAACTGCACCGCGTTCGGCTGGCTGGTCTCCAGGACGGGGTCGACCGCGACGTAGTTGTTCAGGCCGCCCGGCGTCTTGGACTGCTTGACGTCCCACTTGCCGATGTCGATGGTCGCCAGGTAGCTGGCCATCGGCTTGTTCTCGCGCCACCGGAACGTGCCGGCCCGCGTGGCGGCCTCGCGGCGGCTGAAGGACGCCATGCCCTCGCTCCGGCCGGCGGGCAGGCCGTTGGCGACGACCGTCAGGCCCTTCGGCACGGTCACCGTGAAGTCGTAGGTGGCCTTGTCGCTCGGGTGGTCGTTGACCGGGAACCAGGTGGACGCGCCGTTCGGCTCGTCCCCGATGAACGCGCCGTCGGGGGTCTTGAGGAACCCGTAGGGCGAGCCGAACACGATCGGCGAGCCCACGATGGTCTGCGGGACGCCGCCGTAGGTGACCGCGACCCGGAAGGACGAGCCCTTCCGCAGCCCGTGCCTCGGCTTGATCTTCAGCTCCTGGCCGCGCCGGTGGAAGGACGCGCGCTGCCCGTCCACGACGACCTTCGCCACGTCCATTCCGGACAGGTCGAGGTCGAAGGACGACAGGTTCCGGGTGGCCCGGGCGGTCATCGTGACCGTCCCGTCGAGCTGCCCGTAGTCGGTGTCGTAGGCCAGCCTGAGCGAGTAGTGCAGGGCGTCGTAGCCGCCGTTCCCCTCCAGAGGGAAGTAGGAGTCGCCCACGCCCTCCGCGCCCGGGGTGAACCGGGTGGGGGAGGCGGCGGAGGCGGCGGGCGCGAACGCCACCGCGGTGACGGCGGCGAGCGCCAGCGGGAGCAGGCGGCCGGGAGTCCGGACGGTCGGGACGAGGCGGGGGGAGCGCCTTGCCATCGGGTGATCCTCTCCCTTGGGGATGGGTGAAGATCACGATGCCCCGAGGTGGGACGAAAGTCGATAGATGTTCCTTTATCGGACCAATCGCCCGCCGAGTGACAACCGCGACGACCCCTCGCGCGTCCGCCGGGCCGCGCCGTGCCGTGCCGTGCCGGGCCGGGCCGCGCCGCGCACCACCGGCGTCGTCGGCCGCCCCGTCGGGAGCGTTCGTCCGGGAACGGCAGAAGGCCCCTCCGGGTGTAGGACGGAGGGGCCTTCGCCGCGGGACGGCCGTGGGGGCGACCACGGCCGGTGGACCGGTCCGCCGGGCCGGTCGTGCTACCGGCCCGGTGGGGCCGCGGACCGGCCCGGAGCGCTCGGAGCCGGACGGCCTAGTGGAACTGCGACTCCTCGGTGGAGCCCTTCAGGGCGGTGGTGGAGGAGTCCGGCGAGATCGCGGTGCTGACCATGTCGAAGTAGCCGGTGCCCGACTCGCGCTGGTGCTTGACGGCGGTGAAGCCGCGCTCGACCGACGCGAACTCGCGCTCCTGCAGCTCGACGTAGGCGGTCATGCCCTCGCGGGCGTAGCCGTAGGCCAGGTCGAACATCCCGTGGTTGAGGGCGTGGAAGCCGGCCAGGGTGATGAACTGGAACTTGAAGCCCATGTGGCCGAGCTCGCGCTGGAACTTGGCGATGGTCGCGTCGTCCAGGTGCTGCTTCCAGTTGAAGGACGGCGAGCAGTTGTAGGCGAGCATCTGGTCCGGGTACTCGGCCTTGACCGCCTCGGCGAACTTGCGGGCCTGCTCCAGGTCCGGGGTGCCGGTCTCCATCCAGATCAGGTCGGAGTACGGCGCGTACGCCTTGGCGCGGGCGATGCACGGCTCGATGCCGTTGCGCACGTGGTAGAAGCCCTCGGAGGTGCGCTCGCCGGTGATGAACTCGCGGTCGCGCTCGTCCACGTCCGTCGTGATCAGGGTCGCGGCCTCGGCGTCGGTCCGCGCGATGATCAGGGACGGCACGCCGGCGATGTCGGCGGCGAGGCGGGCGGTGTTGAGCGTCTTGATGTGCTGCGAGGTCGGGATGAGGACCTTGCCGCCCAGGTGGCCGCACTTCTTCTCGGAGGCCAGCTGGTCCTCCCAGTGCACGCCCGCGGCACCGGCCGCGATCATGCCCTTCATCAGCTCGAAGGCGTTGAGCACCCCGCCGAAGCCGGCCTCGGCGTCGGCGACGATCGGGGCGAGGTAGTGGACGTCGCCCGAGCCCTCGCTCCACTGCACCTGGTCGGCGCGCAGCAGCGCGTTGTTGATGCGGCGGACCACGGCCGGGACCGAGTTGGCCGGGTAGATGCTCTGGTCGGGGTAGGTCTGGCCGGCCAGGTTGGCGTCGGCGGCGACCTGCCAGCCGGACAGGTAGATGGCCTTGAGCCCGGCCTTCACCTGCTGGACGGCCTGCATGCCGGTGAGCGCGCCGAGCGAGTGGACGTAGTCCTCCTCGTGCAGCAGCTTCCACAGGCGCTCGGCGCCGAGGCGGGCGAGGGTGTGCTCCTCCTGCACCGACCCGCGCAGCTTGACGACGTCCTCGGCCGTGTAGGTCCGCTCGACGCCCTTCCACCGCTCGTCGGTGCTCCACTGCGCCCGCAGCTCGTCCGCTGCGCCCTTGAGGCGACCTTCGCTCATCGTTCTTGCCCTTCCATAAGCCCGGGACGGAACGGACCGGACGGGAACCGGCCGTCCCGGGGATGTCGTCCCCTGGGTGCTTGCCACGACTATGCCCCGGCGGGACACGCCCGAGAGCGTCCCAAGAGGCGAAACTTCTGCGGAATTTTCGCTATCATGAAGCGGTGACGACCTTGCGGCCAGAAGAACCCCTTAACTTGACGAGTGACGTAGATCTCGTCACCTTCGGGCAGCGGCTCCGCCATCTCCGGCGCAGCCGCGGGATGACGCTCGCCGACCTGGGGGAGAAGGTGGGGCGCGCGCCGTCCCAGCTCTCCCTGCTGGAGAACGGGCGGCGCGAGCCGAAACTGTCGCTGCTGCAGGCGCTCGCGGGCGCGCTCGAGGTGCCGATCGAGGAGCTGCTGCGCCGCCAGCCGCCGTCCCGCCGCGCGCAGCTGGAGATCGCACTGGAGGAGGCCCAGCGCGACCCGGTCTACCGGTCCCTCGGCCTGCCGCACCTGAAGGTCGGCAAGCGGATGCCGAACGAGATCCTGGAGCACATCCTCGCCCTGTACGGGGAGCTGCGGCGCTCGCACACCAAGCCCACCGCGTCCCCGGAGGAGGCGCGCAAGGCCAACGCCGAGTTGCGCCGCCAGATGCACGAACGCGGCAACCACTTCGGCGACATCGAGCGCGTCGCGGCGCAGACCCTCGACGCGGTCGGCTACCGCAGCGGCGCGGTCTCCCAGGGCATGCTGATGGGCCTGGTCGGCCACTTCGGCTTCAGCCTGCAGTACGTCCGCGACCTGCCGCGCTCGGTCCGGTCCATCACCGACCTGCGCAACCGGCGGATCTACCTGGAGCGCGAGCAGCTCGGCATGCACACGCCGCGCACGATCCTGCTGCAGACGCTCGGGCACATCGCGCTCGACCACGACCAGCCCCGCGACTTCGCCGACTTCCTGCGGCAGCGCGTGGAGGCAAACTACTTCGGCGCGGCGATCCTGATGCCCGAACGGGCCGTCGTGCCGTTCCTGACCGAGGCCAAGCAGGCGCGCGAGCTGTCGGTGGAGGACCTGGCGGACGTCTTCTCGGTGTCGTACGAGATGGCCGCGCACCGGTTCACCAACATGGCCACCCACCACCTCGACCTGCAGCTGCACTTCACCAAGAACGACGAGAACGGCACGATCTACAAGGCGTACGCCAACGACGGCCTGGTCTTCCCGCAGGACGAGGACGGCGCGATCGAGGGCCAGCGGATGTGCCGCGAGTGGGCCGGGCGGCACGTGTTCGGCGCGGCCGACCGGTTCTCGGTCTACTACCAGTACACCGACACCCCCAAGGGGACGTACTGGTGCCTGTCGCACATCGACCCCTCGCACGAGCGCGACTTCGCGATCACTCTCGGCGTCCGGTTCGAGGACTCGCGCTGGTTCCGCGGACGGGAGACGACCAACCGGGTGAAGTCGGCGTGCCCGGACGGCGACTGCTGCCAGCGCCCGCCGCGCGAGCTGGCCGAACGCTGGGAGGGCATGGCCTGGCCGTCCGCCCGCGCGCACTCGCACGTCCTGTCGGTGCTGCCGCCCGGCGCGTTCCCCGGCGTGGACGAGGCCGACGTCTACACCTTCCTGGACAAGCACTCCGCCGAATAGCGGCGGCCACGTGCCCGGACGCCCGCCGGACCCCCTTGACACGGGGGACCCGGCGGGCGTTTCGTCGTGTGACTCCACCCACCTGTTACCCGCGGTAACGCCCGCAGGTGCTACCGTGGGTAACACGCCATATTGGAGGAAGGGTCAATAACGATGTCGGACACCGAGGCGACGCCGTTCTCGCTGGACCTGAGTGAGGACCTCACCGAGGTCCGGAGCTGGGTGCACGAGTTCGCGCGCGACGTCATCCGCCCCGCCGCCGAGGAGTGGGACGAGCGCGAGGAGACCCCCTGGCCCATCATCCAGGAGGCGGCCAAGGTGGGCCTGTACTCGCTGGACTTCTTCGCCACCCAGTGGCTGGAGCCGACCGGCCTCGGCATCCCGGTCGCCTTCGAGGAGCTGTTCTGGGGCGACGCGGGCATCGCGCTGTCGATCGTCGGGACCGGCCTGGCCGCCGCGTCCGTCGCCGCGACCGGCACCCCCGAGCAGATCGCCGAGTGGGTCCCGCAGATGTTCGGCACCGCCGACGACGTCAAGCTCGGCGCGTTCTGCGCCTCCGAGCCCGACGCCGGCTCCGACGTCGGCTCGATCCGCGCCCGCGCCGTCTACGACGAGGCCAAGGACGAGTGGGTGCTGAACGGCACCAAGACCTGGGCCACCAACGGCGGCATCGCCGACGTCCACGTGATCGTCGCGTCCGTCCACCCCGAGCTCGGCAGCCGCGGCCAGGCCAGCTTCATCGTCCCGCCGAACACCCCCGGCCTGCGCCAGGGCCAGAAGTTCAAGAAGCACGGCATCCGCGCCTCCCACACCGCCGAGGTCATCCTCGACGACGTGCGGATCCCCGGCGGCCTCATCGTCGGCGGCAAGGACAAGTTCGACGCCCGCATCGCGCGCGTCCGCGAGGGCAAGAGCGCCAAGGGCCAGGCCGCGATGAAGACCTTCGAGACCACCCGTCCCACCGTGGGCGCGATGGCCATCGGCGTCGCCCGCGCCGCCTACGACTACGCCCTCCAGTACTCCACCGAGCGCGAGCAGTTCGGCCGCAAGATCGGCGACTTCCAGGCCATCGCCTTCAAGCTCGCCGACATGAAGTGCCAGGTCGACGCCGCCCGCCTCATGGTCTGGCGCGCCGCCTGGATGGCCCGCAACGGCAAGGAGTTCACCAGCGCCGAGGGCTCCATGGCCAAGCTGATGGCCTCCGAGGCCGCCGTCCGCGTCACCGAGGAGGCCATCCAGATCCTCGGCGGCAACGGCTACACCCGCGAGTACCCGGTGGAGCGCATGCACCGCGACAGCAAGATCTTCACCATCTTCGAGGGCACCAGCGAGATCCAGCGCCTCGTCATCGGCCGAACCATCACCGGCCTCCCCGTCCGCTAGATCTCTGACCTGCACGAACACCCCTCTCAAGTGCCGAGAGGCGGGTGTGGGGACGACCGGCCTGAGACCCTGCAATCGGGGTCCTCGGGCCGGTCGTTTCCGTGATTGGGGTTCGATTGGGGTTGACGCCCTCTCCCCAACCGCTCGTGATGCACGTGCACGCCGCCGCAGTCAGGCCATGCCAAATGCGAGCGACCCGTCCTGGGGCTGGCTGCTAGGCGGTCAGGTCCCACGAGATCGGCCCGTCGGGGCCGTCCACCCAGACCGTCTGTGTGTGGCCGTCGGTGCGGATCCTGAACTGCTCCTGAGGAGGGCTGCCTGCCTCACGCCACAGACCGACCGCCGCCTCGACGTTGTCCCACAGCCTGACGGGCCCGGCTTGCCGGACGGTCCACCCACCACCGGGTTCGGGGGTGAGGGCCGCGACGGATTCGGTCGTGGTGTCGAGGTAGTAGTGGACGAATGGCCCGCCGTCGCGGCTGATCGTCTCTTGCCGAGCGGTGGGGATGGCGAGCTGGACGACGAAATTGCTCGTCCAGTCCTCGCGGATGTCGTGACCGACGGCCGTCGGCCGCGGGGTGGCGTCGGCGAGCATCTTGAACGCGGCACTCCGCTGCTTGCTGGTAATGGGCTCGGGTGCCTGCGGGCGGGCGATCATGAAGGAGACCGTCCCGGGCAGGAACCGGCCTTCGGCCCGCTCGTCGTCGCCCATCTCCAGCAGGGCCAACCCGTAGCCACCGAGCCATCCGGCCAGCGTGACCAGGATCCGGCCGCCGGGGCGGGTCTGGTGGAGCCAGGGCCGCGGGATGTGCCGGACGGAGCAGGTCGCGACCAGCCGGTCGTACGGTGCGTGCTCGGGGACCCCGTTGAGACCGTCCCCTACGACCAGGTGCGGGGCGCGTCCCGCCAGCTTGAGCGCGGCGGCGGCGTTCGCAGCGATGCCCGGGTCGAACTCGATCGAGGTGACCTGCTTGTCGCCGAGCCGCTCCGACATCAGCGCCGACGAGTATCCGGTCCCCGTGCCGATCTCCAGCACGTTCATGCCGTCCACAACGTCGAGGTCTTCGAGCATCCGCACGACCAGGCCAGGAAGCGTGGACGACGACGTCGGGTCGCCCTGGACCGGCTCGGCCACGTCATGCGGTGTGACATGCCGGTCAGTCGGAGACACCAGGGTCCGGTCGAGCTGGGTCACCAGGGTCTCGTCCCGGTAGGCCAGTTCGAGCCACTGCTCCGGGTCCTGTTCCTTGCCGACCGGTGCCCACAGGGTGATGCCGCCCGGGCCGTCGGTCCACCGGAAAAACGTCGGGACGAACAGGTGCCGCGGGACCCGCTCGACGGCCTGCCGCCATTCTGGCGAGCGCAGGTTGCCTGACTGTTCGAGGCTGTCGGCGAGCGCGCGCCGCAGCTCGGCGGCCCTCACGTCGTTGTCGGTCATGCATGTCTCCGTTCGAGGAGATCGGCGAGTGCGGCTGTCATGGGCTGGTCGGTTTCGTCCTCGAGCCAGGCCCATTGGCCGTTGGGGTTGCACTCCAGGAACACGGGTGTGCCGTCGGGGTGGAGTGCGAAGTCGAAGGCGCCGAACACCAGGCCGAACCGCTTGAGGTACGCCGCGATGCGATCGGCGAGGCCGGGCGGCGGGTGGCTGGCGGTGTAGGCGAGGGCGTCGTAGTCCTGTCTCCAATCCAACAGGTCGCCGGAGTCGATCCGCACGCAGAACACTCGGTCGCCGACCATTGTCACCCGGAGGTGCCCAACGGCCGGCACCTTAGTTTGGAACAGGTGCGCGGTCGCGCGAATGGATTCGTCGAGGTCGGCGGGGTCGACTTCGGTGACCCACACGGTTCGGGCCTGGTCGTCCTGCCGGTACGGGCTTGCTCGCAGCGGCTTGTAGACGATCGGGCCGTGCTCGGCGGCGAACGCGCGCGCCTGGTCGGGCTCGTTGGTGATCAGCGTCGGCGGGATGGTGAAGCCGAGGTCCGCGGCGGCGGTGAGCTGTGCGGGCTTGTGCTCGGCGTCGGCGATGGCGTGCGGATGGTTGACGTACAGGCAGTTCGGGAGTGACGCCAGCACACCACCGAGCCCGAACCGTGCTTGCAGCCTCGCGAACCGGGCGTCCTGCTCGTCAAGACCGGGGAAGGTGAATCCGCGCGGGCGCCGGTAGTACAGCGACCGCGCGGATTCGAGATTCAAGCAACGCGTGGTGGTGGTCAGGCTCCCGTGTAGGCCGTCGCCGTCGATCGTCGCGGAGAACGTGAGCGCCTGCGGGAACTCGGCGGGATCGAATCGCACGACGGGCACGCCCCGCCTGTTGAGCTCTGCGACGACCATGTCGGCCGTGACGTCATGGGGTTTCGTGACCACCACCACGGGACGGGGCGAGGCCATCAGTCCTGCTCGCTGTCCTGCGAGTGGTCTTCGTCACTGCCGCTTCCGGCTCCGTCGCCCTTGTTCGTGGCGGTCGACTTCTCCGTGGCCACGTTGGACCTCTTGTGCTTGGCGTCGATGAGTTCGCCGTCGGCGGCGGCCCCCATCTGCGTGGCGGGGTCGATGTGTGTCGCGATGGCGCCGACGACGCTGGTGCTTTTGTAGGGCGCCATGCGGCGCAGGCCCCACGGGCGCATCGCGGCGGGCGGAGCGAACTGGAGGGCGTCCATCGGGATGCGGTCGGCGTTCTGGAACACGTGCCGCTCCTCTGCGCGTGACGGCTTGGTGACGTGGTGTCATCAATACCGTGCGCCGACTTCCCGGAGAGGTGAAGGCACGCCAGGTATCACTTGTCGGATACGGCCCGACGCCGAGTGATATGCGGTGTAGCAGTCGGATCGGTCGTGGCTGCTCAGCGGTGGGGCGCAGTCCCCAGGATCGTGGCGAGCTTGCGGAACCGTGAGGCGGCGGGATGGGTGTGGCCGACCCGCCGGGCGATCACGTCGGGCAGGGCCTGCTGCCGCGCCCATTCGGGATGGGCCGTGCACACTTGCAGCAAGGTGTCGAGCGACCGGTCCCATTGCCGCAGGTCGCACTGCGCCAACGCGACGTCCAGCATCAGACGGTTCCGGGCTGCCGGGTGCAGCGCCGACTGGTCTTCGATCCGGCTGTAGGTGCTGAGGGCCTGCGCTGGGCGCCCGGTGGACACATGGATCCCCACCGCCTGCGCCTGGACCACTGACGGTCCGAAAGCGGTGCCGTTGACGGTCACGTCCCGTCCCATCCGCGTGGCGACCGCCAGCCCCTGGGAGAGCAGGTCGTCCGCCTCGGCGACGTTCCCCCGGCGTGCGGCGACCACGGCCGCGAAGGTGACGTGCCATCCGTAGGTGGCGAGCAGTTGGAGATCACCCTCGCGGTACGACGGTTCGATCATCTCGTACGAGGTGGCCGCCGTCGCCGCGGCCTGGTCCAGGCGGGCGTCCCGCAGGTACACCCACGACCGGCCGGACGCCACCATCGCCGCACGCACCGGGTCGCCGGCCTGCTCGGCCTGGGCCTGCGCGTGGCCGATCGCCGCGTACGCCAGATCCCGGGCCCCGAACTGGTTCGCGACGTAGGCGGCCAGACGATGTGCGTCGGCCATCATCACACGCGCAGGAGATTCCTCTCCGGTCGGCCGATCGCGCAGCACCGCAGCGGCCTGCGGGAGCGACACCGCGACCATCGCCCCGGCTGTCGCGAACCGTCCGTCGCGGTACCGGTCCCACGCCGTTCGGAGGCCGGCCGTGACCTCTGGCGCGGGCGGCGGGTCGTTATCGATGTCGATTCCGGCCATGGTGTCGTGGACGGCTCGCGACAAGGCCCGGAGCATCGCCCGGTCCTCGCGCTGCATGGCCCGGCGAGGCTCCTGCTGGCCCAGAACCACCGACACGTCCGTGCCCAGGGCGGCGCAGATCCGCAGCAGCGACGGCAATCCGATCTGAATGCCGCGCTCCGCCTTCCGGATGGTCGCCACGGACAGGCCCGAGGCCTCCGCCAACTCCTCCTGCGTCAGGCTCTGCCCGCGCAGGATCTTCAGTCGCTCACCGGTCGAGTAGTCGCTCCACATGACGAGCCTCCCGGGCGCGCTCGGTCGCCGACACGACCATACGTCGCCGGCACGCGACGGCCCACACGCCGGACAGGCGAACCGCCCGCCGGCACGCGGCCGAGGGGCGGTTCGGGCGACGAGATCAGGGATTGTAGATCCAGATCTGTGCCTTGGCCGCTAGCGTGGCGACCTTCCGGTTCGACCCGGGAGGTGGTGCAGCGGGCCCGACCGCCGCCTACTCGGGCCGGTTTGCTCTCTCGTTCGAGGCCGCAGGGGTCAGCGGACGTCCACGTAGTCGTTCGCGGACGTGGCGAGCAGGCGTCCGTCGCCGGCGAACGCGACTCGCCAGGTGCCGTCGCGCCGGGCCGTGAACCGCGAGCTGAACCACCCGTAGCGGCTGGTCGTCCCGCTGCCGAGGCGGCTCCACGTCTTGGAGCCGCGCGCCTGGAAGTAGAACGCGATCTTGCGCTTGCCGAGGGCCTTCGGCAGCCCGAGACTGCCCCGGCCGTCGGGCTTCATCCAGTACAGGTAGCCGGACAGCTTGACCGTGCCGCCCTTGCGGACGGGCTCGGGCGCGGCGTCGAACATGTCGAAGCGCGTCGGGTAACGCATGGTCAGGGCGCGGGGGACGCTCACGCTCGGCCGCGTCGAGTCGGTCAGAGCGACCCGGGCCTGCCAGTCGCCGTCCCCGGGTGACGGGGCGACGCACCGGCGGATCCAGCCGTCGTCGTCGGAGACGCCGCAGCCGTTCTGCCGCGTCCACGTCGTGCCGCCCTTGGGACGGAAGTACAACGCGACCGCGTTGTAGAGGCCCGCGTCCGGCTCCCACCTGGTCGTCTTCCGCTGGATCCGGATGTCGGCCTCGACCCATCCGCTCGAATTCTGCTCGAGGCGGACGTTCATGTCGGTGACGCGGGTCTCGTACCGGACGTCGTAGCGGATGGTCGGGACGCGGGCGACGGAGTAGAGGTCGCTGAAGAGAGCGGCGTCCACCACCGACGGGGCGACGGCGACGGCGTTGGACCGGAACCGCCCGTCCGGGTCGGTCCGGACCGTCCCGGTGTAGCAGAGGTCGCCGTTGCGGCACTCCGTCACGATGACCCCGACGCCGGCGACGGGCCGGCCGTCCTGGCGCCGCACCCGCCCGGTGTAGGCGAACTTGGTGCCGTAGCCGAGGACACGGGCCGATGGCGGGT
Source organism: Actinomadura logoneensis (assembly GCF_003428695.1). Lineage (GTDB taxonomy): Bacteria > Actinomycetota > Actinomycetes > Streptosporangiales > Streptosporangiaceae > Spirillospora > Spirillospora logoneensis. The sequence continues at coordinate 17,671 of NZ_QURH01001044.1, forward strand.
CGAGGGTGACGATCGCCGGAGCCTTCGCCCCCGCCGTGATCTTGAGCAGCGGCGACCAGCCGTCGTTGTACCGCGTGGGCTGGGAGGAGGCGTACTGCGCGGCGTAGGAACCGGCGGACTTCAGGTGGCCGGACAGACTGAACCGGCCCTCGGCGTCCGCATGGACCCTGCCGACCTCCAGGAAGTTGTCGCAGCCGCGCATGCACCGGACCACCACCAGCGCGTCCCCGACCGGACGCGGCGTGGCCTCGTCGGTCACCACCCGGCCGGTGAACGTCACCTCGTCGTGGTCGGCGTCCACCTGGTCCCGCGAGGCGCGGAAGTCGGCGACCCGCGTCTTCGTCACGGGTGCGGCATGCGCGGCGGGGACGATGACGAGCGCCCCCACTGATCCGGCCGCCAGGGCCATTGCGGGCAGGGCAAGACGCATCGCTTCACCGATCGCGGGGGAGGGAGGGTCCACCAGGATGGCGATCTCCGGCCCCCCCCGGTCAAGATCAACTAGGGCCGGTGTCCGCCGCGTTCGTGCCGGTTGTGATCCGTCGTCCTCGGAGGGGCCGGGCTCGGGCTTGGTCCTGGTACCTCGAATCGAGTTAGTATCCGGGGATGGTTCGACTCTCGCCCAATGGGGTGCTGGGGCTGTGGGTGACGTTCACCCTCGGGGTTCCCTTCCTGCTGATCTCGATCGCCGCGCGCGACCTGCCCGCCGACGTCCTGACGTGTGCCCGGTTCGCGCTGGCGGCCGGCACGCTGGTCGCGGTGACCTGGGTGCGGCGCGGGCGGGGCGAGGCGCTCGGCGCGCCCGCCCGGCTGCTGTCGTCCCGGCCGGTCGAGGTGGTGGCGGTGGGGGTGTGCAGCGCCGCGCTGCCGTCCGTCCTCATCACGATCGGCGAGCACCACGTCCAGACCGGGTTGACCTCGCTGCTGCTGGCGACGACGCCGATGTGGATCGCGCTCGGCAACCCGCTGCTGTTCCCCGCCGAACGGCTCGGCGCGCGGCGGGCCCTGTGCCTGCTGGTCGCGCTGTGCGGGACGGCCCTGACGACCGCCGCCGACGGGACCGGCGGGCCGCTCGTGTGGTCCGCGCTGCCCTTGGCCGCCGCGCTCAGCTACGCCGCGGGGAGCCTGGTCGTGCGCTCGCGGCTGCGGGACGTCGACCCGTTCGCGCTCACCGGGGCGCAGATGGCGGTCGCGGTCGTCGTCACCGCGCCCTTCGCCGCGACGCACCTCTCCGCCGTCCGGTGGGGGGCCGGGCCGTGGGCCGCGGTCCTGGCGCTGGGCGTCCTCTGCTCGGGGCTGGGCTGGCTCGCCAACACCGTCCTGGTCCAGCGGGTGAGCGCGGTCCAGGCGTCGCTGGTGTCGTTCGCCGCGCCGGTCGTGTCGATGCTGCTCGGTACGATCGTCCTCGGCGAACGCCTGTCGGCGCTCCAGGTCGGCGCCGCCGGGCTCGTCGTCGCGGCCATCGTGTCGTTCGGCCTGCCGTCCCGCCGGCCGGGCCCGCACCGGGAGGTAGGAGCCATCCTCGAACTCGCCATCCTCGGCTTCCTGGCCGAGGACCCCCTGCACGCCTACGAGCTGCGCAAGCGGATCAGCAAGCTGGTGGGGCACGTGCGGCCGGTCAGCGACGGCTCCCTGTACCCGGCGCTCCAGCGGCTCCGCCGCCGCGAGCTCGTCACCCGGACCCCGGCGCCCGGCGAGGGCGGGCCCGCCCGCCAGGTGTTCGCGCTCACCGACGCCGGACGCGTCGAACTGGAGCGCCTGCTCACGCACCCCGACGACCTGGACATCACCGACCGCAACAAGTACTTCGTCATCCTGGCGTTCCTGCACCTGCTGCCGGCGCCCGCCCAGGCCGACATCCTCCGCAGGCGCCTGGAGTTCCTCGAAGACCCGCGGCGCGGGTTCTTCCTGGTCGAGGACCGCCCCCAGCGCGAGGACGAACTCCGGTCGCCGTTCCGCGCCGGCATCCAGCACATCGCCCGCACCACCTCGGCCGCCGAGCGCGCCTGGCTCGCCCGGACCCTCGACACGCTCCGCCTCGAACCGTCCTGACCCCGGGCCCTGGACGGCCGGAAGCCCGCCAGGCCGGCAGCCCCGGGATGAGGGCGCCGGCCTGGCGGGGGTGCTCGGAACGGGCGGGATCAGCCGTAGCCGATGCCCCAGCGGTCGCCGGCGGGACGGGCCATGGGAAGGGTGCTCGGGTCGCCGGTGGCGGGGACGAGGGGGCCGTCCGGGCGGAGGAAGTCGCCCTCCTGGCTGCCCGAGCGGAGCAGCAGGTCGCGCTCCTCGCGCTCCCAGACCAGGGGCTCGCCGGTGAAGGGGGCGACCTTGACGACGGTGAGCGAGCCGTCGACGCAGGGGCCGTCGTCGCCGCTGCGCACCTCGAACCCGTAGCTGAGCGACGTCCGGCCCAGCCGCTCGACGCGCAGCCGGGTCTCGACCACCTCGTGCCGCCACAGCCGGCGGCGGTAGCTGGCGGTGTAGTTGACCCTCGGCATGACGGGCAGGTGGTCCAGGCCGAGCCGGTGCAGCAGGGTCTGCTCGGCCGACTCGACCCACCGGATCACCGTCGAGTGGTGATAGTGCCCGGTGACGTCGGTGTCGCACAGTTCGACGCGCTGGAGCACGCTGACGCTGGACGGTTCCGCGGGCATTGTCGGCTCACCTCTTGGTATCGGGTTGGTGTCGGGCGGACGGTGGAGGGATCGCCTCGAAACTATGGCCGACATGCACGCAGTGCAAGGAGTCGATCACCGACGGTTTCGTGTGTCGCGGACATGGGTACACGTTCCCGGCTCGCCGGGCATGAGGGGGTTGCTTGTGTGCCGTAAGGTGGCCGCACGATGACCAGGGTCAACGGGTTCGGGGAACGGGGCGCGGGGCGCGACCCCGACCGCCGGCGCGCGCTGCTGGAGGCCGCCGACCGGGTGATCCAGCGGGAGGGGCCGGAGGCGTCGATGGCGGCGATCGCCGCCGAGGCGGGGATCAGCAAGCCCATCCTGTACCGCCACTTCGGCGACAAGAGCGGGCTGTACCAGGCGCTCGCCGGGCGGCACGCGCGCAAGCTCATCGAGGGCGTGCGCGCCGAGTTCTCCCGGGCGGTGCCGGTGCGCGACCGCACCCGCACCACCATCGACACCTACCTGGCGATGGTCTCGGCGAACCTGAACCTCTACCGGTTCCTCATGCACCGGGCGAGCGCCGAGGACGCCGCGACGCACAGCGCGATGAGCACGATGATCCGCGAACTGGGCCGGGCGCTGGCCGAGGTGATGGTCGCCGAGGGCGAGCTGGACGATCCCGTCCGCGCCAACATCTGGGGCCACGCGGTCGTCGGGATGGTGCAGACTGCGGGCGACTGGTGGCTCGACCACACCGCCGACGTGCCGCGCGAGACCGTCGTCGACAGCCTCGCCGACCTCATCCTCGGCGGCCTGCCCGCTGCGTCCGGCGGGCGCGTCTTCGAGGACTGAGCGCCCTGCCGGCCCCCTGCCGCCCCCTGTCGGCCCCGCTGTCGGTCCCTGCCGGTTCAGGCGGCGCCGGTGAGGTGGGCGTAGACGATGAGGTTGTCGCGGTAGGAGTGCGCGGCGCGGTCGTACCGTCCGCCGCAGGTGACCAGCCGCAGCCCGGCGTACCGGACGTCGCCGTACACGCGACTGCCCGGGAAGTCCCGTTTGGGGACCTGTTCGACGGCGTCCACCCGGAACACCGCCGTCCGGCCGTCCGAGCGCGCGACCCTCACCACCGCCCCCGGTCGCACCCTGTGCAGCCGGTAGAAGGCGGCGGGACCGCGCAGGTCGTCGTAGTGGCCGAGCAGGACGGACGAGCCGCGCGTCCCCGGCGCGGGGCCCGCCCGGTACCAGCCGACGCGGGAGGCCGCGTCGAACGGCGGGACCTGGACCGTCCCGTCGCGGTTCTGGCCGACCGGCATCACGGTCGCGCGGACGCCCGCGTCCGGGATCTCGACGCGTTCGGGGACGGCGGCGGGCAGCGCCGTGCCGTCCGGGATGCTCCAGAGGGCGCGGGGGCCGCCGAGGTCGCGGTAGTGCCGGGTCCCGGCCGGGGAGCGGACGCCGTGGCCGACGGCCAGCGCGCCGAGGACGGCGAGGCCCCCGGCGACCAGGTACGCGCGCTCGACCACGCGGCGCGGAGGTCAGGCCCGCCCGCGGGCGGCGCGCGTCCGCCTCAGGGCCGTCCCGCCGATCGCGGTGGCTCCGGCGAGCGCCAC
>NZ_QURH01001047.1 GCF_003428695.1 Actinomadura logoneensis
CCCGCGCCGGTGGCGTGCGCCAGCCGGACGGCCGCCGACAGCGCGCCCGGGCTCGTCGCCAGCCGCTCGCCGACGAGGATGACCGCGCCCGGCTTCTCCAGCAGCTCGCGGACCCCGGCGTCGTCGCCGGCGACCAGGCCGCCGAGCAGCTCCGCCTCGGCGCCCGGGACGGCCGGCAGCAGCGTGCCGCCCATCTTGCGCAGGCCCCGGGAGGCGAACGGCGCGACCGAGACGACCTTCAGGCCCTTCTTGCGGAACGCCTTGCGCAGCCGCAGGAAGACGATCGGCGACTCCTCCTCGGGCTCGAACCCGGCCAGCAGGACCGCCGGGGCGGCCTCCAGGTCGGCGTAGGACACCTCGATCGGGCGGCCCGCCACCGCGAAGGCCAGGAACTCGGCCTCCTCGGCGCTGTGCGGACGGGCCCGGAAGTCGATGTCGTTCGTGCCGAGGGCGATGCGGGCGAACTTGCTGTAGGCGTAGGCGTCCTCCAGCGTGAGCCGTCCGCCCGTGAGGACGCCGGCGTTGCCGCGGGCGCGCGCGAGACCGCGCGCCGCGACCGTCAGCGCCTCGGGCCAGGACGCGACCTCCAGCTCGCCCTTCTCGTTGCGGACGAGCGGGTGGGTGAGCCGGTCGGGCTGGGTGGCGTAGGTGAACGCCCACCGGCCCTTGTCGCAGTTCCACTCCTCGTTGACCTGCGGGTCGTCCCCGGCCAGGCGGCGGGTGACCTTGCCGCGCCGGTGGTCGGTGCGCAGCGCGCAGCCGGACGCGCAGTGCTCGCACGCCGACGGCGTGGACACCAGGTCGAACGGCCGCGACCGGAACCGGTAGGCCGCGCCGGTCAGCGCGCCGACCGGGCAGATCTGCACGGTGTTGCCGGAGAAGTAGGACTGGAACGGGTTGTCGGCCGCCGACCCGACCTGCTCCTTGGCGCCGCGCTCGAACAGGTCGATGAACGCGTCGCCGGCGATCTGGTCGGAGAACCGGGTGCAGCGGGCGCACTGGATGCAGCGCTCGCGGTCGAGCAGCACCTCGGTGGACAGCGGGATCGGCTTGGGGAAGGTCCGCTTGGCCTCGGTGAACCGGGTCTCGCCGCGCCCGTTGGACATCGCCTGGTTCTGCAGCGGGCACTCGCCGCCCTTGTCGCAGATCGGGCAGTCCAGCGGGTGGTTGATCAGCAGCAGCTCCATCACGCCGTGCTGCGCCTTGTCGGCGACGGGCGAGGTGAGCTGCGTCTTGACGACCATCCCCGGCATGACCGCGGTGGTGCAGGACGCCTGCGGCTTGGGCATGCCGCGCCCGTTGCCCGCGTCCGGGATCTCCACCAGGCACTGCCGGCAGGCCCCGACCGGGTCGAGCAGCGGGTGGTCGCAGAACCGCGGGATCTGGATGCCGAGCAGCTCGGCCGCCCGGATGATCAGCGTGCCCTTGGGGACGCTGACCTCGAAACCGTCGATGGTGCAGGTCACCATCTCGACCTGCTGCGCGACGGGCTTCTTCTCGTCGGCGACGGTCATACCGCTGCACCTCCCCACAGGGTGGACTTGGCCGGGTCGAACGGGCAGCCGCCCTGCTCGAAGTGGCGGACGTACTCGTCCCGGAAGAGCTTGATCGAGGACACGACCGGGCTGGTCGCGCCGTCGCCGAGCGCGCAGAACGAGCGGCCGAGGATGTTGTCGGACAGGTCCAGCAGGGTGTCCAGGTCCTCCTCGGTGCCCTGCCCGGCGTCCAGCCGCTTGAGGAGCTGCTTGTACCAGTACGTCCCCTCGCGGCACGGCGTGCACTTGCCGCACGACTCGTGCGCGTAGAACTCCGACCAGCGCAGGACGGCGCGCACCACGCACACGGTGTCGTCGAAGATCTGCAGCGCCCGGGTGCCGAGCATGGACCCGGCCGCGCCGACCGACTCGAAGTCGAGCGGGACGTCCAGGTGCTCCTCGGTGAACAGCGGCGTGGACGAGCCGCCCGGCGTCCAGAACTTCAGCCGCCGCCCGCCGCGGACGCCGCCCGCCATGTCGAGCAGCTCGCGCAGGGTGATCCCGAGCGGGGCCTCGTACTGGCCGGGCCTGGTCACGTGCCCGGACAGCGAGAAGATGCCGAACCCGGCGGACTTCTCGGTGCCCATGGAGGTGAACCAGTCGGCGCCGTTCGCCACGATCGAGGGAACGGACGCGATGGACTCGACGTTGTTGATGACGGTGGGACCGCCGTAGAGTCCCGCGACCGCCGGGAAGGGGGGCTTGAGCCTGGGCTGACCCCGGTATCCCTCCAGGGAGTCGAGCAGGGCCGTCTCCTCGCCGCAGATGTACGCCCCGGCCCCGGTGTGCACGACCAGCTCCAGGTCGTACCCCGAGCCGAGGATGTTCTTGCCGAGGTACCCCGCGGCGTAGGCGTCCCGTACCGCCTGCTGCAGGCGTCGGATGACGTGCAGCACCTCACCGCGCACGTAGATGAACGCGTGGTTGGACCTGATCGCGTACGAGCTGATGATGACGCCCTCCACGAGGACGTGCGGGTTCGCCAGCATCAGCGGGATGTCCTTGCACGTGCCCGGCTCGGACTCGTCCGCGTTCACCACCAGGTAGCGCGGGTTCGGGCTGTCGGCCGGCAGGAACCCCCACTTCATGCCCGTGGGGAAGCCCGCGCCGCCGCGACCGCGCAGACCGGAGTCCTTCACCGTCTGCACGATGGCGTCCGGCTCCATCGCGAGGGCGGTGCGCAGCGCGGAGTAGCCGCCGTCGCGCTCGTACCCGGCCAGGGTGAACGAGTCGGGCTGGTCCCAGTTCCGCGTGAGGACGGGAGTCAGCGTGGTCACTGGTTGCGTCCTTCCTGGCTGCCGGGCTTGACGTCGCCGCCGATCGGCTTGCCGGGCTCGTTCGGCGGCGGGTCGGTGATCTCCCCGGGCCGCACCGGCTCCTCGGCGGTCCCGTCCGCCGCGCCGGCGTCCGGGGCCGTCCAGCCGCGCTCGCGGGCCAGCTCCAGCCCGCGCAGCGACTCCGGCCCGGCCTGCACGCCCTCGTGGGCGAGGCCGTCGTCGAAGCCCGCGAGGACCCGGCTGGCCTCCTTCCACGTGGCGAGCCGGTTCGGCCCGCGCGACGGCAGCACCTGCTTGCCGGCCCGCAGGTCGTCGACCAGGCGCTTGGCCTTCTCCGGCGTCATGTTGTCGAAGAACTCCCAGTTCACCGTCATGACGGGCGCGAAGTCGCAGGCCGCGTTGCACTCGATGCGCTCCAGCGAGACCTTGCCGTCCTCGGTCGCCTCGTCATGGCCGACGCCCACGTGCTCGCTCAGCTCGGACCAGATCTGGTCGCCGCCCATCACCGCGCACAGCGTGTTGATGCAGACGCCGACGTGGTACTCGCCGACCGGCTCCCGCTTGTACTGGGTGTAGAACGTCGCGACGCCGGTGACCTGCGCGGGCGTGATCCCGAGGGTCTCCGCGCAGAACTCGATCCCGCGGCCGGTGACGTGGCCGTCCACCGACTGCACCAGGTGCAGCATCGGCAGCAGGGCCGACCGGGGCCGGGGGTAGCGCGCCAGGATGTCCTTGGCGTCGCGGTCCAGCCGCTCCCGGGTCTCCGGGTCGTACGGCTCGGTGTCGCGGAACGGGGGCTCCAGCTTCAGCAGCTGCTCGCTCACCGGTCCACACCTCCCATCACGGGGTCGATCGAGGCGACCGCGGCGATGACGTCGGCGACCATGCCGCCCTCGGCCATCGCGGGCGCCGCCTGCAGGTTGGTGAACGACGGCTCGCGGAAGTGCACCCGGTAGGGGCGCGTCCCGCCGTCGCTGACGAGGTGCGCGCCGAGCTCGCCGCGCGGCGACTCGACGGGCGTGTAGACCTGCCCGGCGGGGACCCGGAAGCCCTCGGTCACCAGCTTGAAGTGGTGGATCAGCGCCTCCATGGAGGTGCCCATGATGTGCGCGATGTGCCGGGGCGAGTTGCCCATGCCGTCCGCGCCGATCGCGAGCTGCGCCGGCCAGCCGATCTTCTTGTCCTCGATCATGACCGGGCCCTTGACCGTCTGGAGCCGCTCGACGCACTGCTCCACGATCTTCAGCGACTCCTCCATCTCCTTCATCCGGACCAGGTAGCGGCCGTAGACGTCGCAGGTGGTCTCGGTGGCCACCTCGAAGTCGTAGGTCTCGTAACCGCAGTACGGCTGGGACTTGCGCAGGTCCCAGGGGATGCCGGTGGAGCGCAGGATCGGGCCGGTGATGCCGAGCGCGGTGCAGCCCGTCAGGTCCAGGTACGCGATGTCCTTGGTGCGCGCCTTGTAGACGGGGTTGTCGTCCATCAGCTTGCGCATCGCGCGCAGCCGCTCGGGCATCCGGTCGAGGTAGTCGCGCAGCTTGCTCATCGCGCCGGACGGCAGGTCCTGCGCGACGCCGCCCGGACGGACGTACGCCATGTTCATCCGCAGGCCGGTGATCTCCTCGAACAGGTCGAGGGTGTACTCACGCTCGATGAACCCGTTCAGCATGACGGTCGTCGCGCCGAGCTCCAGGCCGAACGTGGCGATCGCGACCAGGTGCGAGGAGATCCGGTTGAGCTCCATCATCATCACGCGGATGATCGAGGCGCGCTCCGGGATCCGGTCGGTGATCCCGAGCAGCTTCTCGACGCCCAGGGCGTACGCCGTCTCGTTGAAGATCGGCGCGAGGTAGTCCATCCGGGTGACGAACGTGGCGCCCTGCGTCCAGGTGCGGTACTCCATGTTCTTCTCGATGCCGGTGTGCAGGTAGCCGATGCCCAGGCGGCACTCGTCGACCGTCTCACCGTCGAGCGTCAGGATCAGCCGGAGCACGCCGTGCGTGGACGGGTGCTGCGGGCCCATGTTCACCACGAGCCGCTCGTCGCCGGAGTCCCGGGCGTCGGCGACCACCTGGTCCCAGTCCTGCCCGTTCACGTCGAAGACGCGGCCTTCGGCGGCCTCCTCGGCGGCGGCCGCGTAGGCGTCGTACTCGGTGTACTTGGTGGAGGGGCTCACGTGTACGACCTCCGCTGGTCGGGCGGCGGGATCTCGGCGCCGCGGTACTCGACGGGGATGCCGCCGAGCGGGTAGTCCTTGCGCTGCGGGTGCCCGACCCAGTCGTCCGGCATCATGATCCGGGTCAGCGCCGGGTGGCCGTCGAACACGATCCCGAAGAAGTCGAAGGTCTCGCGCTCGTGCCAGTCGTCGGTCGGGTAGATCCCGACCAGCGAGGGGATGTGCGGGTCGGAGTCGGGGCACGACACGTCCAGCCGGATCCGGCGGTTGTGCGTGATCGACAGCAGCGGGTAGACCGCGTGCAGCTCCGCGCCCTCGTCGGCCGGGTAGTGGACGCCGCTGACGCCCATGCACATCTCGTACCGCAGCTCCGGCGCGTCCCGCAGGGTGCGGGCGACCTCGAGGAGGTGCTCGCGCCGCACGTGCAGGGTGAGCTCGCCGCGGTGCACGACGATCCGCTCGACCGCCTCGCCGAAGGCCGGCAGCAGCCGCTCCAGGGCGTCCGCGACCTCGTCGAACTCGCCCTCCTCGGCGGCGCCGTCGGGGCCGCCGAACGGGCGCGGCGAGGACACCTTCGGCGCCTGCCGGACGACGAGCCCGCCGTAGCCGGAGGTGTCGCCGCTGCCGGAGATGCCGAACATGCCCATCCGGGCGATCGGCTGCTCGGAGCGGTCCTCCGGACGCTGCGCGGGGAGCCGGTCGGCGGCCTGCTCGGCCTGCTGCTCGGGGTGCTGGGAGCTCATCGCGCGACCCCCTGTCCGAGCAGCGGGAGCTGGCGGCGCTTGGACTCCTCCAGCTGGGCGATCTGCTTGGCCCGCTGCGGGCCGAGCTTGGTGTTCTGGATCTTGTCGTGCAGCTTCAGGATCGCGTCCAGCAGCATCTCCGGCCGCGGCGGGCAGCCGGGCAGGTAGATGTCCACCGGGACGATGTGGTCCACGCCCTGCACGATCGCGTAGTTGTTGAACATGCCGCCGGACGAGGCGCACACGCCCATCGCGATGACCCACTTGGGCTCGGTCATCTGGTCGTAGATCTGGCGCAGCACCGGCGCCATCTTCTGGCTGACCCGGCCCGCGACGATCATCAGGTCGGCCTGCCGGGGCGTCGCCGAGGCGCGCTCCATCCCCCACCGGGAGAAGTCGTGCCGGGGGTCGCCGGCCGCCATCATCTCGATCGCGCAGCACGCGAGACCGAAGGTGGCCGGCCACACCGAGCTCTTGCGGGCCCAGCCGGCGACCTGCTCCACGGTCGTCAGCAGGAAGCCGCTGGGGAGTTTCTCTTCAAGACCCATCAGTCCCACTCCAGACCACCGCGCCGCCAGATGTAGGCGTACGCCACCAGCACGGTGAGGATGAAAAGGACCATCTCCACAAGACCGAAGAGCCCGAGGCTGTCGAAGGTGACGGCCCAGGGGTACAGGAAGATGATCTCGATGTCGAAGACGATGAAGAGCATCGCCGTCAGGTAGTACTTGACGGGGAAACGGCCCCCGCCGACCGGCTGCGGGGTCGGCTCGATCCCGCACTCGTAGGCGTCCAGGCGCGCCCGGTTCCAACGTTTGGGCCCCGTCAGCGAGGCCATCAACACCGAACCCGCGGCGAACGCGAACGCCAGAACCCCCAACACGATGATCGGGATATAGAGGTCCATGGAGTCCTACTTCCTCTCCTCGGGGCGTACGACGCTGTACGGACGGGGTCTCCGCGAACGCGGAGCCCACGCCTCGACGACGCTCCGCGCGTGACTCAGGTCACGCGGCCGGGTCGTCGTCCTGTCCAAGGTGATCAATAGCACTCCCCTCCGGGGGTCGGGGTCTCAAGCGGCGGGCGCCACCCTCTGCATCACATTGATGATCCGGTCGAACGCGTCGCCGCCCTTGGGGTCGGTGAGGTTCGCCAGGAGTTTGAGGGTGAAGCGCATGAGCGACGGGTGCGGCAGGCCGTGCGCGGTGAGGAACTTCATCACCCGCGGGTCACCGATGGCCTGCACGAAGACCCGTGCGAGCGTGAAGTAGCCGCCGTGCTCGTCCTTGAGGATGCGCGGGTACTCGTAGAGGGTCCGCTCGCGCTGCGCCGGGGTCCGCCGGGCGAGCGCCTGGACCATGATCTCCGCGGCCAGCCGGCCGGACTCCAGGGCGTAGTCGATGCCCTCGCCGTTGAACGGGTTGATCATCCCGCCGGCGTCGCCGACCAGCAGCATGCCGCGCGCGTAGTGCGGCTGCCGGTTGAAGCCCATGGGGAGCGCCGCGCCGCGGACGGGTCCGGTCGCGTGCTCCTCGTCGAACCGCCACTCGGGCGGCATCTGGCCGGTCCAGCCCTTGAGCATCCCGCGGTAGTCGACGTTCTGGAACGACTTGGAGGTGTTGAGGAGGCCGAGGCCCACGTTGCAGGTGCCGTCCGCGAGCGGGAACACCCAGCCGTAGCCGGGCAGCAGGCGCTGCCCGTCCCACAGCTCCAGCCACGCCTCCATGTACTCGTCGGTGTGCCGGGGGGACTCGTAGTAGCGCCGGACGGCCACGCCCATCGGGCGGTCGGTGCGGCGCTCCAGGCCCATGGCCACGCTGAGCCGGGTCGAGTTGCCGTCGGCGGCGACGACCAGCGGCGCGTGGAAGGTGATCTCCTCGCCCTTGTGCCGGGCGGTCACGCCGGTGATGCGGTCGGTGCGCTCGTCGATGATCGGGCCGGTGACGTTGCACCCCTCGACCAGTTCGGCGCCGGCGGACGCGGCGTGCCGGGCCAGCAGCTCGTCCAGGTCCATCCGGGAGCGGACGAGGCCGAAGTCGGGGAAGCTGGCCAGTTCGGGCCAGGGCAGCTCGATCCGGGAGCCGCCGCCGTAGATGCGCAGGCCCTTGTTGCGGCTCCAGCCGGGCGCGTCGATGTCGACGCCCATCGAGATGAGGGCCCGGACGGCGCGCGGGGTGAGCCCGTCCCCGCAGATCTTGTCGCGCGGGAACGTCGCCTTCTCCAGCAGGAACACGGACAGACCGGCTCGCGCCAGCCAGTAGGCGGTGGACGACCCGGCGGGTCCGGCCCCGACGACGATGACGTCCGCGTGTCGGGTGGAGTCGGTCACAGCGTTCCTCTTACTTCGTTAGCTTGTGAAGTACTTCACAAGAACCCGATGGGGAGTCTATTCCTTTAGAGCCGCTCTTGGGTAACTCCGCGTCCGCCCGGCGTTGGACCGATGCAAAGAACCCGTCCGGCGGGGTCAGCCCGGGTTGACGGCGTGGTGCATGGCCGCGACCCCGAAGGTCAGGTTCCTCCACCGGACCTTCGTCCACCCCGCCGACTGCACGATCCCCGCCAGGGCGGGCTGATCCGGCCACGCGAGGGTGGAATCGGCGAGATAGGTGTAACTGTCCGGATTGGAGGAGACCCGGGACAGGAGGGGCAGCCCGATCTTGAGATGGGCCTTGTGCCCGGCGTCCAGCAGCCGGTTCGGAGGGTGACTGACTTCACACACCAGAAGCCGTCCGCCGGGCTTGGCGACCCGCCGCATCTCGCGCAGCGCCGCCGCGGTGTCCTGGACGTTGCGGAGCCCGAACGAGATCGTCACGACGTCGAACGAGCCGTCCTCGAACGGCAGCCTCAGGGCGTCGCCCGCGACGAAGGCCAGGTTCTCCACCCCGGCCTGCCGCCGGCGTCCGACCCGGAGCATCCCGAGCGAGAAGTCGCACGCCACGGTCTGCGCGCCGGCCGCCGCGAACGGCACCGAGGAGGTGCCCGTCCCGGCGGCGAGGTCGAGGACCCTCTCCCCCGGGCGGGCCGCCACGGCACGCACGACCTCCCGGCGCCACCACCGTTCCATTCCGCCGGTCATCAGGGTGTTGAGCAGGTCGTACCGGTCGGCGGTCCGGTCGAACATGGCCGCCACGTCGGCGGGCTTCTTGTCGAGATTGGCGCGGGTCATGCCTCCACCCTAGGAGGCCGTCCGCGAACCGGCGCGAAGGGACCGCCACCATGCCGGAAAAGTGTCCCGGCCGGGTCCGGGAGAGGCCCGCCGCCCGGTCCCCGGACATGAAAAAACCCCCGCGACGAGCACGGGGGCACTGAGAGAGGACGCACCGCCAAGACGCGCGGTGGCGGCACGCGGGACCGCGGTCCGGAGCGTGCGGGTGGCTCCGCCCGCGTCAGTCTTCCTTGCCGCGGGACTCGTCGAGCCTGGTCTTCTTGTCGCGGACGGCGCCGGCGATCGCCGCGGACATGGCGTCCCGCTGCGGGGACAGCAGCACGTAGCTGATGACACCGCTGAGGACGAGGGCGCCGAGCAGCAGGAACAGCGGCGCCTTGCGCATGGGCGTCAGCCAGAGGACGGCCGTCGTGGCGACGAAGATCCCCAGGCGCGCGGAGGTGTAGAACAGTACGGAACGCATGGCGGCTCCAGGCTACTCCCGGTCGGCCGATGACCTGGTTCAACCCTGCCGGAGCACGTCCAGGAAGAGCGCCGGGTCCACGTTCCCGCCGCTCAGCACGGCCACGGTGGTGCGCGCGGGCGGCAGCTCCCCGCGCCGGTACAGGTACGCGGCGGCGGCGACCGCCCCGCCCGGCTCGGCGATGAGGCGGGCCTCGCGCGCGACGCGGCGCATGGTCAGCAGGATCTCGTCCTCCGAGACCGTCACGATGTCGTCCACCAGCTCGCGGACGTGCGCGAACGTGAGGTCGCCGAGCCGCTGGACGCGCAGCGCGTCGGCGACGGTCCGCCCGGTGTCCTCGGCGGCCCACGCCACCGGCCGCCCGGCGCGCAGCGAGTCGCGCGCGTCGGCGGCGAGCTCGGGCTCGACCCCGACGACCCTGGCCCGCGGGTTGACCGCCTTGACCGCGGCGGCGACGCCGGAGACCAGGCCGCCGCCGGAGACGGGGACGAGCACGAGGTCGAGGTCCGGCTCGTCCCGGACGATCTCCAGCCCGACGGTGCCCTGACCGGCGATCACGCGCGGGTCGTCGAACGGCGCGACGAGCGTGAAGCCGTGCGCGGCGGCCAGCTTCTCGGCCGTCTCGACGCGGGCCTCCAGGGTGGGCTCGACATAGACGATCTCCGCTCCGAGGGCGATGCACGCCTCGACCTTCACCCCCGGCGTGGTGTGCGGGATGACCAGCACGCAGCGGATGCCGAGGGCACGGGCCGTCCAGGCGACGGCCTGGGCGTGGTTGCCGCTGGAGTGCGCGACGACGCCCCGGGCCCGCTCGTCCGCGGGCAGGCCGGCGATGGTCGCGTACGCCCCGCGCAGCTTGAACGCGCCGACCGGCTGGAGCGACTCGGCCTTGAGCAGGAACCGGTCGCCGCCGGGCGTCGGGAACGGCACGAGCGGGGTGCGGACGGCGGTTCCGGCGATCAGTCCGGCCGCGTGCTCGATGTCCGCGAGGGTCACCAGGCCGGGACCCGTGCCGGGGACGGGACCGGTGCCGGGGTCGGACGGGGCGGTGGGCGGGGTGGCGGGCATGGAAGCGAGGTTATTCGCTCACGATCGGCGCGCGATAACGGACCGCCCGGCGGCCCGCACGCGCGGTGCGCGAGGTGCGGAAGGTGGGCGCGGTGTCCGTAGTGTCCTAAACCGTGTTTACGGTCGGTGATATGGGCAGCTCGCCGAACTACGCAGCGTGATGTTTTCCGAAAACAAGGGAGAAATCGGTCTTGCTCCGCCACACTAGGAAACAGTCCACCCGCGCCGAGAGCGGGACAAAGGGGGAGAGAGAACGTGGAGAGCACCAGCGAGCGCCTGCTGACCCCCGGAGAGGTCGCCGCGCTCTTCAGGGTTGATCCCAAGACGGTCACCCGATGGGCCGCTGCGGGCCGCATCAGCAGCATTCGGACGCCCGGAGGCCACCGCCGCTTCCGCGAGTCCGAAGTGCACGCGCTGCTTCGCGGAGACGAACCGGTCGTGGAGCACTCGGCCGTCCGCTGACGGGACTCCGCCCGCGCCTTCCCGGCGCGGTCGGTCCCGGCGCCGCCTTTCCGGCCCCGCCTCCCCGGCACGCCCCGCCGGATGCAGGCGGTCTTCTGTTTTCCCGCACCCGCTCGCGGGTGCGGAGCACGACCACGTCGTGGACGCGCGGGCATGGCGGGACGCCCGCGCGTCAACGACTCTCCAGGCCACGCCCACCCCACGGGCCTCACCCGCGCCTCCTCCACCGCGCGTCCTTCTGCTTTCAGGACAGCGTGCGGGCGCTTGGTCTCCGGCATCTCGGGAACGTCTTGAGAGCGCCTTCCAGCCGCCTCCGGTTCGGTCTTCTTGCGGGAGTCCCGTGCCGTCTTCGGCGATGAAGGAACGTTCCCGCATTCCGCGTCCGCGCGCTTTCCCACCGCTTCATGAGTCCGTCGCCGGCGTCACGTCGGCCATTTCTCCAGGCGGCATTTCGGGGCGACGCGTGGGAGCGGTTCACGGCTGAGCGCCGACTTATTTCGCGACGCCACGGTTTACGTTCAGCAGAGGCTCCCGGTGTGCTGAATTCGCACGGAGCGGACGATTCTGCTGTCGGTTCCGCACCTTATGCGTCCCCGGAAGTGACGCGGTTCGGCGTCCGATCAAGGCTCGTCCTGAGGCGCTTTCACCGCCGGGGCGCGACGGGCGGGGTTACCGGGACGGGGCCGGATGGGATCGGATGGGGCCGGGTGGGATCGGATCAGGTGTCCTGGTCGCGTTTCCACTCCTCGAAGGCCGCCGCCAACTCGGCGTCGCCCTCGCGCCAGGCGCGGCGGCGGTCCTCGAGTTCCCGCTCGGTGAGCGACCCGGCGAGAAGACGGTCGTAGTCCGGGTCGTCCGGGCCGATCTCCACGTACGCGTCGGCGATGACCCGTCCGTCGTCACCGCCGTCGAGCAGGACGCCGTGCGGCACCCTGAGCGTGCCGTCGGGGAGCCGGATCACGTACATCGGGAATCACCTTCGCTGGCTTGTCTTTCCGTTGGCGGAGGGTCAGGTCAGATTCCGTATCGGCGGTTGAAGAAGAGCATGACCTCGAGCGCGGCGCGGATGTTGCCGGAGAGCATATCCACCAATGCCGGACGCTGCCGGGCCGAAATCGCGGCGAACGCGTCGGCGAAGAACTCCCGGCGGCCGAGAGCGTCGGGCTGCTGGTGGAAGTCGCTCATCAGGTACGGCCGGCACATCTCGTAGAGCTGCTGGAAGGCGGGCATGTCGGACTGCCAGCCGCCGTCCCCGCCGTCCAGGTCGTCCAGCGCGTGCCCGACCTCGTGCATCATCACGTCGGGCGTCGGCGACGGCCGGTCCCCGACGACGATCTTCCGGTCGCCGTACGCGCCGGCGCAGATGTCCCAGGTCGCCCGGCCGGACGGCAGCGGACGGCCGCGCAGGTGCCCCATGTCGTCCAGGTGCGGGACGCCGCCAGGCCCGACGTAGATCCCGGACAGGCCGTCGGCGAGCCTGCGCTTCAGCGCGTCCGGCAGTGCCGCCAGGCTCTCCACCGCCCGGACGACCTCCGGGGACGGCGGACCCTGCCGGGCGTCCCACTGGCGGTGCAGGACCCGCTCCAGGACGCCGCAGTGGCGCAGGCCGTCCAGCGCGGCCGGGCTGTCCGGGGGACGCGGCGCTGCGCGCGGCGGGCCCGGCTCGTCGTCCAGCTCGAAGTCGCTCCACGAGTAGACCTTCGCGGGCCGCTCGGCGCCCATCCGGTGCCGTCCGACGGCCGCCGCCGGATCGGGGCCCGGCGCGTCCGTCTCGGGCCGGGCCGCGTACGCGTCGTCCCGGCCGCCCTTGCGGAACCGCCCGAACCGGTCCCGCGGCTGCGCGCCCCGGGGCCGGATCTGCGCCGGTTCGGGGCTCTGCCAGGCGCCCGAGTCCCGCGACCGGCCGGGATCGGGCGGCGAGGGCGAGTACCGGGCGTCGCCGGGGCGCGCCCCGCCTCCGGAGGTCCGGCGATGGATGCCTTTGAACCGCATCGGGCTCCTCGCGTTCTCGCGGGGCCCCGTGCGGGGCCTCCGGGCAGCGTAAGCCGAATCCCGACACGCCGTCATCCCCCTATGTCGGGGACTAACGTTGTCCCATGCCGTATGCGCTGATCGCCGCCGTGCTCGTCGCGGGCTGGCTGTTCTGTCTGCTGGACGTCCTCACCAGCGACGAGCGCGAGGTGCGCCTCCTCCCGAAGTCGGTCTGGCTGCTGGTCGCCCTCCTCGGCTTCGTCGTCGGCGCGCTGCTGTGGATGGTGGCGGGCCGCCCGCGCGGACGGTCCCTGGAGGCGGCGCTGTGGCCGCCGGGTTCCCGGTCCGTCCCCCACCCGGACGCTCCGAAGGGGCCCGACGACGACCCGGCCTTCCTCCGCAGCCTGGACCGCCGGATCCGCGGCGACGACTGAAATCCGGTGGCCGGTCCCGTTCGGGACGCACCATGATCGACCCATGAGTGAGGACATCCGGACCCGGATCGAGCACATCCGCGCCCGCCTGGACCGTCTCCGGGAGCTCGACCCGCCGCGGCCCGGCGCGTCCCGCTTCGTGGACGACGACGGGAACCGCCTGGACGGCCACATCGTGTTCGGCGCGGACCTGCACCGATACGAGAACCAGCCCGTTCCGGACGACGTCCTGACGGACCTGGAGACGGCGATGGGCTGCGAACTCCCCGAGGAGTTCCGCGCCTTCCTCTCCGCGGTCGGCTGTGGCGCGGGCCCCTACTACGGCCTCGACTGGAGGTCCATGAAGGGCTCCGCCGGCCCGGCGTGCGCCGTTCCCTTCCCCGAGGGCGACGCCGGCCCCCTCTACCTCGACGAGGACGAGGAGGACGCCCTGGAGGACGGCCACCTCCTCACCACCCACCTGGGCTGCGGCGACTTCCTCGGGGTCGTCACGGCGGGCCCGTCCCGGGGCCGCGTCGTCACCATCGACCACAGCAACGCCGAATGGCGCCTCGGCCCGCCCTTCCTCGACCACTACCTCGCCTGGATCGAGCGGGCCGTCAGCCGCCTCGACTCCCCCACCCGGCCCGACAGGATTCTCTGACCGCCCCGGCACGGTCCGGGCTCCCTCACCGTCGGTCCTGGTGGGCGACGGAAACGCCAAAGGCGTCCTCCCGGGAGGGAGGACGCCTTTGGCAGGGTCCGTCAGGCGTAGGAGTGCAGGCCCGAGAACATGTAGTTCACACCGAAGAAGTTGAAGATCAGGCACGCGAAGGCGACCAAGGAGAGGACGGCGGCCTTGCGGCCCTTCCAGCCGGCGGTGGCGCGGGCGTGCAGGAAGGCGGCGTAGGCGATCCAGGTGACGAAGGACCAGGTCTCCTTCGGGTCCCAGCCCCAGTAGCGGCCCCACGCCTCGTCGGCCCAGATGGCGCCCATGACGATGGCGGCCGTCCAGATCGGGAAGGCGAAGGTCGTGACGCGCAGGGCCAGCCGGTCCAGGGCGTCCACGCCCGGGACGCGGGCCCAGACCGAGTCCTCGGGGACCGGCCCGGCGGCCTCGCGGCGCGACTTGAGCAGGTACAGGGCGGTGGCGGCGCCCGCGACGGTGAACGAGCCGGTCGCGATGATCGCGGCGGTGACGTGGATGGCGATCCAGTACGAGTTCAGCGCCGGGGTCACCGGGCCGACCGAGTCGTACAGCCAGATGTTGGCGACGCCGAGCGCGATCACGGCGGCGAACATGACGAACGCGCCGAGGAACCGGGCCCTGTAGCGGGCCAGGACGATCAGGAACGCGGTGACCGCGGCGAACGCGATGGCGGTGAGGAACTCGTACATGTTGCCCCACGGCCAGCGGTGCGCCGCGAGGCCGCGGGTCAGGATGACGCCGAGGTGGGACGCCCAGCCGAGCACGTTCAGCACGACGGCCAGCCGCGCCCAGTCGATGCGGCGGCGGTCGTCCTCCTCGGCGGGCCCGGAGGCCGCCGCGGTCTCGGTGACGGTCTCGTCCGGGCCGCCGGCCCCGACGAGGACCTTCGCCTCGGTGCGGACGGCGGCGGCGGGCTCTCTCCTCCGGCCGAAGCCGAGGTCGGCCGCGTAGGCGACCAGGGCGACGATGTACAGCACCACGGTGCTGAGCATCAGCTTGTCGCTCAGGTTGGCGAGGTCGGCGGTAGGCACCCTCGTCACTCCTTATCAGCAGGGTCGTCCGCCGCCGACGTGGGCGTCTCGGCTCCGGACTGTTCGGACTTGTCGCCGGTGGGCGCGGCCTTCGCGGGGCCGTCGTCCGCCGGCGTCCCGGCGTCCTCGGACACCGGGGCATCGGGCTCCGCGGACTCCTCCGGCTCCGCGGGCTTTTCGGGCTCCGCGGGCTTTTCGGGCTCCGCGCCGGCGGAGTCCGCGGGTGTGCCGCGCAGGGCGGCCACGACGTCGTCGAACTCCGGAGTCGGGTTCCCGAGTGTGAGCCCGCCGACATGGACCACCGTACGCCCGTCCCCGGCGGAGCCCGCACGGACCCATACCCTGCGCCGCCGGACGGTGAACGAGGCGATCACGCCGAGGATCGCGAGGACGGCCGCGACCAGCGCGGGCAGCCGTCCCGGGTCGTGGTTGACCGACAGGCTCGTCCACTCCTTCATGCCGTCGAAGGAGATCGAGCCCGAGCCGTCGGGGAGCTTGAAGGTCTCCCCCGGCTCCATCAGCTTCTCGCCGCGCTTGATCGGGTTGAGCGTCTTGCCGAGGCCCTCCAGCCGGTACACCGACTGGGCGTTGCCGTTGTCCAGGCCGAGGTCGCCCTTGAACCCGACGATCGACACGACCGGGCGCAGCGCGGCCGGGAACTCCGAGACGATCTGCTTGCCGTCGGGGGTGGCGGTCGCGGTCGGCCAGAGGATCCCGTAGAAGGCGAGCTGGTCGGGCTGGGCGTCCGGGACCTTGATCACGCCCTCGGACTGCAGCGTGCGCGGGTTCTGCGGCAGGAACGGGACCGCGCCGCGGAAGGCGATCTGGCCCTTGGCGTCCCGGACGGTGAACTGCGGCGCGTAGCCGTGGCCGAGCAGGTAGACCTTCGAGCCGCCGACCTTCAGCGGGTGGTTGACCCGCAGGTTGTAGCGCTTGGGCGCGGACGTCGGGGTGTCCCGGTAGGTGATCTCGGCGTGGAAGTCGGTGGCCTGGCCGCGCTTGGCGCCCTTGAGCTCGTACTTGGCCTGGAAGTCGTCCAGGGTGATCGAGAACGGCGCCAGCTCGTCGGTGCTGAACGCCCGTCCGGGCTTGAACTGGTCGTACTGGGCGAGGGTGTTGCCGAAGGACGAGCCCTCGCGGAGCAGCACGTCCCCCCGGTAGCCGAACAGGTTGCCGACGCCGAGCGAGAACAGCAGGCCGAGCAGGGCCAGGTGGAACAGCAGGTTGCCGAGCTCGCCGGCATAGCCCTTCTCGGACGCCACCGAACCCGGGCCGTCCGCGACCCGGAAGCGCCGCTTCCGCAGCAGCGCCCGGGCCTCGGCCAGCACCTCGTCGGGGGTGCGGGTCGTCTCGAACGTCGCCGACTGCGGCAGCCGGGCCAGGTTGCGGGGCGCGGCGGGCGGCTGGGCGCGCATCGCGCGGAAGTGCTTGACCAGGCGCGGCAGGACGCAGCCCGCGAGGGACACGAAGAGCAGGACGTAGATCGCCACGAACCAGGGCGCGGCGAACACGTCGAAGAGGGAGAACCGGTCGAGCCACGGCGCGAGCGCCGCGTGCTGCTTGAAGTAGAGGGCGACCTTCTCCGGCGCCTGCGCGCGCTGCGGCAGGAAGGAGCTGGGGATCGCGCCGAGCGCCACCAGGAACAGCAGGATCAGGGCCGTCCGCATGGTGGTGAGCTGCCGCCAGGCCCAGCGCAGCCAGCCGACCGGGCCGAGGCCCCTGGGACGGGGGCCCTCGTCGGCGGCCGTCCGTCCGGCGGGAGCCGCGGTCGCCGCCGCCTCGACCTTGTCGGACGCGGCGGACGTCTCGGTCGCGGCGTTCCCGGACGTCGCGGCGCCTGCGGTCCCGGCCTTGCCGGCGTCGGCGGTCGCCGCCTTCTCGCGCTCAGTGTCTGTGTCGGCCATGGCTCAAATCGGGGTCTCGAAGCCGCCGATGAACGACTTCATCTGGATGGTCAGTTCGTTCCAGAGCCCGGTCACCAGCGCGAGCCCGATGAGCACCAGCATGCCCCCGCCGACCCGCATGACCAGCGCGTAGTGCCGCTTGACGGCGGCGAACGCGCCGAGCGCGCGGCGGTAGGCGAGCGCGGTGAGCAGGAACGGCAGCCCGAGTCCGACGCAGTAGGCGACCGACAGCAGCGCCCCGCGGGACGAGCTGGCCTCGGTGATCGCCAGGGACTGGACGGCGGCGAGCGTCGGCCCGATGCACGGCGTCCAGCCCAGTCCGAAGATCACCCCGAGCAGCGGCGCCCCGGCGAGCCCGGCGCTCGGCATCCGGCCCGACTTCAGCGTCCGCTGCAGCCCGGGGACGAAGCCCATGAACGCCAGGCCGAACACGATCGTCAGGACGCCGAGGACGCGCTGGATCGTCGTCTGGTACTCCAGCATCCAGCGGCCGAGGCCGCCCGCGACCGCGCCCATGCTCACGAACACGAAGGTGAAGCCGCCGACGAACAGCGCGACGCCGCCGAGCAGTCGGCCGCGCCGCTGCTCGGCGAGGTCGGCGCCGGTCATCCCGGTCACGTACGACAGGTAGCCGGGGACGAGCGGGAGCACGCACGGCGACACGAACGACACCAGCCCCGCCAGCGCCGCCAGCGGGGCCGCCGCCAGCAGCGAGCCGCTGGTGACGGTCGTCTCGGTGTCCACCGCCGCGAGGATCACTTTTCCGCGAGGACCTTGGTGACGACGGGGTTCAGGCTCGAGAACGTCGTCGCGCCGAGCAGGCGCGCGGCGACCCGCCCCTGCCGGTCGAGCACCAGCGTCGTCGGGATGGCGTTCGGCGGGACGTCCTTGAAGGCCAGGCCGATCCGGCCGTCGCCGTCGAACAGGCTCGGGTAGGACGTCTTGAACCGGCGCTCGAAGGCGAGCGCGTTGTCCTTGTCGTCCTTGAAGTTGACGCCGAGGAACTCGACGCCCTTGCCCTTGTTCTGCTGGTAGACCTGCTCCAGCGACGGGGCCTCGCCCCGGCACGGCGCGCACCAGGACGCCCAGAAGTTCACCACGACGACCTTGCCCCGCAGGTCGGACAGCTTGACCTGCTTGTCCTCCAGCGTGGCGCCGCCGGCCTGCGGCGCGGCGTGCCGGTTCGACGCGGCGACCTCCTGGAGCTTGCCGTTGCCCGCGATGAACCGGTTGTCGCCCGCGCCGGGACCGCCGGTGCCGCCGCCCGCGCAACCCGCGAGCAGCACGACCGCGGACGCCGCCACGGCGCTCACGAGGGAGATCCGGGGGCTCAACGCACCCTCCTACTACAAGACGTAGTACTCAATGTACCGGCAGGCTCAGGCGCCCGGGACACCGGTACCCCGGCCGATGCCCACGGCCGGTTCGGCGTAGGAGACCCCGACCAGGCGGCTGCCCTCGAACTCCAGGCTGGTGACGCTCGCGAGGTTGCACTCGCGGCGGCCCGGGTGGTGCCAGAGGCGGCGGTGCTCGGCGTGCAGCCGCAGGATCCAGATCGGGAGCTGGTGGCTGACGCAGACGGCCTCGTGGCCGGTCGCGGCGTCCCGGGCGGCGATCACGGCGGACCGCATCCGGCGGGCGATCTGGGTGTAGGGCTCGCCCCAGGACGGGCGGAACGGGTTCCACAGGTAGCGCCAGTGCTCCGGCCGCCGCACGCTGCCCGCGCCGACGCCGAACGTCAGGCCCTCGAAGTGGTTGTCCGCCTCGATCAGCCGGTCGTCCACCGTCACCGGCAGCTCGAACGTGTCGACCAGCGGGGCCGCGGTCTCCAGGGCGCGCTGCATGGGCGAGGAGACCAGGGCGGTCACGTCGCGCCCGGCGAACCACTCGGCCGCCGCCTTGGCCATCCGGTTTCCGTCCTCGCTCAGGCGGAAGCCGGGCAGCCGGCCGTACAGGACCCCGTCGGGATTGTGCACCTCACCGTGCCGCAGCAGGTGAACGATCGTCTTCTCAGTCATCGCGTCGCCAGGCTACCCGGCCCGCGGACACCGGCCGCCCCGCCCCCGTGTCCACGGTCCGGGACGGTCCGCGGCCCCGGTCCGCCGCGGCCTCCGGGAGGGACGGACGGGACGGTCAGGGGGCGAGCTCGAACCAGGTGTGCAGGGAGCCGGACGGGTCGGAGGTGTAGCCGAAGCGGTCCGCGAGGGTCTCGATCAGGATGATCCCGTAGCCGTTGTCGCGGGGCTCGTCGCCGACGCGCCGGGTCGGGAGGGTCTCGGCGCCGGCGTCCACGACCTCGCAGTGCAGGACGCCGCCGCGGTCGCGCAGGGCCAGGGTGAAGCTCCCGCCGTCGCCCGAGCGGGAGTGCCGGACGCTGTTGGTGCACGCCTCGGAGACCAGCAGTTCGGCGGTGTCGCAGCGCGGGTCGTCCGCCAGTTCCTCGCGGACGAACCGGCGGGCCAGCGCGACGCTGGACGCCACGGCGGCCAGCTCGACGACGCCGATGAGCTGCCCGACCTCGGTTCCGTACATGGCGACTCCCGCCCCTGGTTCGCGCCGTCCCCGCACCGGCCGGCGCCGTCTGCACCCCTCCGCCACACAAGATAGGACGAATCGGACACCGGTCGTGCCACCGGGGTCCCCCTCCGGGCCGTGCCGACGATCCGCCCCAGGCCGCGTGACAACCTCGCGGCCGTTTCCGGCGTCCGACTGATCAAGATCAACAGAGAGGACAACGATGCGTCGTTCCTTGTCAGTCGTCGCCGCCGCGGGAGTCGCGCTCGGCGCGCTCGTCCCGGCCACCGCGGACGCCGCCGCCCCCGCCTGGAAGGTCGCCCGTTCCGACGCCAAGGCCCGCTTCACCGCCGTGGCCGCGATCAACGCCAGGAACGTCTGGGCCGTGGGCCGCATCGGCACGACCGCCCACGCCTGGAGGTTCGACGGTAAGCGCTGGGCCGACACCACGCTGCCCGCCCCGCTCCGCAAGCGGAGCTACCTCTTCACCGTCGCCGGATCGGCGGCGAACGACGTCTGGGCCTTCGGGTCCACGCCGTCCGGCAAGTACGCCCTCCACTGGAACGGCGCCAAGTGGACGATCTCCCACACCTGGAAGTCCACCGGCGAGGTCGGCGGCGCGGTCGTCGGCGGGCCGAAGGACGTGTGGGTCCACGGCGTCGAGACCGACGGGTACTCGTTCGGCACGTGGCACTTCGACGGACGGTCCTGGACCCGTCCGCGCACCGGGTTCACGATGACCGGCGGCACGGCGGTCTCCGCCAGGAACGCGTGGGCCGTCGGCACCGTCACCCCCAAGGGCGCCCTGCCGGTGCCGGTCGTCCGGCACTGGAACGGCAGGTCCTGGACCGCCGTGAAGCTGCCCGCGCTCTCGGGCGCCACCGGACGGCCGGGGGCCGGGCTGACCACGGTGGCCGCCCGGTCGTCCGCCGACGTCTGGGTCGCGGGCACCCGGTACGAGCGGAAGGGAGCGGTCTACGCCGCCCGTCCGCTCGCGCTGCACTGGGACGGCAAGTCGTGGCGCCGGTCCGACCCGCCGGCCAAGACCGGGGTCATCTCGGTGACGCCGGACGGTAAGGGCGGCGCCTGGGCCGCCACCGCCTTCGAGATGTTCCACTTCACCAAGGGCCGCTGGGCCAAGGCGGCCCTGCCCACGGTGAAGGGCCGGGACCTGCGGATCTACCAGCTGTCCAACGCGCGGGGCACCGCGTCCGTCTGGGGCGCGGCGTCCTACGTGTGGGACGGCCCGGGCACGACCGGCGCGATCATCCGCTACTGACGGCCCTCCGCCACCGGGTGATCACCGCCGCGGCGGTGGGCGCCCGGTGGCGGGGCTCGTCCGGCCGTCCGTCGTTCGGCGGTCCGTCGTTCAGCGATCCGTCGTTCAGCGGCGGTTGATCACCCGGCCCGGGTGGTCAACCGGTGGTGACCGTCTGCCAGGTGTGGCGGTCGAGGAAGCCGCGGTCGTCGTTGGCGTACTCGTGGAACGCCCGCTGCACCTCGGCCAGGTCGAGGAGGCGCGTGCGGTACATCTCGCCGCGCGCGCCGTCCTTGTACTCCAGCTCGTAGCCGCCGTCCTCCGGGGAGACCTGGACGAAGTGGTGGCCGAACACGACCAGCGCCGCGAACGGGTTCTCCGGGCCGAGGCGGGTCAGGACGTCCCGGACGAGCCCGAGGTCCGGATCGATCACCACCATGCCGTCCCCGGTGTGCAGCTGCATCCCCTGGTAGACCCCGACCGGGGCGACGTTGTGGACGAGCCCGCGGACCGGGTCCCAGACGACCAGCCCGAGGCCCCGCGCGATCGCGTAGACGTCCGTGGACACCTGGTCGGCCTGGTCGTCGGCCATCTCCACCCGCGCGAACCGTCCGCCGCCGGTCTCCACGACCTGCACGTCGGAGTGCAGGCGGCGCAGTTCGACGACGAACTCCGCGATCACCGGCGTCGCCTCCGCGCCGGACTCGTCGATCTTCTCCGCCCGCTCGCGGGTCACCGGCCCGTCGGAGCGCCAGAGCAGCAGTTCGTACGTCATGGCCTCATCATCCCAGTTCAGCGCTTGGACGCCGCGACCGCGTCCGCGATCTGGCGTTGGACGGCGGCGACGGCCGCCGGCGTCAGGGGCTTGCCGGCCGTCGCCCGCTCCACCCCGAACGTCAGGGCGGCGGTGCAGACGTCCGCCTGGGCCGCCAGCAGGCGGCAGGTGAGCGATCCCCCGTTCAGGACCCCGAGGACGACCGCCACGTACGGCGACGCGGGCTTGGCCTCGGTGGTGGGCGGGTTCAGCCCGACCATCATCTTCGGGGACGGCCGTCCGAGGTCGAGCGGACGGCGGACGCGCAGGTCGGACGTGCACTGCGCCTCCCTCCGGATCTTCGCCGCCTCGGGCGAGTCCGGGAAGTACTGGCACGTGGAGATGTTGAACGAGCCGATCGAGAACGGCGCGTAGGTGAAGACGCTCCCGGCCGCCGCGCCCCGTCCGATGGTGGTGCCCGCGCTGCTGTTCCCGGACGAGCCGGAGCAGGTCCGCCCGGCGGGACCGACCACGTAGACGCCCTTGTCGAAGCGGTAGACAGCGGCCCCGGCCGGGAGGCGCACGGCCGTCCGGACCTTCGCCGGCGCGCCCCTGGGGGTCTGGTCGTCCCCGAGCGGCCCGGTGACCTTGCACTGGCGGGCGGCGACGAGCTGGACGGTCGGCGCCGCGCTCGGCGTCGGACGCGGCCGCGGCTTCGCGGGGGAGGCCGTGAAGTGCCGGACGCCCGTCGCGCCGCCCGCGACCAGGACCGTCGCCGCGACGCCCAGCGCGACCTTCGCCGTGGTGGACGCCAGCAGGCCCTGGGAGGCGGCGCCGGTCGCGGACGTCCCGGCCGCCGTGCCCGCAGCTCCGGCCCCGG